>CAYUYQ010000009.1:0-8040 GCA_964449335.1 uncultured Bacteroides sp. | reverse complement strand
GGGGCTGAGGCTGAGCCTGCCGGGGTTGGGGCTGCGGTGCCGGGGCTGCGGTGCGCAGAGGATTATTATCGGGAGTAGTATTGGGAGTGACAGGCGTGTTGACAGGGACTGATGAGGAGGACGACGTGCCGTTGAGCAGGTCGGCATCAAAGCTGTCGGATTCAAATGAGGCCATTTAGCGGTGGATATATACGGTTGGGAGGAGTGAAACAGAAGAGAGAAGCTTGATTAAAGCCGGCGCAGTTCGGCTATGCGTTCGGTAGGGTCAGGCGCTGAGAACACATAGTTACCGGCCACAAGGCAGTCGGCGCCGCGCTCTACGCATGCCCGTCCGGTGGTGGCGTTGATGCCACCGTCGACCTGGATTATGGCTTTGGAGCCGGTGCGGGCTATGAGTTCGCGCAGACGCGGCAACTTGTCGAGTGTGCCGGTGATAAACTGTTGAGCGGCAAATCCGGGGTTGACCGACATGAGCAGAACCATATCAAGCTCACTGATGATATCTTCGAGCATGCAGACCGGAGTGGACGGATTGAGAGTCACGGCTGCTTTCATGCCGGCCTGATGGATGTGCTGGATGACACGGTTGAGGTGCGTACAGGCTTCGAAATGCACGTTCATTATATTGACACCGCAATCGCGAATCTGGCTGACGTAGCGGCCCGGATCCTCAATCATCAGATGGGCGTCGAGAGTCTTGGTGGCCAGACGTTCCACAGCTTTTATCACCGGGAAACCGAAAGAGATGTTGGGAACAAAAATACCGTCCATGACATCAAGGTGAATCATTTCGGCCTCTGACGCGTTGAGCATCTCGACGTCGCGCTGCAGATTGGCGAAGTCGGCTGATAAAAGCGATGGTGATATTATGGTCATAATTGTGATGGATAATTATATTATGGGAATGAGAGATGGGAGAGAGGACGGTGCTGTATAGTCGGGCGTCGGTCTTATTCTTTTTTGCGCGGTTTGAAGAACTGAACCAGAATTATAACCACGCATATAGCTCCTATGGCAAGACCAGCCCAGGTCAGGTAGTCGTTGTATTTCTCCACCTGATTGAAAAGCTGGTCGAGAGGAACTGTCCGTCCAAGCCACCAGCCGAGAGCGCCGAGTATGGCGTTCCAGATGCAGGCACCGAGCGCAGTGAAGATACAGAACACGCCGAGATTCATACGCGCAAGTCCGGCCGGAATCGAAATGAGTTGGCGCACAGCCGGGATAAGGCGCCCGATGAATGTCGATATGGCACCGTGTTGGTCGAAATATTTTTCGGCGTGGTCCACTTTCTGTCGGTTGATGAGCAGAGCGTGTCCCAGACGCGAATCGGCAAAACTGTACACGAGCGGTCGCCCAATCCACAACGACAGGAAATAATTGACCAACGCTCCGCAAAGGGCTCCGGCGGTGGCCACGAGCACTACAAGCGCCACATTCATATCGCCTTTAGTGCAAGCAAGATAGGCTGCCGGCGGCACTACCACTTCCGATGGAAAGGGGATGAAGGAGCTTTCTACGGTCATGAGGACGAATATGAGCAGATAGCTGGCGTTGTCGACCACCCACTGAAAGAGAGCGGAGGCGTCGAAAAGAGCTGCAGTAATAAAGTCGGGTATCATATCGTGGATTATCTTCAGTCTGCAAAGTTACAACGATATTCTCTTATTTGAAATATTTCCCGCATTAATAAGCGAGCCGAAGAATAGCAAGACAATGCAACATGTGTTTGGCGGACAAGAAAAAATGCGTATCTTTGCGGCAAAATTCCAACACAACCATTTTATGATTAACGCTCAAGACATCAAGAACGGCACCTGCATCCGCATGGATGGCCGTCTTTACTTCTGCGTGGAATTCCTTCACGTAAAGCCCGGCAAAGGCAACACATTCATGCGTACAAAACTCAAAGACGTGGTCGACGGCCGCGTGCTCGAGCGCCGTTTCAATATCGGCGAGAAGCTTGAAGACGTGAGAGTTGAACGTCGTCCCTACCAGTATCTATACACCGACGGCGGCGACGATATCTTTATGAACAACGAGACCTACGAACAGATTCCAATCAATAAAGAACTCGTGACCGGCTCCGACTTCATGAAAGAAGGCGACACCGTTGAGGTGGTAAGCGATGCTTCGACCGACACTGTGCTCTTCGCTGAAATGCCTATCAAGACTGTCCTCAAAATCACATATACCGAACCCGGTATCAAGGGTGACACCGCTACCAATACACTTAAACCTGCTACGGTTGAAACCGGAGCTGAGGTACGCGTCCCGCTTTTCGTCAACGAGGGCGACTCGATTGAAATCGACACTCGCGACGGTAGCTACATCAGCCGCGTAAAGGCGTAATTATCAAAGAAGAAGATTCTTTTCATAATAGAGTTATAAAAGTTAAAATTAGATTGCTAACCTCACCCGCGCTTGGAGCGTAGGTGAGGTTTTTTTCTTAATGGAAAGTGTCAGATAGTCAGAGGATGCCTATGTGACGAAACATCCGGCCGTAGTAGTCGGCTTTCTTTTCGAGGCGGAGGGGATAGGCACGCGACGTGGAGGGCATGCGCCATATTTCGAGGCCATCGGCGGCGGAAATCATTTCGCCCATCCGGGGAATGTCGGTCGCGGTAAGCGATGCAATCACACCGGCAGCTTTTTCGCCCGTCGTGGCTACCGACCGGCATTGCGGCATCTGCCGGAGAAGTCCTTCGAGATCCACAGGGCGCACAATCTCAAGATATTTGTCGGAGGCGTTGTCTTTGAGACGGCGCACGCAAGCGGCTGTGTCGTTCATGGCAATGCCTTTGTCGCGCAGGAACGTTTCGATTGCCGGCAGGTCAAACGTTTTGTGTTGCGGAATGACGAAACGCATAGGGTCGGAGTAAAAAAGTAAACCCATTATCCGCCAGAAATCATTGATATAGTTAGGATAATAGAAATCCATGCTCCAACGGGTCGATTTGGGTGGAAACGTGCCCATGATCAGTACACGGGCATTTTCAGGAATAAACGGTTGCCAGGGATGATATTCGAGAGCAGGCGTTGGGTCGGTCATGCTTATTGATGTTTTTATTAGATACTATATAAGATAAACGCGCAGAAAGAGCAAAGTTATCTGTGATTTGAAAAAATATGGCAAAGCATTAACCTTTACTGCCGCTTTGGATTGCATAAACAGCAGAAAGAGGCTACATTTGTAGTTGCAAATTATATAACCGAAATTCAGCGTCATGCTTCTGACTACCGACAGTTTCAATGTACTTCTCATAGCGATGACGGCAATGGCCGTGATTGTGTTCATAGCCTTGCAGCGAGTCGAGGCGGGGTATGGTATTCTTTATAATCGGAAGTGGGGGCCGTCGGTCAACAACCGCGTCGGTTGGGTGGTGATGGAAGCTCCGGTATTTCTCGCCATGCTTGCTCTTTGGCTTTTCTCGCCGAGGCGCGCGGAAATCGTTCCGGTTGTCATGGCGTCGATGTTTGAGCTGCATTATTTCCAGCGTTCGTTCGTATTCCCGCTGCTGATAAAGGGTAAGAGCCGCATGCCGCTGGCCATAGTGGTGATGGGCATCGTGTTTAATCTCATTAACGCTGCGATGCAGGGTGGGTGGATATTCTATATATCGGCTCCTGACCGCTATCCGCTGAGCTGGCTTTGGTCGCCGCAGTTTATAGTGGGCGCAATCGTGTTTTTTGCCGGAATGTATATCAACATAGACAGTGACCGGAGGATACGCTCGTTGCGGCGTCCGGGCGATACGGCGCATTATATTCCGCGTGGAGGAATGTTCCGCTACGTGTCGAGTGCCAACTATTTCGGTGAGATTCTCGAGTGGACCGGTTTCGCGATTCTCACCTGGTCGTGGGCCGGAGCGGTGTTCGCGCTCTGGACGTTTGCCAACCTGGCACCGCGCGCAGCTAAAACCCACGCACGCTATACCCGTGAGTTCGGCCGCGAATTTACATCTTTGGGCTTGCGCCGCGTAATTCCGTTTATCTATTAACTGTAAATAATTCCGCACAATATGACTCAAGCCGCCTCAGATTCGATACTCTTCACTCCGGCCTCGATTGGTCCTGTAACGCTTCGTAACCGAGCAATCCGTTCGGCTGCGTTCGAAGGAATGTGTAAGGACAACGGTCCTTCAGAAATGCTGCGAGACTACCATCGGTCGGTTGCCGAAGGTGGAGTCGGTATGACCACTCTTGCATACGCTTCGGTGACACGTAACGGACTTTCGTTTGACACCCAGATGTGGATGCGTCCGGAGATTATCACGGATTTGCGGGCCATAACCGACGATATACACCGAGCCGGAGCCAAGGCGTCGATACAGCTGGGGCATTGCGGCAATATGTCGCACCCGCGCACAGCCGGCCATATTCCAATCTCGGCGTCGACGGGTATAAATATATACTCACCTACGATTGTGCGCGGTATGCGCGACGACGAGATTACGGCGATGGCCCGCTCGTTTGGCGATGCTGTCAGGCTTGCACGCGATGCCGGAATGGACTGCGTGGAGATTCACGCCGGTCATGGCTATCTTATCAGTCAGTTCCTGTCACCCTATACCAACCGCCGCCGCGACCGCTGGGGCGGTAGCCTCGACAACCGCATGCGGTTTATGCGTCTGTGTATGGAGGAGGTGATGCGTGCAGCCGGGTCGGATATGGGCGTAGTGGTGAAAACCAACATGCGCGACGGTTTCAAAGGCGGTATCGAAGTCGACGAGGGTCTGGCGATAGCGCGGGAGCTTCAGAATCTGGGGGCGCACGCGCTTGTCTTGTCGGGCGGATTCGTGAGTAAGGCGCCGATGTATGTAATGCGCGGCGAGATGCCTATAAAAGCGCTCACGTACTATATGAAGCTTTGGTGGCTGAAATATGGTGTGAAGATGGCCGGCCGCTTTATGATACCGACGGTGCCTTATAAGGAGATGTATTTTCTGGATGATGCACGTGTGTTCAGGCGCGAGCTGTCGCTGCCGCTGATATACGTCGGCGGATGTTCGACGCGCGAAAGCATCGACACGGTGCTTGGTGAGGGATTCGAGTTCGTGCAGATGGGTCGCGCGCTGCTGCGTCAGCCCGATTTCGTCAACCGTATGCGCGATGGTGAGCGCAGTTGTGGGTGCGATCATGTGAATTATTGCATAGCGAGAATGTATTCGCGCGAAATGGCATGCTATCAGAACGTCGATGATCTTCCGGAGTGTCTTCGCCGCGAGGTAGAGCAGATAAAGAAAAGAGCTGAAAAACGATGAGCCGTCTACCGCAATTTCCGCGCAGCCGTCGCTCCGCAGCCTGGGCTGTGGTCACCGGCGCTTCGAGCGGCATCGGGCTTGAGTTCTCGCGTCAGCTCGCTGCCGGAGGGTGCAATGTGATTATGGTGTCGAATCAGGCCGCCGAACTGCAGAAATACGCATCGGAATTAGCCACGCTTTATGAGGTAAAGACGCTGCCGTTGGCGCTCGACCTTACAGCGGAGTCAGCGACAGCCGTGTTGATGGACTTTATGCGTGAGCACGGAATCGTGCCCGAACTGTTGATAAACAATGCCGGGGTATTCGACTTCAAGTCGGTAGATGCGATGACCGGAGCTCGATTGGACCTCTATATAGACCTGCATGTGAGAGCGGTCACTCATATTTCACGGGCGATAGGTGCTCTGATGGCACGGAATGGAGGCGGCAGAATACTGAATATGTCGTCGATGTCGTGCTGGATGCCGATGCCGGGTATTGCAATGTATTCGGCTACGAAAGCATATATCAGAGCTTTTTCACGCGCCTATCGCGTGGAGATGAAAGATTGCGGCGTGTCGGTGACAGTGGCGTGTCCCGGTGGAATTGCCACAGATTTGTTCGGGCTGCCGCGCAAGCTGCAACGGCTCGGGGTGAGACTTGGTGTGCTGATGACGCCTGCTGCGTTCGTAAAGCGCGCTTTAAAGCGAACAATAGCCGGGAAGGCGCAATATATCAACGGACCGTTGAACCGGGTGTCTATTGTGGCAGTTGCATGCGTGCCCGAATGGGGTCGCATGGTGATAAAACGTCGGCTACTTGACCGAATCAGTAAATAGAGGCGATGAACAGAGGCATATATATTGTGACCGGAGCTACGGGCGGAATTGGGGAGGCCATAGCGCGCAGGCTTGTGGCGGAAGGTGTCGATACGTTGATACTGGCGTGTCGCAACGACAGTAAAGCCGAAGCGCTTGCCGAGCGGCTCCGCAAACTGTTCCCGGATTCACGTACATGCATCGAGACCGGGCATCTTGACCTTGCCTCGCTTGCATCGGTCAGAGCGTTTGCCGCTTCGATGGACGGACGCCGAATAGCCGCTCTCATCAATAATGCGGGAATAATGCCCGGAAAAATTACTATGACGGTCGACGGAATTGAAAGCGCCACGGCCACGAACGTGGTCGGCACGGCATTGCTGACGGAGCTGTTGCTGCCTTCAATCGTCGACGGCGGGGCGATTGTCGTGACAACATCTGTCACTCGCCGAATCGTGCGATTGCGTGCTGACTGGCTTGAGCATGCAGCCACGTATCACGGGCTTCTTCGCCGATTCAAGACTTACGGTCGCTCAAAGCTTATCCTGACACACTATGCTGCCGACATAGCCCGAAAAGTTGCCGATAGGCATATAAGGGTCAACTGTGCCGACCCGGGTGTAGTTGATTCAGGTATTATCAGTCTTGGAATTCCGGTTTTGGATCGAATGGCCGACAAGTTCTTCCGGCCGTTGATTTCGACGCCTGATGAGGGCGCAAATGCGGCGCTGTCGGCTATGGAATCACCCTTAACGGCCCAGATTTACTCTCCGTTGGGACGGCGCGCTCCGATACCGGAGTCATACGCGCGAAATCGATTGCACGCCCGGACGATTTCGCAGCTCTATGAAGCTGCGGGTTTGTGAAAAATCCGGACATGAAGGGGGCGGAATGACAAGAAGGCCCGCTGCACAGCGGACCTTCTCTACCAAACCAAACCTATTTATTGAATCCGGGAAATCCCGAACCAAAAAATATGCTTATGCAAATATTGTTATTGAAGTGTATAAAGTGTTTTAATGAATCTGTTGTCAGCTTCACCGCGCTAATTTACAAAATTTGATTAAAACAAAGGCCATGAAATGAAAAATATTGTTGATTAACGGCAATAATGAATATTAATGCGTGGTATGCCTGAATATTTATTCATTTTACGGTCTGGCGATTTTTAATTCAACTCCGAGAGCTTCGATTTCGCGCACCATTGCCGAGGCGATTCCGCTATCGGTTATGATCATGTCAACTTCGGAAATTGCCGCGATGCGACTGAACCCGCGTCGACCGAATTTAGATGAATCGGCCAAAACGATTTTTTTCTGTGCGGCCTTTATCATAGCTTGATTGAGCATCGCCTCGCGGAACTCGTGGGCTGACAAGCCGAAATCAAGATCGATACCGCTCACGCCTAAAAACAGTTTGCCGGGGGCAAACCATTGGAGCCCCTCCTCAGCCGTCCGGCCTACGATTGAAAGCGTGTCGTGTTGCAGCACGCCACCGAGTTGATAGACAGTAACAGATGGGTGATTGCCCATTATTACGCCTACGTGGAGCGACGGCGTGATGACGGTCAGTCGTCCCGAAGGGTCGAGTGCGTTGGCCAAAGCCCGGACGGTGGTGCCGGCAGAGAGCGTCACGCAGTCGTCGGGCTCAATCAACGAAGCTGCCACTCGAGCTATGGCTTCTTTTTCTGCACGATGCGTCGTCTCCTCGCGATGGCGAATCTGTGTGGACGAAAAAGAATGATTAATGATATTTGCGCGTCCGTGGCTACGATAGAGACGTCCGGACGCTTCAAGCTCGGCAAGATCCTTCCGGATAGTTACGGCCGAAACATTTAGCGAGTCAACTAACTCGGTAACAGGAACAGAATCTTCTTTATACAGCAGGTCGATAATCCTTTTGTGGCGCTCTTCCTTAGTCATGTCGGTTTATCTCAGATAATCAAAATTGATTAAGATTTCATGCAAAATTACGAAAGTTTT
>CAYUYQ010000008.1:0-30351 GCA_964449335.1 uncultured Bacteroides sp. | reverse complement strand
GCTTCCCAAGCTGAGGGTCGCGGGTTCGAGCCCCGTTTGCCGCTCCAACTCACAGTCAAGCAATTAGCCACCATCAATAGCAGCTGCTTGACTTTTTTCCCTTATTATAACCTTTTCTATGTAATACCCACTCCAATTGCACGGCGTTGGTTCATTATAATCCTCTTTCCTACCACATTTATAAAGTTTATTACCCCGTACGAAATCCATCGGGTGGGCGATATCGAAATTGTTGTATATGTTATTTATTATACATACTTTTACGACCACAATTTATCCACAAGTACAGGCCCGATAAACTTCAGTCAGGCATCATAAGTCCGATTATTAAACTAAAAGAAAATGAATTCCATGCCACACGTCACACATCTGGACGGAGTCGGAGGATTTGAAACCCTGGCGTATTTTGCAGAACATCAGACCGGAATGCTTCTTTGCATCTCTGGCTCCGCGAGCTTCCGTATGGGCGTAAAGCTATGCGAAGTCCATCCCGGCGACATGCTTGTTCTCGGTATTTTTGCTACCGTATCGCTGGAATATATGAGCAGCGATTTCAATGGGACGCTCTGTATCGTCAATCTGGAGGTGATATTCTCGGCAATCACACCGCTCAAGCTATCCTCCAATATGCAGTTCGTCATGCTCCATCCAATTTCGCGCCCTTCAGATCAGGACTTTTCGGCAATGGCAGCAATCCTCGATTTAATCGAACAGAGAAGCCGGCTCTACAGCAAGCGCCCCCTTTCAGGCATGGCCACAGACAGTCTTGTAAATGCGCTTACGTTTTTGGTCCTGGATTCATATATAAATGTCAGGCAGACTATTATAAAGAGTAGCGATACTAAAGAGGCTATCATGCTGGCTTTTCATAAAGCTCTGATGCATGACTATTCCACTCATCGTAACGTGGCTTATTACGCCGCATTGCAGAATCTTTCGCCCCGCTACTTCTCCACTACGATAAAAGCCGTTTCTGGCTACTCCCCTTTGTATTGGATTAACATGGTGGTAATTGCTCAGGCAAAGCGCATGATGCGAAACTCCAATATCAGCATCAAGGAAGTGGCCTATAATCTCAATTTCACCTCCCCGACATTTTTCACCCGATGGTATCGCGAATATACCGGTGAGACACCGTCGGAATATCGGGCCCGCTACCGCATCACTGTAGCTCACGACAGTTGACGGCCATCGTACTTTCCAGTCAGTAGCACGGTTATCATTGTCAGCATTTCGGAAACGGGAATCGCCAGCCATGCGCCCGTCCTTCCGAACAGGTGGGAAAGGATTATAAACGCCGGCAGTATATATATGATGCTGCGCAGCAATGTGTAGATCATGGCTCTTCCTCCTTTCCCGATGCTCTGATAATATCCGATGTATGTCATGTTGATTGAGAAGAATATTGAGCATAAAGCGAAAAGAGGCAGTCCTTTGGCCGCAATTACGCCAGCCACGCTATCTGACGATATGAATAGGCCCACAATACCGCGTGCCCCGAGCGCTATAGTCATCGTAGCCAGCAGGCCGCATCCGGCAGCCACTGCCAGACTAAGTCTGAACGTATTCCTGACACGCTCCATAGCTTTTGCACCATAGTTGAAGCTGATTATAGGCTGCGCGCTTTGAGCGACCGCACTGCTCATCATAAACATTACCGGGAAAAGATAGCAGGCTATGCTGTAAGCTGCCACTCCCGCATCGCCGTCAAGCGACATAAAAACGTAGTTACCCACAAGCACTATTACTGACAACGCCACCTCAGATACTAACGCCGCAAGACCGATTTTTATCTGGTTAATCACGTTGCTGAAGAATTTATGCATTCCTCGTCTGAAACGTATCAGCGTGGCTCGCTTGAAAAAGTAGTATAGTGTCATGGCTGCGCCTAAACCAATGCTTATGGAGGTTGCCGCTGCAGCTCCTTTCACGCCCAACCCAAGTGGAAATATGAACCACCAGTCCAACACGATGTTGACAATCGCCGGGACTATCTCGCATAGCGATGCATATTTAGGCGACCTGTCAAGTCGAATGACGAGCATGCCCATTATCTGGAAAAGCAGACACCATAACCCCGGAATGACCCATACCAGATAATCTTTAGCTATCTCTTTAAGATCGGCTGAACATCCCAGCATATCGCACATCGGGTCCGGTATCAGCATCATTACCAGACACACCGCCGCCATCAGCAACGAAGCTGACACTGTGCCTTGCGTCAATTGCCGGCCGGCGTTATTATAATCTTTTTGAGACAAAGCGATTCCGGCCACAACGGAAATTCCTACTCCAAACATGAGTGCGATTCCCGACACCGCCATGTAGACAGGAGTCACGATATTGACAGCGGCTATACCGTTGGCCCCCACTCCCTGCCCGACGAATATTCCGTCGACCACGGTAATCAACGCATTGAAAATCATCCCCAGCAATGTGGGGATGAAAATCTTGCGAAACAGTGTGGGAATATGTCCTTTAGCGTAGTCGAGTGTCATATTGTTTGTTGACGAGGGTGTATCACAACGGCTATGAAAGCCATTATGACGCACCCTCGAATAAGAGATTTATCAAATTCCGGCGTGTCCGGTTGCCAGAAGAATGACACCCGTTACACCGAGAGCTATCAGAATCCAAAGCAGCAATTTCTCCCCTTTGGTGAACACCTTGGTGCCGGGGAAATATTCATGGCGTGCTTTCACATAAAAGAAAACTCCGGGAAGATAGAACAGCATTGTCACTATCAGCAGAGAAAGGTTGCTCGAAATGACGATGTAGGAGCAGAAAATTGTAGCTCCGATACCGATAAATTTGAAGAAATTTCTCTGACGCTCTGACTGCACCTGTATCAGAGGCGTTGGGCGGTTGCTCTTCAGTGCACACTTCCACATGAACATGCCGCTGAAAAGATATGCCGGCAGTACCATCAGGCTCGTAAGGTCGAGCGCGGCGGTGTAGACCTTCGATGATGTCACCACAAGGCACATAAACACCGTCATGACGATTGATGAGACCACCAGGCCGTAGCCGGGCATCCCCTTCTTGTTGAGTTTAAGGAATCTGGAAGGGAAAATCTTGACTTTGGCCGCCTCATTAGGCACCTGAGCGCATACGAGAGTCCATGCGATCCATCCTCCGAGAATCGAGAAGATGATGGCTGCGATGACAAAATAGTAGGCCCATGCACCACAACAGTCCTTAAGCACATACGCTACAGACGGATCCGGCAGTTTGGACAATTCAGGCTGATGCAGAATGCCGAACGACAATACCGAGACAAGGGCATACATCAACCACGCGCATAGGAATCCTATGATGCCGGCCTTGCCAACATCCTTTGCATTCCGTGCTCGCGACGACATCATGACGGCTCCTTCAATTCCGGTAAAGCACCATAGGGTCACGAGCATTGTCGTCCTCACTTGCTCACCTACAGAGCCAAGATCCGTCAGCTGGCCCCAGAAGTCGTAACTGAACATCTTAAGTTTGAAGAAGATGAAGAGAATGGCCACAATCAGCACGAGCGATACCATCTGAATCACTGTGATGAGTACGTTGAGAAATGATGCCGTCTTCAGACCTCCGGCCACCACGAAATACATGAGCCAGATCAGTCCGATACCAAACACCACCGTCTCCCAGCCATGCTTAAGGAAAACAGGCCAGAATGCACCCAGTGAATCATTGAGCATCACCGCGTAGGCAACGTTGCCGGTGGCCGTACAGAGCCAATAGCCCCAGGCAACGAGAAAGCCGACGAAATTGCCGTAGCCAACCTGCGCATACTGATAGATGCCGGCATTCAGATCACTTCGTTTGTCACTCAGAATCTTAAACGTGTAGACCAGAAATATCATTCCGGCGCATGTAAGCAACCATGATATAATAATAGCGCCTAATCCTGCACTGGCAGCCATATTCTGAGGTATGTTGTATATACCTCCCCCGACGATTGAGCTGAATACGATGGCGGTGAGTCCGATTAGGCCGAGTTTTTTTGTATCGTCTGACATAATTCTTCGATTTTATTATAAAGGCGGTGTGTCATAATTCGTAAATTTTGACACACCGCCTTGTTTGTATCCGGATAATTACTTATCTTATTCCTTATTTTGCCAGAGGTGCATAGCCGAAGTTGAGGAAACCTATGCAAGTGAGGCAGTATCCGAATGGCTGGTCTGCGGGGATGTTGAGGAAGTTATGGTAGAGGTCAATCTCGCCATCCTGTTCGAGACCACGAATCTGGAGCTCATGTTTCAGCGACTTATGAAGCCACATGCTCGCTTCTGCCTTGGCGATGTCATCGTCGATGTGAGTATCGTAGTACTGCACATACTCTGCTGCGTAACCGCCTATAAACTTACCGTCTTTCTTAGCCCAGATGATGCCTATACCTGTAGCGATAGCCTTATGCTCATTGTAGTTCGCACCGTTACCGGCTATAATCACTTCCAGTACTGCGCCATGTTTGAACTGATCAGGAAGGTCGGGGCGATACTGATGTTCGGGATATTTGTCGGCAAACTCCTTAGTAATGGTCACAAGATTGCCGCGACACTCCGGAGGAAGCACTGATGTGTAGGGAATTACGTTGAAGTTCTCGATACGGGCCATGAGAAGAGCCGAGTCGTATGCGAATGTTTCGTAGGGCTGAGGGGGTATACCATCGTTGAATGCACCGGTTCCACCGGTAATAAAGCCGAATGTCGGGTAACGTGTACCTCTCTGATCGTCCATAATAGATAAATTTTAAGGGTGAGTAAATTATGTTAGCTGCCATTGTAACAATTAAAAGCAGCACGATGGTTCGAGACGTCAGATAAAAAAGGAGATATCGTACACCCTTGAGGATTATTCGTACATCACAACAACGTAACCCACATCGCTTCCTTCGTCGCAAAAAAACGGACGGTGCGCCACCGCTCATCCGTTGGTGACACACCGTCCCGATTTTAAAGACTGATTGACAAGCTTAGAAACTTGACTCCTAATCCAATCTATTGCCTTAGAAATTTATCACTTGTTTAGAAGTCTCATTAAAACCGTTGTTGCCAGTCATGCATTGCTTGCGAAAGTCTGCATCTCATGATTGCAGATTATTTCGCCCAATATTTGTTCTGAACAAGATTTGGATTCAGCGTTATATCGTCAACAGCCACCGGCGAGTAGTAATATTTCGGCTCCTCGAAGGTGAATTTATCGTGCTGGTTGACCAGATATACGTAGCCGTGGTCGCCCTCTGTCAGCGCCATCGTATTGCCGGCGAGTGTGTAGACGGTTAGCTTATACTGCTCGCGGTCTTCATCGCTGACCATACCGGCGTGAGCCTCGTCGGGAATCACGGCTATATCGGGCAGTCCGTCGCCGGTCACGTCATACATACCGGGACCCGGAATATATATACCGTCGAGATTCTTGGCAAAGAGTTTGCCGAGGCTCCAGCGCATAAGGTCGCCGTTGCGGAATCCCTCACACGCAAGCTCGATGCGGCGTTCGCGGCGTATCTCGTAGACGGCTCCCTTCTGCTTCGAGTCAACGTTGCTGTAGCGGGCGGCCTGCACGGGGTCGATGTTGCTCAGCCAGTCGGCAAGCGATGCGTCGGGCATTCCGGCACGCTGACGGATTACATTTATGGTCTTGTCAACATCGTCCTGCGTCAGCGTTCCGAGTTCAGCCTTGGCTTCGGCGTAGATGAGCAGTATTTCAGCATAGCGGAAAATAGGCACGTCGGTGTAGCAAAGACCCCAGCCGAACATATCATATTTCTGCGGGTCAAACTTTATCTGCTGATAGCCGCAATTATTCAGCGAGATGCGGTAGGGTGTGGAGCTGTTGGCGCGAATCCATCCGGGTGTGGCAAACGTCTGGGTCAGTCGCGGGTCACGGTTCTCAAACACCTCGTCGTATGTTTTGGTGGCATAACCCGGCACGCTCTGAAACGTTTTGGTTTTCCCGTTTTCAACCACAAGATAATCCTCCATCAGATCGCGGGTCAGACCATGATAGGCGCTTGCCGACGCCGCATAATTCAGGTGGCCGAGTTCCTTGTCGCAGTCCTCAAACAGAATAATCTCCGGATTCGACGCCAGATTTTCGCTGCAGAATACCGACTGATAGGCTCCAAGACCGTTATATGATTCGTATGAAAGCGAGTAACGGCCGAGATTCATCAGTTCGGCGGCGGCGTCGGCTGCAATCTTGAGATATTTGTCGCCATCGTTGAGCTCGAGTTCCTTATGGTACTTGCGGAAAGTTCCCTCATGCAATGCCGTGCGGGCCAGCAGAGCCAGAGCGGTCGGGCGCATGTAGCGGGTCTTGCTCGTGCCGTCGTTCATATGCTTCACGGCGAAATCAAGGTCGGCCATAATCGAGTCGACCACGAGTGCGCGCGGATCCTGAGTCTTATATAACTCCTCGGTGTCGGTTGTCTGAAGGTCCTTGCTGTACCAGGGCACGTCGGAATAGCTTTTTACCTTATCATAGTAGAGCTTGGCGCGTATCATTCGTGCCAGTCCCACATAGTGGGCTATCTCGGCCTGGTCGCCGCTCACTCGTCCGGTGCGTGCCAGCAGGAAGTTGACCGAGCGGATGCTGCCCCAGCTCCATACGCCCGAAGTCTCGGGAAAGACTTCGCCGCGCATCAGCCGGTGGAGTGACTCATCGTTCAGACCCATGTAGTTGTCCGACACTCCGTCGTTCATGCTGTAGCCCAGTGTGCCATACATTCCGTTGGTGTACGATTCGAGGTCACCGACATTCGAGAAAAACACCTGCTCGGTAATCGACGTCTCCGGGAAACGGTCCAGATAGGAGTCGTTGCACGCCGTCAGGCCCATGACCGCCGGAAGTGCGGCCATAATATATTTTACTATAGATTTCATCTTGTGTAGTGGTTTAGAAAGTTACGTTTAGACCGAATGAATACGAACGCTGCAGAGGGTACGACTGACCGCCGAGCGATTCGGGGTCGACATTGTAGTGCTTGTAAAGACCAGTAACCGTGCAGAGATTGTCGCCCGACAGGAACAGACGCACCTGGTCGATGCCGGCGCGGCGTGTGAGCGTCGACGGAACGGTATAACCGATAGTCAGATTCTTCAGGCGGGCATACCATGCATTCTGCAGATAGCGTGTCTGCTCCAGAGCCACTTCCGCGCCGCCTTCTGCCACATACGACTTGAAGCGCGGAAAATAGCCGTCGGGGTTTTCCTCCGTCCAGCGGTCGTAGTAGTTACCGTAAGTCACGTTGGTCCAAGGTTGCGCGTAGATTCCCCAGAAGTAAAGATCACCTCCGCCGGGATAATAGTCGCGTTTGCCCACGCCCTGAATGAAGAAGCTGAGGTCAAAGTTATTCCAGTTGGCCGAAGCCGAGAATCCGAAGCGATAACGCGACGTCGTATTACCGATTTTTCTCAAGTCGCCATGATCTTCAAGCGTGTACTTGCCGCGGTAAATCTCACCGTCGCCATTGAGGTCGGCAAACTTCACGTCGCCGGGAGCGATAGGACGTGTGCCCAGATACGATGCCACTTTCGACTGATCGGCATGGTTGTCGATTTCTTCCTGTGTCTTGAAAAGACCTTCGGTCGTGTAGCCCCATATTTCGCCGATTTCGCGGCCCACATAGTATGAGCTGAGTGTGCCGGTCGGGTTGTCGAACTTAGTAATTTTAGCGTGGCTGTCCGAGAGGTTGAAGCTTACCGTATAGTCAAACGGACGGCCGGCAAGCTGAAATTTGTCGTGCCATCCCATAGTGATTTCCCAGCCCTGTGTTTTCAGGTCGGCCGCATTTTCCTGAGGCACTGACGTTCCGAGGACGTTGGGCAACGGCTGTCCGCTCGTAAGCATATCCTTGGTCCAGCGGGTGTAGACGTCGCCGCTGAATGTCAACCGGTTGTTGAAGAAATTCAGGTCAAGACCGATATTGGAAGTGGTAACTTTTTCCCAGGTCAGGGCACCCGACACAAGACCGGGAGTCCACACATAGACTGGCTGCTTGCCGTCGATTATCTGGCCCATTTTACCCGACCCCATTGTAGTGATGTAGGCATACGTGCTCACATCCTGATTGCCGAGCGTGCCGTAGGAGTAACGCACCTTTGCGAAACTCAGTACAGGCTGAAGCGACTGCATGAATTTCTCGTGAGAAAGTACCCATGCCACTGACCCCGATGGGTTGAACGTATAGCGGTCGCTGCGGCGGAAGCGCGAGGTTCCGTCGTAGCGTCCGTCGAATTCCACGATATATTTCTCATCGAAGATGTAATTGAGTCGGCCGTAGCCGCTTCGTGTGGCCCAGGTGCTTATTGATTCACCTACGCTCATATCGCCGGTTGCCAGTCCGGGTGTGGGTAGCGATGCCGAGATAAGTTCCTTGCGCGACAGCGATGCATATTCATAGCGATAGTTTTCCTGATTGAAACCGACCATAGCCGTCAGGTCATGCTTCGAGGCGAAGGTCTTGTGAAACGTGATGTAGGCATCGTAGCTGAGGCGTTTTGACTCATCGGTGGTTGTGGTCGCGCTTGTCACCTCATTATAATAGTATGGCGCTCTGTCCGGACCGTCGTAGTATGCTATCGGGAGCCAGTGCCAGCGGTTGCGGTTTTTAGAGTAATTGTATGCAAACGTTCCGTTGACCCAAAGCACATCTTTCACGATGTCAATCTGGGTGTTGAACTGGTCGGTGAAGCTCATTCCCTGCTCCGATGTGCGTCCGCCCTCTTCGAGCTGACCGAAAAGCGAGGCGCCGGTTTTGGTCCATGTTCCGTCGGGATTCTTGGCCACATCCAGAGGATTGCAGCGGAACACCTCCCAGAAATAGCTCGACCCGAGATACGACGGCGCGTCATAATCCTTGATTATCGTGGCCATGTTGCTTCCCAGCGACCACCAGTCGGTCAGTTTGAAATTAAGTTTGGCGCGTGTGTTGTAGCGGTTAAACTTATCTGTGCCATATCTTACTATACCGTCTGTGAAGTTATATCCGGCCGAAAGCATATAGTTCACGCGCTCGGTCTTTCCCGAAATAGAAAGGCTGTGGCTCGTGGCGAATCCGTAGTCACGGTATGCCTCGTCAATCCAATCGGTACTTCCGAAGTAAGTGTACGTTCCGTTATTGCCGACGTAGTAGGGATCGGCTTCGCCCTCCGACACCTTCTTTGCGTATGCCATCTGCTCCTCGTCGTAGAGATAGTACCATGGCGCCGACATGATGTTGCGTGTATCGGCTATGATATAAGGATCGGTGATAACTTTCGGTTTGTGCACATTCTGGCGCGCCTGAAAGTTTCCGGCATAGCTGATGGTCAGCTTTTCCGATTTGCCGCTTTTGGTTGTCACAAGTATCACGCCGAATGCCGCGCGCGAACCGTAGATAGCCGACGACGATGCGTCCTTGAGCACCGATATATTATCTATATCATTAGGATTCATATGGTTGAGAGTCCACGCGTCGGAAATCACGCCGTCGATAACCACAAGAGGCGAGCCGCCGTTGAGCGACGTCGTACCACGAATGTTATACGTCGGTGATGCGTCGGCACGGCCGTCGCCAATACCCACATTGAGGTTAGCCACCGTACCCTGGAGAGCCTGACCGACGTTGATTACCGGACGGTTCTCTATCTGTTTCGTATCGACCGTAGCCACGGCTCCCGACAGATTCACTTTCTTCTGCACGCCGTAACCTACCACTACCACCTCGTCAAGCGCCTGCATATCGTCTTCAAGCACTATGTCAAGGTTCGAGCCGTTCCATGTCACCTCGGCAGGTCGGTAGCCGACGCCCGTTATCCGGACCACACTTCCTTTCTGTATGTTTAGCAACGAAAATTGTCCGTCGATATTGGTTGTCGTACCCTGTGTGGCACCTTTCACTTTCAC
Organism: uncultured Bacteroides sp.; assembly: GCA_964449335.1. GTDB lineage: Bacteria > Bacteroidota > Bacteroidia > Bacteroidales > Muribaculaceae > Paramuribaculum. The sequence continues at coordinate 20,466 of CAYUYQ010000008.1, read as the reverse complement.
GGAAGCGCCTACCACGGGCTCTCCCTGCGAATCGACAACTGTTCCTTTACATGCACTGACCGTCTGCTTTGTTTGCGCTTCCAAACCGACTCCGTCAGCACCAATACAATATCCTCCTCCACTTAAAAGAAGGGCACAAGCCAGTAGTCTTGGCAATAATTGTTTTGGCATAAGATTCTGGTTAATGATTGGTTAATACTGAATGATTGTTATACAATATCACAAATTTAACCCTTATGCCACACCCGTTTCATGCACAATCCACGTAAATTCCTTGTACTTTCTTACGACGTTGCATTATACCGCGTTTTAATAACATAATCCAATATTGTCGCTTAACCCTACTTTCCCGCACACATCACCATTGATAATATCTCCCTCGGCTACCTATCTGCGTATTTAACGTTATTTCATTTCTTAGTGCCGAATTATTGCCCATGTGCGGAGCTAATTTTGCCGTACAATCAACGATATAGCCCCTCGGCAATAAACTAAAAAAGTCTCTTTCCCATGACAACCATTTCCACATCCGACTTAATCTTCGCTACGCTTTCGCTCCACGGTTCAACCGTCGCCTCGATGCAGCTGAGCGGCGTCAGCACACTCCCTGAAATCATACGCACAATCCGTTCGTCGGTCAGCTCCCTGTCAGGCATGGCCACACTCTCGCTGCGCAACGGCAGCCAAGGCTGGAGTTCAACCCACCGGCTGCTCTTCGCTCCTACGGTGTGAGCGTGCCTACGGATTAAGCAGGTCGGGATTGAAAAACGCCTCAATATCCCTGGCCTGTTCGAGAGCTCTTGCGGCCGGTCCGTCGGGCTCTATGTCGGCCGAGGCGGCATAATCGTTCATAGCGGCACTGCGCTGGCCCTGCCGCCACCATATTTTCCCGCGGAGGAAGAGGGCGCGCGCGTCGTGCGCGTCCTCACTCAGCAACCGGTTGAGCGCCGCGAGCGCTTCACCGGTTTTATTTTCGCGTATCAGTGATTCTATCTCCGAAATTTTCATCTTCTTGTCTTACTTTTCTATAGATTCGTTTGTTATAGCTTTATCAAAGCGTGGCCGGTCAGTGAGCGACTGCTGCGCGTCATCGTTTCAACCGCAAATATAACAAACAATGAACACAATTCTGCGCCGCGTCGCCCTATCTTTTTCCATCGTCGCCTCAACACTGTCTGTGACAGCCACGTCCCCCGCCACTGCCTATACTTGGGACGAATGTCGCGGTAGCGCCCTTCCTTATCCCGAACCGGCTGCCGTCGTTGCCACGCCCGACTCTCTGACGCCGGTGATGATTAATCATGTCGGTCGTCATGGAGCCCGCTTCCCCTCGTCGCCGAAATCGGTCGAAACCATAGCCGACGCCCTCGACCGCGCCGCGCAACTCGGCACCATAACCCCGCAAGGACAACTCCTCCGCCGGATATGCGCTCAAGTCGAAACCGCCACCGATGGTCGTTGGGGCCAGCTCGATTCGCTCGGCCACGCCGAGCAGGCCAATCTGGCACGGCGCATGTTCGAGCAGTATCCCGAACCGTTCAAGAGCGGCGAAGTGTCGGCTTTCAGCTCTTACGTTCCCCGATGCCGTGCGAGCATGTTCGCCTTTGTCCACGAACTGTCGCTCCTCGATCCACACCTTAATATATCGGCATCGTCAGGCCCGGAATTCACCCCGATTGTCCGCTTCTTCACCGTCGACTCCGCCTACCTTGCTTTCCGCGATAGCAAGGCACTCAAGCACGCCTACAAGGCCTACGTCGACGCCAAGCTGCCCCTCGCCCCGCTTGAGCGGGTGCTGGGCACCGACTTCCCTTTTCCGGCCGACCCGTCCGACCTTGCCATTGCCGAGTATCAGCTGCTCGCCGGATTGTCGGCCATCAGTCTGCCGTCGCCCGACATCTCCACGTTCTTCACGCCCGAGGAATATAATCGGCTGTGGAGCATATTCAACCTCCGCCAATACCTCCGCTACTCCGAATCCTATCTAAGCTTTTCGCCCGCTATGGCTGCTGCCCCGCTACTGGCCGACATCATTGCCACGACCGACGATTTCATTTACCGCTCCAAAGGCGCACCCGTGCAACTCCGCTTCGGCCACGCCGAGACGCTCATGCCATTCCTGTCGTTGCTGCGCATCGACGGTGCCCACTTCGTAGCGCACGACCTCGACGGTGTAGCCTCCGGATGGCTCGACTTCCGGCTTGTGCCTATGGCTGCCAACGCGCGCTTCATCGTGTTCCGCTCCGACAGCGGCCGGTATTATATGCGCTTCGACCTCAACGAGCAACCCACACCGCTCATTGCCGGAAATCCGCAGCTCTATCTGCCGCTCCGCACTGCGCTGACTCATCTGCAGTCGCTCCTTCCGTAAAAAATTTTAAAAAAATGTTTGGAAGTTAAAGAATGTTGTGTACCTTTGCAGTGTTGTACTACTCTACAACACTAAATACCCACAACAAATCTACTGCAAACTTAACTCCAATCATGAAGAAAGTCCTGCTTCTGAGCCTCGCCGCTCTTCTTTCGCTCTCAGCTTCGGCACAACTCCTCTGGAAAGTATCGGGCAACGGCATAACACGACCCTCCTACATCTTCGGCACCCATCATCTGGCGCCGGCCGATTCCGTGCTCGACGCCAATCCCGCTATCGATGAAGCCCTTGCATCGGTCGACGAGGTGCTCGGCGAGATAGTGCTTGCCGACATGGCAGCTGCCCAAAACGAAGTGCTCGCTGCTCTGCAGGCCCCCGCCGACTCGACCCTCTCGACCCTGCTCACTCCCGCGCAGCTCGACTCGGTCAATAACGTCCTTTCGGCCTATACCTCAGGCATGCTTCGCGCCGAAATGCTCAACGCATTCAAACCCGCCATGCTGTCAACTCAGCTTGAGGCGTTGCGCGCAGCCACCGTATTTCCCGGCTTCAACCCCATGCGCCAGCTCGACGGCGTCATTCAGGAAAAAGGCTCCATGCTCGGCAAGCGCATCGGCGGCCTCGAAACCGTAGCCTATCAGATTGGTATGCTTTACGGCTCTCCACTGACCCAGCAGGCTGCCGACCTGATGAAGAGCGTCCGCCTCGACGAGTCGTCGCGACAGCTCGCTGTCGACCTTGCCAATGCTTACATTGCGGGCAATCTCGATGCCATGCACGACATCATGATGGACCCCGACAACGGCATGACCGACGATGAAGCAACCCGTCTCATCTACAATCGCAACCGAGCCTGGGTAAGCTTCCTCGTAGGAGCCCTCACCACCACCCCGATGTTTATCGCCGTCGGAGCCGGCCATCTGCCCGGTGCGCAGGGTCTCATCAGTCTCCTCCGCTCCGAAGGCTACGACGTCGAACCCGTAAAATAACTTTCTCATCACCCACTCCCCTATCAACCAATCATGCTTCAGCTCAACAACGTTTCCTATAGCTACCGCAAAGACGATCAAGCTCTTTCCGACGTATCGGTCTCCGTTCCCGCTGGTCTGCATCTGCTTCTTGGCGAAAACGGAGCCGGAAAGACCACACTGCTCCATATAATAGCCGGGCTGCGTTTTCCCACTTCAGGCGTTTGTCTGATCGACGGTGTCGACACATCGCTCCGCTCCCCCGCCACGCTTTCGAAAGTGTTTCTGCTTGCCGACGAAACCCTCTTTCCCTCTTCGTCAATCAACGAGATGGTGAGCCGCTCCGCCGACTTCTACCCCCACTTCTCCTCCGAAGTACTCCGCCAGTGCCTCGACGCGTTCGGCATGAACGGTTACGAGAAACTATCTCACCTCTCTCTCGGCAACCGCAAGAAAGCACAGCTCGCCTACGCTCTGGCTCTGCAGACCGACATACTGCTGCTCGACGAACCCGCCAATGGCCTCGACATATCGTCGCGTCAGATTCTGCTCGAACTTCTCGGTCGCTTCATCCGGCCCGAACAGACCGTAATCATCTCCACCCACGTTGTCTGGGACTTCATGAACCTCATCGAAGGAGTCATGGTCATCAACCGCGGACGTCTGCTCACAGCCATGAACACATGGGACATCACTCGCCGTCTGGGCTTCGTCACCGACCGTCTTCCCGTCGATGGCGCGCTATACTCGACGCAGCTTCAGGGTTTGTTCCACGCCATCATCCCGGCCGACCCCGAAAATCCCACCGACCTCGACTTCCTCCTCTTCTATTCGGCTCTTCATTCGCCAAGTCGCGACCGCCTTTTGTCAATCCTTAACTCCGACGCTCAATCATGACTTCAATATCAGCATATTCATCCGACCGCTTCTCGCCGGGTCGTCTCGCGATGGTAGCCCGTTACTACTGGCCCACCGTTCGCATGCAGGTAATCATCTATCCGGCCGTTTCGCTACTTGCCGGCATAGTCATCGCCCTTTGTAGAAACCACATGACGGCAGCTCTGCTGCTTACAGGCCTGTTCTCCCTGCCGCTGTCACTTCTGCTCAACTTCGGCCCACTCGTATTTGCTTTCAAATCATGTCAGGAAATCGAGACACTCTTACCGGCCCGCACCTCCGAAAAGACCACATTCCTAATCCTCTACAATATGGTGGTTATGCCGGTGCTGATTACCGTGCCGAAATGGATTGTGACAACCATTTTCTTCCCCGATATGGCTGTGGCGCTCGCCGGACCCGACGGCGCCGACATTATCCGCGACATGCTCAGTGATCAGACGTGGTGGAAAAACATTCTTTCCGTAACTCAGACCCTGATGCCGGTAGCAGTCTGCATGTTCTGTGTATTCAAAATCAAGAAACGCCGTGTGCTCTACTCGATAATCTGGACCGTAGTCGCAATTACGGTGCCCGCGCTGTTCGGAGTTGCAATAGGCATCTGGTTTGTTGTCCACGACTTCATATCCAACGGGACGCCTGAAACATTCGCAAAAGAACAGTTCGTCAATATGATTCTCCCAATCACATGGATTGTCTGCACTTTTGCCACGGCAATCGACGTATTATTCTGCTGGCTCACCGCCCGCACTATCCGTCGCAATCAATATTAACCAGCTCGCGCTCTTCATGGATTTCAAAACCGACAAACCTATTTACCGTCAGATAGTCGACTACTGCTTTGCCTGCATACTGACGCGGCGGTGGCTGCCTGAACAGAAAGTGCCTTCCGTGCGCGAGATGGCCCTGCAGATGGCTGTCAACACCCACACCGTGCTCAAAGCCTTCGACTTCCTGCAGAATGCCGGGATAATCTATCCCAAACGAGGCATGGGCTACTTCCTTGCAGCCGATGCCGAGCAGCAGGTCGACCGTCTGCGCCGCGAGCAGTTCTTCTCCGAAACACTTCAGCAACTCTTTGCCGAAATGGATATGCTCGGAATCGACATCGATAGCGTCGTCGAGTACTGGCGCGCCCGCCAATCGTCACCCCCCGGCGATTAAGAGGCATCCCTGACCGACATCTCAGCAACATTTTTCATACTAATCGCCCCGGAGGCCGGAACTTAGTCCGGTCTCCGGCTGTTATATAGACGTATAATTGTGCATCAACCTTTTTAAACCTATTCCGTCATGATTACAATCGTCTATTGCCATCCCTACGACAAGAGCTTCAATCATTCAATCCTCGAAGCCGTGACAAAGGAGCTCACCGACCTCGGCCGCGAGTTTCAGGTCATCAACCTCTACAACGAGCATTTCGATCCTGTGCTTGGCGTCAGCGACCTTGCCCTTTACTCCCACGGCGGCACGACAAGCGACCAGGTGAAGCACTACGATGAAATACTCCGTCAGACATCCCACATCATATTCATCTTCCCGATATGGTGGGGAATGATGCCCGCAATGCTCAAGGGTTTCTTTGATAAAACCTTCCTCAAAGGAATCGTCTACGAAACTTCGCCGGAAGGCTCACTCATGCCCTGCCTCTCAATCGACCGCACCACGGTTATCACCACCTCGCAGCAGTCTACCGACGTAATGGCTCCGTTTATCGATGGCTATCTCAAGCCGCTCGTATTCGAGACCGTCGGCATGAATCAGGTAGAATGGTTCAACTGCGACCAGACCTCATCAGGCTCCCCCGAACATCGCGCTGCCTTCCTCGCCGAAGTTCTCAAAGCCCTCGCCAACTAACTTGAACACATACAGTAGCCACAACAAAGGCGGTGTGTCGAAACTCGATTGTTTGACACACCGCCTTGTTTATATCCGGATGGTGAGGGTAGCTTCTCTGACAGTTACGCTCACTGTGCCGACCCGGCCAAAGAGCTCAGCTGCGACTCCAGATCGAGAGCCAGCTTCGCATTCTGGCGGATGAAATTACACAATTCACCGACAGGCTTCAATGCCGGAGCATCTTTAAAATCCATTCCGCCTTTCCAGTCGGCAATCTCCTGAGCGAGCGTAGTCTCGCGGGCTGCGGCCTCATCCGACGGAACGCCTCCCGTATCAACCGGCAGCGAATGAGCGGTCGACTCCGACAGGCTGAACATCTGAACTCCCGCCACAAACGAGAAGCTATCCTCAAGCACTTGCGGCCATTGGCGCAGGTCGACTGAATTCTGAATCGAGTCGAGCATCAGCGAGGCATTGCGGGCAGCCGTGAGCAATCGGTCCACAGCAGGAAGCGTGCTGTTGTCAATCTCAAGACCCGACGGTTTGAACATGTCGCGCATGTCGTTCAGTGTGAAATCAGGATTATAATCGCCCATCCCGTCTTTCGAGCGCTTATCGGCGGGCGTCGTTACAGCATAGCAGTATGCGAGGAAGATGTTAAGCATATTGACGATGCGCGGCACCTGACGGCCCAGCTTATCCTTCTGCTCGGCCTCGTAGAGACGCTTCCGACGCTCCACCTCCGATGTCACGTCTATTTCCGACTTCATCGAACCGACGGCATTCAGAAACAGTCCGAGGAAAATCAAGCCACACATCACTTCAACAGCCGTCACGCACTGCGCCCACCCGTGAGCCGGTGTGTAGTCACCGAAACCAAGTGTGGTTATAGTCACGATGCTGTAGTAGAGCCACGATCCGTAATCGGTCGGGGCGCCGTCGGGCATTCTGAACTGCCCGTCGGGCAATGCCCAGTAGATTAGGGCGAATATAGGAGTTATAACTATGTAGAGACTTATCCAGTAGATAGGACGCACATTCGACACCACGTGCCAGAAATGCAGAAGTCGGTTGGAAACGGATTCTTTCATATCATTATTCGTTTTATTCGGGGAAGTATTTCTTTATTAACAACCATAACCCCGAAACGGCTCGCTCCGTCGCCAAAAAAACTGTGTTGCATCACAGCCTGATTCTGCACTTCGCGCTTTTCCCTGCCGGAACTATCACCCGGCGCGTCCATTCTGTAAACCGATTGTCGCCTAAAGGCTTCGCGGCTTCCGCCGCATCTTCTACAAGGACGGTCACTGCAGCATCATAGGCCGTAGGGTTGCGGAGGGTCATCTCTACGGCGTCTTTCTTCTTATTGAAGTCGGCAACTTCCACGTGGTCGAAGACGAAGTACTCTCCAATGTCTTTTCTGACGTATATACCCGGAATCTCGATTGCCATCATTGCGCCGTTGGTCTCATTCCATCCCGTTCCGCCATGACTTCCGTCACCGCGTGTGCCACGGCTGTCTGCATCGCAATATGTCAGTCGTTCAGTGATGAATCCCGACGGGTGTATGCCTTCGGCGTGAGCGTGAATCACATCGCGCAGCAATGCGGCGTAAAGTCGGTTTCCGGTCGCGCGATAGAGTTTGAACAGCGCGTCGCCCGATTGGGTGCAGAATCCCGGGGCGCCATGCTTGTTTTGCGTACTCGCCCACACTGCGCCGGTCAGATTTGCCTCCAGTTGCGCCAGCGGGGTTTCGGGAGGCAGCACGTAGTCATACGACACTGTCCAGCTCGAACAGAGCGCCGCCAAAGCCTCTGCCGATGCAAGATATGGCTCCTCACCCGTCAGCTCATAGAGGGTGATCATCGACGTCAGAAGCGCCACCGATGTCTCGGAATCGGCGTTCTGCAGTATATCGCCGCAACCACCAGAAGTGAATCCCTTCAGGGCAAATTCATCGTACATCGCTTTCGCGCCCTCCCTCGCCACGGTCAGATACTCGGGATTATCGAAATAGACCGACGCCAGAGCCAGTCCGGCCGGAGCCATCGCTCCGCCGGTAGTGTTGTAGACAGCTATATCGCCCGTCTCGACATTGATATAGTTTCCCCACGTAGCGTGGCGGCGCCATGTGTCGACGAAAGCATCTGCAAGCCGCTTCACGCGGGCCTCCCACTCCGGTTTTATCTCCGAGCGGTGGCCCTGACGGTCCATGAGCATTAACTGCTTCACCATCCAGTAGAGCATATCGGCATTCTTGCGTGTAAGTCCGATTTCAGGGATTCTTTCCGATGCGTCGCGCCTTACTACATCACCGTCGGCGCCAACCACGTCGTAGAAATAGCCGCTCGCTCCACCGCCGTGGCTTAGTCCGAAGTCGAACGTATTGACCACTCTGCGACGGTGCTCTTCATCGCCTTCGGCAAGGGCCGGAAAGGTGTTCATCAGGCCGCCTACCCATCCATACGAAATCCAGTCTGCGTTCTCGGGGCAGTAAAATTCAACGATGCTGTCGGCCCGGTAACGACGATCAATATCCTTCATCATCACTTGGCGTACGTGGCTCATCGGCATCAGATTTCTGACATCGCGTCCACTCCCTCCGGGCTGATTTTTCCGCTCGGCCATAAATCGGAGTAGAAGATCGGGCACGTCGTCGCAGGCAAAGTCGATTGACCTTACACGGATTGTTACCGTGTCGCCTTTATGAAACGTCATCCCCCGGTCAGGGCTGTCGCTGAACCCGATAAACTCGGGCTTCAACTCTCTTACACCCGGCGCACTGACTATGAACGATGCGCCGCTGCGGTCAGGCGTTTCCTCCACTATAAGTCCGAAATCGCGAATCTCATCTCCAGCAGGCATCCCCTGATCGGTAATCAATATGGTACCACGGCGGTTGTGACGGTCGAGAATCACGAAAGCCGGAGTGGCAGTGTTGCAGGCCGTCAGCTCGAGTCGCGACACGGCTCCGAATTCAGGTGAAAGCTGCGGAATAGGATTAGAGGTCAGCGCCAGGTTCTTGCGGTAATAATCGCTGCGGTCATAGCCGGTGGCATAGTCGCGCGAAACGATTCGCTGGCGGTTGCCGCCGTAGACGGCTGACGGCAGCATCACATAGTTGTCGCTTGTCCAGCCGGCCCGGTCAAATCCCACCGCAACACCGGCGTCGGTCATATCTTGCCGGGCCACGAATCGCCATTCGTGAGAAGTCGTGCCGTTGCCCTCGTCAATTGATGAATGACTGACGGTCCATCGTCCGCTTTTCTCCGCATCGTCACACCCGGTGAGTTTTGCGCCGGTGTACCGGCAATCAAGCGTGCGGACAGCGTCGGCCGACACACCGTCTTTTGGCAACCAGCTGATGCGGTCTGCTCCTCCGGCCGAAAGCGCTCCGAGCAGAACTGCGGTCGCTAATATAATATTGCGCATGGTTCTAATCGTTTATGGTTATCCGTTTTTTCCCTGGAGTTCGATTGTGCGGACCGGCTTGCCGTTTTCCATCTGATGCAGACGCCATGTCAGAGGCTTATCGCCCTCCTCAAGGCGCCAGCTGAGGGCCGGATTCTGCAGCAGTTTCTTGACATGGGTCGGGAATGCATCGGCGCTGCGCGCGTCCTCCCATGTGCGGATCACATTGAAGATAGCGTATTTTTGCGGACAGCTTTCCACGTCCATTTGACCTAACTGCAGTCCGTAGGTTGCACCGTAGCCTACGGCCGTAGCCTCGATATGCTCGTAGTCCTCGACGGTAGAATTGGCCGTGATGGGGAAGTTGGCGCCGAACGACGACGGGAAGAAGTTGGCGTAGGTCACGTCGCGCAAGTCCTTGCCCTGGCTCGTCGCTCCGCCCCACTGACGTTTCTTCACATCATAGATATTCAGGCCTCCGCCTACATTCCAGATGCTCTGATAGTGCCATGAGCCTTCCGAGAGTGTGGCGCCGGTAAATCTTATGCCTTGAGTCAGACCGTACTCTTTGGCGCGGTCAAACATGTTGCGGAAGAACCGCTTCGCCGAGTAGGTTCCGAAGCCGCTGTGAAACAGAAATTCCTGCCCGTCGAAGTCATAATAACCCAGCCCGCTCCGTCCGCAGATATCGCCATAATTGCGGGCAATCTCGTCCTGCAGTTCGAGATTGGGCACAAGACCTTCATAGGCCCACATCACCGTCACCTGAGGTTTATCGACGTTATCGCCGGCCTGATGTTCGGTGGCAGTCGTTCCCCAGTAGCCTCGCTTAACATTGAGCAGACGGTAAGGGACGGTGTCGCTCACGCCCATATAGTGAATGAGTTCCTTACCGATTTTCACCATATTCAGCTCTTTGCAATGTCCCTCCCAGCATGCCACTTCGTTCATGTAGTCGGGATTGTCTATTTCTATTATCGTATCGGTGGCCGAGAGAGGCTTCATAAGTTTGCGGCGATGCTGGATGCAGATGCTGTCGGTCGGCAGCGGGCCACCGTCTGCCGTGCCGGGTGCAAGCGAATTGGTGATACAGGTGCGTCCTAAAATGATTCCGTCTTTCGCCAGCTCGGCAGCATATTCTCGGTGTGATAGGTCTCCCGAAGTCAGATGATAGGGTTTGCGCTCCTCGTCACGGCCGTCGATGTAGCCGGCGTGCGAACGGTCGGCGTGAAGAAACGGATGGTCGTAGGCAAGCACCGCCTTTATCCCCATCTGGCGAGCGTAGGAAGCTATGCTGTCGTAGAGCGACCCATGGGTGATTATGTCGGGACGGAATGTCGTAGGGTCTTTCACCCATTTTCCCTGAAATGTAGGGTAAGGCAACCCCTCGTCCTTGACTATGGTCTGAATCACATCCATTAGTGCCAGGCTGTCGGGACTACCCCATAGCGCAATCGATGACCCGATATAGTCTACGCCCGGCACATCCTGACGCATCAGATGGTTGGGCTCGTTGTTCTGCTGGATTGGCACACCCTCGGGCGAATAGATGAGCCGACCTTTGCGTCGGTCGCGCGAATGATAGCGGATGTCTATGCGGCCGCTTTCGTCGACACCTGCAGCATTTCCGTAGAGCATACGGAAATACGGTTCCCGACGATTATAGAACGCTACGTCGCTTATGCCGTCGCCACCGAGGGTGAACTGCTGCCCCTCCCTCAGCGACACCGGCAGCGGATAGCGCTCGGCATCGGGCGTGTGGACTATATATCCGCCCGACCCGGTTTCTGAAGTGAAATGCGACAGACCGCCAATCGTATTATCATCGAGAGCGAGCACACCGATTGAATAGTGCACGCTTTCGGTCGTATCGCGGGCCACGCCGATAATCTCGCCCAGAAGATTGGTAATGTTGGTATAGTAGTTGCCCCACTGCACGCCGCCTATGTTCTCGCGGTTGGTGAGGTCTTCGAGTTCAAATCTTATGTATTTGTCTTTCGTGTCAACCTTTATGGTTGCTACCGATCCGTTTTCATATTCGAGCTTATATTTTCCGCCGGAATACCGCGCTTTTACCGGATAATAGTAGCGGCGGAGGTCTTCATCATAAAGAGCCAGCAACGGCGAAGGCTTGTCGGCCGGACTGAAGTTGCGGTTTTCTTTCGTGAGGTCATACATGCCGGTTATATAGCCTTGAGGATTTACCTCCACTCCAAAATAATCGGTAGTGAATTTGTGACTGCTTCCCGTGCAACCGGTCAAGCAGAAGCCGACTCCTATTATCGCGTATAGCAACTTCTTTATCATGATACTGATTGGTTTAATTGTTTCTGCTGCAAAATTAAGGAATCCCCGAATTGTCAGTCGTGTACAATTCGGGGATTCTGTTGGATTTTATTACTATATCCTGAGCCGACGGTTATTTACCGCCTTTCTGATGAAGATTTTTGTCTGTCTCGTCGGCCAGACCGCGGTTGCGCAGCAGAGCGTCGACGCTGGGTTCATGGCCGCGGAATTTGATGTATAGTTCCATCGGGTCTTCGCTACCGCCCTTTTCGAGAACGTATTTCTTGAATTTGGCTGCCGTCTCAGGGTCAAATACACCTTTCTCCTTGAAGAGCTCGAAGCCGTCGGTGTCGAGCACTTCGGCCCAGAGATAGGTGTAGTAGCCCGAAGCATATCCGTCGCTGCCGAAAATGTGGCGGAAGTAGGGACTGCGGTAACGGAACTGCACTTCTTTCGGCATGCCCAATTTCTCAGCCACAGATTTCTCGAAGGCTGCCACATCGATGTCCGAATCGACGTTGAGTTTGCCATACTGGAGGTCGAGAAGGGCGGCTCCGGCAAGCTCGGTGGTGGTGAAGCCCTGATTGTGGGTCGATGCAGCCTCAAGTTTGGCAATCAGGCTGTCGGGAATCACTTCGCCTGTCTTGTAGTGACGGGCATAGGTCTTGAGCAGTTCGGGTTCGAGAGCCCAGTGCTCATGAATCTGCGAGGGAAGCTCCACGAAGTCGCGGTCAACGTTCGTACCGGCCTGACTGCGGAGTTTGGCGCGGGTCAGCATACCGTGGAGACCGTGGCCGAACTCATGGAACATCGTCTCGACTTCATCGAGCGTTAGGAGCGCTGGAGTGTCGCCAGAAGGCTTGGAGAAGTTGCCTACGTTGTAGACAATCGGACGCTGCGATGTGCCGTCCTCGTCCTCAAACGCACCCTGGAATTCGCTCATCCATGCGCCCTGGCGCTTCGATGCGCGGGGGAAATAGTCGGTCATGAACACGGCTACATGCTCGCCATTATTGTCCTTAACCTCGTAGACTTTTACTTCGGGATAGTATTTGGGAGCGTCGGGGAGTTCGGTGAAAGTCACGCCATAGAGTCGCTCGGCCATGGTGAAGATACCTTTGCGCACGTTGTCGAGCGCGAAATATGCGCGCACTTCATCCTCGTCGAGGTCATATTTGTCTTTGCGCACTTTCTCGGCATAATAATAGTAGTCCCACGGCTCGATAGTGATGCCTGCGCCCTGACGGTCGGCCAAAGCTTGCATTTCGGCCACTTCCTCGTGGACGCGCTTAACGGCCGGCTCCCAAATCTTGAGCAGGAGGTTTTCAGCGTTGTCGGGGGTCTTGGCCATCACGTTGGCGGTCATATAGCTTGCAAAATCCTTATAGCCGAGAAGTTTGGCCTTGGCTGTGCGGGCTTTGAGAAGATCGTTGATGATAGGCAGGTTGTTGTGTTCGCCTTTTGATGCGAGATTGGTGTAGCCCAGATACATCTCGCGACGCAAATCGCGGTCGTCGACATACTGCAGCAGAGGCAGACGGCTCGGAGCATGAAGCGTGAACAGCCAGCTGCCCTCGCGTCCGCGCGCCTTGGCTTCCTCAGCCGCGTTGGCGATATTGCTGGCGGGGATGCCGCTGAGTCGGCTTTCGTCGTCGACCCACAGTTCGAAACTGTTAGTGTCGTCAAGCAGATTCTTGTTGAATTTCAGGAAGAGGTCGGTCATCTGCGAATTAAGCTTCTTGAGCTGCTCTTTCTGCTCGGGAGTGAGAAGAGCGCCTTCGCGCACAAACGATTTGTAGGTTTCCTCAACGGCGCGTTTCTTCGGTCCGGTCAGACCCATTTTCTCGCGGTTGTCGTAGACATACTTCACTTTGTTGAACAATCCCTCGTTCATCATTATTTCATCGGATGCCTGCGAGGTCATCGGATAGATTACCTCGGAAAGTTTGACCATTTCGGGCGACGAGTTGGTTTCGTCGAGCGACGAGAACACCATCATCACTTTCTGCAGAAGGCTACCGGACTTTTCGAGAGCCAGAATCGTGTTGTCGAAATCGGGTGTGGCGCGATTTTTCACAATCGCATCGATTTCCTGTTTGCGCTCGGCAATACCTTTTTCTACTGCCGGCAGATAATCGTCGTAAGTTATTTTCTCAAACGGCGGAATGTTGAACTGCGTCCCGTAGGGCTGCAGAAACGGATTTGTACGCTCAGCTGCCATGACGTTGACTTGCGTTGAGGCCAGAGGCAGCAATACTGCCGCGGCCAGGGTTACTAATTGCTTTAACATTGTCTGTGATATTTGATTGAGTTTTGTTTTCTTTATTGCCGATGCTGTCGGGCTCCTGTTGCTCCGGGCACAGCTCGAAGTAGCCTATGAGCGGATAGTGGTCGCTTGCGTCGACGTCGGCGCGCCACACTCTGAGGGGGCGAACTCCTCCGCCAAAGAGTAGATGGTCTATGCGGAAATAGAAGCGGTTGACATGGTATGTGATGGCCGGTCCAAGTCCGGCTGCGCGGTAAGCTTCCTGCAGATTATCGCCCATTATCTCACGCATAGCGAAACAGCCGGGCACGTCATTAAAATCGCCGCCGAGTATCACCGGCCCCGGCCCCGCCTTCTCGATTTCAGCTCTCACCTCGGCGCCCTGCACCGCTCTGTGGCGCATCGCACTTTTCAGCTTGCCGATCAAGTCTTGCTTAATCTTCCGCACTTCGTGCTCGGCCTTTCCGGCGGTCAGACGGCGGTAGAGAGCCTTATCCTCGGGCGTCAGTCCTATCGACTGCAGATGAATGTTGAACAGATGGAGCGTCTGTCCGCCAATCTCCACATCGTAACGGGCCGCTGCAAACGAAGGTGAATTGTCAATTTCCGTCCTGACACTCTCCACCGGATATTTCGACAGCAGGTTGAGTCCCGTCCCGTCGCTGACTATGTAGGGATAGCGCCCGTGCAGAGACTCGGTTTCGTCTTTCGACAGGCGGTGTGGCTGCGTGGCCGAAATCAGTCCCTCCTGAAGCATCACCAGATCGGCATCCTGCTCGAGAATGAAGGCGACCATGCGGTTGCCTTGTTCGGCCGACTGCGGCACTATATCATTGAAATTATATACGTTATAGGTCATCACTTTAATAGCGCGGCTCCCCATCGCGTCAATCACGGCCATCGACGGGCGGTTGAAGTTGAGCGGACATATGTCCATCAGCGGGCCCCAGCAGACGGCCAGTGCCACCGCATCGATTATAGCCGAACGCCTGAACCAACATATATTTACCAGCAGCAGACCGCCGACACCGACAGCCCATATCGGGAACGTCATGGCGGCAATTCCTCCCCACGCGTTGCTCAGCGGATTGATGCGCCCACCGTAGGCCGAGGCCACAAGACCGATTGCCGCCAACAGATTGATGGCAAAGACAATCGCGCTGACCACGCGTACTATCAAAGGTTTGCTATGCTGTCTTTGTTTCATCGCATTATTTCTTGTTACTGAACAGAGTTGCACGCTCGCGCTCGCTCAGCGATGCATACCCCGATTGACGCACCTTTTCAAGAACGGCCCGGAGCTCGTTGTCAGCCGACCGCTCGCGGCGCGCCTCGCGCAGCCGCAGCCCGCAGCCGCAACCTGCTGCAAATCCGGCCAGATGCACCAGATGACCGGCCACGTTTCCCGCCGCCATACTAAGCATGTCCAACGCTACTAGAGCCGCGATAACCCAGACAATCCTCGGGCGTCCGAACGGTGTCAGTGGGAATCGCATGTCAGGTCTGACAACCGCCGTTGCGCCCATCATAGCCATGACCGACGCCGAACTGCCCACGAGCAAATCGTCGGCCATACCCGTGGCACCGAGCGCGAGATAGAGTGCCGCCCCCGACAGTCCGCCGGTCAGGTAAATCGCCACGACTTTCCCGCGGGAGGCAAATCGCCCGACAATCGCCGCGAAAAGGTAGAGCACCACCATATTTCCGACGAAGTGCATCCACGAGTATTGCGTAAACATATAGGTCAGTGCGGTCCACGGCTTGTGGAGCCATGCAGTGGCAGCCGACGGCAATCCGAGCGCATCGGCCAGCAGCTCTACCGTCGGACTTCCGGTGGCACCGATGCTGTGGTCATAGATTCCGGCGACAATCATGATGGCGAAAATCGCTGCATTGACCGCCACGAGAATAGCTGTCGCCGAGCGACCGTGTATGCGCGATTTAATATCCGCCATGAATCACATTGTTTTTCTTCCAATACCAGATTATGATGAAGCCGAACAACATTCCTCCCAGATGGGCGAAATGCGCCACTCCGTCATTGGCCTGGCTGAGCCCGATGAGCAGTTCCAGCACGCCGTAGCCTATCACCATCCATTTGGCCTTAATCGGAACGGGGATAAACATCAGATAAGTCGGAAGATTGGGGAAAAGCATACCGAAAGCAAGCAGCACTCCGAAGATTGCTCCCGAAGCGCCTACGGTGATAAACGAGTTGAGCGCGTCGGCCACCTGCTCCTTCGACGAATGGGCCAGAATCTGCTGGAATGTGGCGGAGTCAACGTGCATCATCTTTGCAAATATACCCTCCCACGTCAGCGCCCACACGGCTTCCTGCACGAGAGCGGCGCCCACACCGCAACTCAGATAGTAAAACAAAAAGCGCTTCGAGCCGAGGGTGCGTTCAAGCAGCCCGCCGAACATGAAGAGCGTGAACATATTGAAGAGTATATGGGCGAAGTTCTGGGTCGAATGCATAAACATGTAGGTGAACACCTGCAGTACATTGAAGTCGGAAGCTTCAAAGAAATGCAGCCCGCCGAAATCAAGTATGCCTGAACCAAGACGGCGGCCGACCACCATCATAAAAAGCCACACTACGATATTGATTAATATGAGGTTTTTCGTCACAGGTGGTATACTGTCGAATGCTCTGCGGAAATTTCCCATCTTATTTTCTATTTTTCAACTGTTTGTCTTGTTAGGTCTATTCAAGCTACAAATATAATCATTTTCCCGCTTAATTGCGGCGTCGGGCGGCGTCTCCCGCGGTAGCTAAACGTCTTTTAACTTACGTTCGCTACCCAAAACTGCATTTTATTTAGCTTTTTATCCGCATTATGTCTTATTATGCAATATTTTAGCTGTTTTTGTTGGAAGATAACAGTTTTAAGTTTATATTTGCGCGTCTAACCACTTGAAAAAGCAACCATTTTTTTATTTATCAAATACTTATTCACATGAACAAAACAGAGCTTATCAATGCTATCGCCGAGAAAGCCAATCTGACCAAAGTGCAAGCAAAGGGCGCCCTTGAAGCAGCCATCATGACCATCTCCGAGCAGCTCGCCGAAGGCAACAAAGTAGCGCTTATCGGATTCGGAACTTTCGATGTAACGGAAAAAGCAGCCCGCAAAGGCGTTAATCCTCAGACCAAACAGGTTATCGAAATCGCCGCCCGCAAAGTGGTAAAATTCAAACCCGGCGCCGAACTCAACGACGTTGTAAAATAAACCGTCCCCCCTCCCCACAAAAACAAGGCGGTGTGTCAAAATCCGAGGATTTTGACACACCGCCTTGTTTTATATCCTGATGGTGAGGGTGGTGTCCGAACTTTTTATGACGCCACCCCTACACCGTCGGGAATCACTTCACGATTATCTCGTCGGTGAACAGCACGCCGTGCTCGGCCAGAGCCTGATAGCGGATATAGCGTGCGCGCGTATCGCCTGTCCAGTCAAATGTCTTGAAACTTAGCCCGCTGTCGCGCACTACCTCATGGTCTATCTCGGCCAGTGTCTCGTAGGTTGTTCCGTCGGCCGATGCCGAAATAATGACTTTGCAAGGCATCCACACGTCGGGACCACACAGCTGCATGAAATCAGCCCCCACATATTTTACCGTCTCCTCTTTGCCGAGGTCAATCGTCACATCGACGCGATCGGTCGTACCAGTCAGGAAGCCTTGCCAGCGCTGATCGCTGTAGGTCCAGCCGCCGCGCAGGCCGTCGGTGAGGGTCTTTCCGTAGTTGGCATTGTAGTTGGTCCACCAGGGCACATTGTAGGTCACCGGTTTACCAAGCGCAAGATGCTCCACAGGCTGTGAATATTCCGGACGGTTTCCAACCTCTTTGCTGAGGTCGAACACGTGGTAGCCCTGAGCCGCGAGCTTGCGGTTGTAAGCCTCGGCACGCGGACGGAATTCCTTATAATCACGACGGTCCTGCGGCGTCCATGCCACTTCCGAGAGCGCTATCATGCGCGGATAGAGCATATATTCGGCGTGTTCGTCGGTCGGAATATATTCCGTGAACATCGTGGCTTCAAGACCCATTATATTTTTCTGTGTCTCTGCCCCGAGTGAATCAGGTGCGGGATTGAACGAATAGACCTTCTCAAGCGGCAGATAACCGCCGATAGCCTCGGGCTGGGTGGAAGGTGCGTCCTGATAACCGTCGAAGTAGCAGAATCCGCCGGGTGCCATCACGGCTTTATGGCCTTGACGTGCAGCTGCAGCACCACCATCGATTCCGCGCCATGACACCACGGCTGCATTAGGCGCCAGACCGCCTTCCATTATCTCGTCCCAACCGATAAGGTCGCGCCCTTTTGAGTTGAGGTATTTTTCGATGCGGTGTATCAGATAGCTTTGAAGTTGCTCCACGTTCTCCAGACCCTCGGCTTCCATGCGGGCCTTGCAGTCGGCGCACGTGCGCCAATGTGCTTTTCCGGCCTCATCGCCGCCTATGTTGATATACTGCGAGGGGAAAAGCTCGATTACCTCGTCGAGCACATTCTGCAGAAATTCAAACGTGGCTTCCTTACCGGGGCAGAAATCGCTTGACGTGTAAGGTTCGCCCGTGCAGCTCAACTCGGGGTAGGCGGCAAGCACTTCCTCGCTGTGGCCCGGCATCTCTATCTCGGGAATGACGGTTATATAGCGGTCGGCCGCGTAGTCAAGTATCTCGCGAATGTCATCTTTCGTGTAAAAACCGCCCTTGGCATCGGGGTCGGTTCGCTCGGCATATTTTGAGCCCTGCTCGCCCCAGTCTTTCCAGGTCTGGCCCTTGCGCCATGCGGCAAACTCGGTCAGACGCGGATAGCGGTCAATCTCCAGTCGCCATCCGGCACCGTCGGTCAGATGGAAGTGCATTTTATTGAGTTTAAGGGCAGCCATAGCGTCAAGCTGTTTCTTGATAAACTCCTTATCGCGGAAATTGCGGCTCACGTCAAGCATCACACCTCGGTAGCTGAAGCGCGGCGAGTCAGTGAGCGTCATCGGGCCGTAGGAGTTGCCATCTTCCATCAGTTGCATGAGTGTCTGCAGACCGTAGAACAGACCGGCTCCCCCGGTCGCCTCGATTACGGCACCGTCCGAATCAATGTCGAGTTTGTATCCTTCGGGCGTATCCACTCCGGCAACGCTTTCTACCTGACGGAGCTTGATCTGCCCGGCTTTTTTAGCCACGTTGGTAACTTCCATCTGCGGCATTTTTTCGGCTATATAGCTCTTAAGATGGGCGGCATCAGCTTCCGGGGCATCGATTTTCACGCTTTTGAGCACCGAAGGCGAGAAATTGCCGCATGCACGCTTCACCACATCGCCCGAGGGTCGTGGTGTGATGGTCTGAGCGCCGGCTGTGGCAATAGCGGCTATCGCCACAATTGCAGTAATCAGTCTTTTCATTTATTTTCGTTTAAGGTTAATAATATCTTTTCTGCGGCCCCTTCGGGTGCGAGCCATTGCAGTTCGGGGTCGCGTTTGAGCCATGTCAGTTGTTTCTTGGCGTAGACACGCGTGTTTTTAGCCATTCGCGCCACGGCCGTCTCGCGGTCCATGAGTCCGTCGAACCATGCGAACATCTCTTTATAGCCTACCGTGTTGAGCGAATTGAGATGGCGCATGTGATAGACGCGGCGTGCCTCCTCCTCAAGTCCGGCAGCCATCATCGCATCGACACGGGTGTTGATACGCGCCATCATCTCCTCGCGCGGACGTTCGATTGCGAATTTCAGCACTCTGAACGGTCGCTCGGCTATTCGCCCGGTGCACAGTTCCGAGTAGCGACGCCCCGATTCGCGGCAGATTTCGACGGCATGAATCACGCGCCTGTAGTTCTTCAGGTCGACCCGCTTATAGCTTTCCGGATCAAGGCGAAGCAACTCAGCGCTGACGCCTGCAAGCCCCTGCTCACGATAGAGGTCGAGCACTTCGGCGCGCACACGCTCACTGATAGTAGGCAGCGTGTCAATGCCGCGTGTCACCGCATCGACATACATCATTGACCCGCCGCACATCACCGCCACATCCGGCCCGGCCATCCACAGCCGTCGGAGCCGCTCGAGCGCCTGCTCCTCATAGAGCGCGGCGCTATAGTAGGCGTCGAGCTCGAGTTCGGCTATAAAATGATGGCGCACCCGCGCCAGTTCGTCGGGCGTGGGTGCTGCCGTTCCTATAGGAATACCTTTATATATCTGACGTGAGTCGGCCGACACGATATCGCAGCCCAACCGCTCGGCCACCTCGATGGCAAGCGCAGTCTTTCCCGAACCCGTAGGCCCGGTAATGACAATCAGCGTTGGCCTGCTATCGTCGCCGGCGGTTCCCATCGTCGAGTCGGTAGTCGGTTTTTACTGCCGGGCAACCAGGCGAGAGATTTCGACGATTACCTGCGTCGCCTTCTCCATCGATGGAATAGGCACGAACTC
>CAYUYQ010000007.1:0-32772 GCA_964449335.1 uncultured Bacteroides sp. | reverse complement strand
GCTCCACAACTTCTGGCAGGCGCTCGTAGCATGGATTGTAGTGACGGTAATCGCATTCCTCTTTACCACTGTGGCAGCAAACGCTATCGCAATCGTCGGCACCAACCCCGTATCGGGCATGACCCTGATGACGCTGATTGTGGCTTCGGCCATCTTCGTCGGCGTCGGCATCAGCGGCACCTCCGGCATGGTTGCCTCGATGGTAATCGGCGGTGTGGTTTGTACGGCACTCTCTATGGCCGGCGGTTTCGTAACCGACCTCAAAATCGGTTACTGGCTCGGCTCGACGCCTCGCAAACAGGAGACGTGGAAATTCGTGGGCACATTCGTTTCGGCAGCCACTGTCGGTGGCGTTGTGCTCCTGCTCAACAACGTCTACGGCTTCACCGGCCCTGACGCTCTCGTGGCTCCTCAGGCCAACGCTATGGCAAAAGTTATCGAGCCTATCATGATGGGCGGAGATACTCCCTGGATTCTCTACATGACCGGCGCAATCCTCGCTCTGCTTCTCAACTGGCTTGGCGTTCCCGCGCTTGCATTCTGTCTGGGTATGTTCATCCCGATGTCGCTTAACACTCCGCTTCTTGTCGGAGGCGCCATCTCATGGTTTGTAAGCACCCGCAGCAAAGATAAAGCCGTCAACGATGCGCGCCGCGACCGCGGAACGCTCATCTCGTCGGGTCTCATCGCCGGCGGTGCTTTGTTCGGTGTGTTTGCCGCGCTGACCCGTTTCGCCGGTTTTGAGTATACCTCAACGATGTCGACGGCCCTCAATCAGGGACTCGGCGTGGCTGTCTATGCGCTTCTCATCGTCTATCTGGCATGGGATAGCATGCGTGGCAAGAAAGCCTGAACTGTAATTCTATGACACCTTTGACGTGACAACGTCTGCTGATTCTAACGTCAAGAGCCGGGAGCTCCTCAGGAGCATCCTGGCTCTTTCGCTGCCGTCGATTGTGACCAATATTGCCGTGCCGGTACTGTCGATTACCGATGTGGCGATTGCCGGTCATATCGGCGATGCCCGCACTATAGCGGCTATCGCTGTCGGGGGCACGATGTTCAATCTGCTTTACTGGCTGTGCGGCTTCCTGCGCATGGGTTCAAGTGGTCCGGCCGCGCAGGCTTTCGGCGCAGGCGACCGCGTGGGATGCAATCTGATTCTCGCGCGCGGTCTTCTCGTGGCGGCGATTATGGGTGTGGCTATGATAGCGCTGCAGAGGCCTATCGGCGGACTGCTGCTGTGGTTGATTGACACGGATGCGGCTACTGGAGCTGTCGCCCGGCGCTACTTCGCTATATGCGTCTGGGGTGCTCCCGCCGTGCTGTCCAACTACTGTCTGAGCGGGTGGTTTCTCGGACGTCAGAACACGAAAATCACGATGTGGACGTCGCTCTGCATGGTGGCGTCGAATGTCGCTGTCAGTCTTACGCTCGTCATCGGTTTTCACCGTGGCGTTGAAGGCATCGCCGTCGGCACGCTCACGGCGCAATGGGCGGCTTGTCTGGCATTTCTTTTCGCTGCAATCAGAGTGCGCGGATTCAGGTATGTGACGTCGCGCGCTATCCTTGCGGCAGCGCCGATAATGCGGTTTTTCCGCATCAACAGCGACATATTTCTGCGCACACTGTGTCTCGTGGCCGTGACGCTGTGGTTTACCCGCACCGGAGCGCGTCAGAGCGATTTGATGTTGGCTGTCAATGCCGTGCTGATGCAACTTTTCACTCTGTTTTCGTTTTTCATGGATGGCTTTGCCTACGCTGCCGAGGCGTTGTGCGGCATGCTAGCCGGAGCCGGACGCTACGGCACGTTGCGGCTTATGGTTCGCCGCTTGCTGACCGTAGGTGCTGTTATGGCGTTGACGTTCAGTTTGGTGTATTTTATCTTTGGCACTGATATTATAGGACTGATGAGCAGCGACGGCCGGGTTGTGGCCCGGGCCGGCGAATATCTCAACTGGGCTGTGACGGTGCCGTGTGCCGGCTTCATGGCCTTTATATGGGACGGAGTCTATGTCGGGTTGACGCGCACGCGCCACATGCTTCTGTCGATGGCTGTGGCCACGGCCGTGTTTTTCGGCGTCTATGCCGTGGCCTTTCCTTCAATGGGCAACCATGGGCTCTGGCTGGCCTTCGTGAGCTATCTGTTTGTGCGCGGCGTCGTGCTCTGGTTCATGGCCCGAGGAGCCGACGGACTGAAAGAACGATGAATGGTTATTTCCGTGGCGATTTGTCGCCGTATTCCTCAAGATAGGCTTCGCAGGCCTGGCGGAGCTCGTCGTACCATTCGGCTCCGAATCGTTCGGTCAACGGGCCGCGCATAAATTCGTAGAGACGCACTCCTTCCTTGCGTCCGAGCACCTCGGCGCATTTGCATATCTTCCAACGGTGGTAGTTGACGGCCGTAAACGTGGGATACTCCGAAAGACGGAGCGGATAGAGATAGCACGACATCGGTTTGCGCCAGTCGCACCGGCCTTCGCGAAAGGCCTTTTCGATGGCGCACAGACACATTCCGCCGGGGCCGTAGGTGGTGAAAGCGCAGTTGCGCCCGTCGACTATCGAGGTGACGAGATCGCCTTCTTCGTCGACGTATGACACACCTTGCCGCTCGATGACTTCGCGCGCCGCGGGCAGCAAGTCGTCCCAAACGACAGGTAGCACTTCTTCGAGCTTCCGACGTTCCTCGTCGGTTATGGGCGCTCCGGCATCGCCTTCGATACAACACTGTCCGAGGCATTTTTCGAGGTCGCAGAGAAAGTATTGTTCGGCGAGATCGAGGCTCACTAGAGCGTCTTGAATCTGAAGCATGATTTCTTCGGTTTTATGCATTAGTGTGATGATGTTTCGGGTGAAATTATGTGGCTTATTCCCCGGCGGTGATGATTGTGGCGCCAATCAACCGCTCGTGGCGTTGACCGGGAGGAGTGTGATAGACAAGTATGAGATATTCGTTGTCGGTAGCGTAGTTGTCGCCCTCAACCGGGGCTGTGAGTCCTGCAATGCTGTCACGCGGCACGGTCAGATAAATGTAGTTGTAAGAGCCTTGTTTGAGCAGAAGCGCACACTCGTAGAGGCCGGTCGCGCGGTTAAACATCATGCGGTTTTCCGCGTCGCGCCGGTGCAGGGTCAAATCGCCGTCGATGTAGATGTCGGCGCCGGGGATTTCCGGCATATCGAGCGTGAAATGTGTCATGACGTAATCGGCCTCGGTGGCTGGGTCGGCGCTATCGACCGTCCGCACGCGATAGCGTCCGTGCTGAGTGCTGTCGTAAGTGTATTGTTCTCCGTAGCGCGGCGTGTCGGTGAAGAGTGCCGCGTGATAGAGCGGCGAAGCAAACATATAGGAATCCACACCCATGCCGGGGAAACGGGTGCTGACGGTCTCGAAGCGACGATATTCGTTTCCGGCAGGGAATATCAGCTGCGGCTGATGGTCGTAGACGGCTGTCGAGCCTGCAAGCGATGTCGGAGCGGTGAGCGTCACGGTATTGTCGGTTCGTGAGTTCTGAATGACTACGACCTGCAGATCCGTGGCCGGTGAGTTCACGGCTGCGTTGCGCACGTCGACCGCCACGCTAAGCTGCTGATGGTTGCGGTCGCGGTCAATGTCGGTGCGCGATGTGACGTCGGCCTTTATCCTTGCCAGCGGCTCGACTACGCAGAAACGTGCCGTCAGCAGTGTCTCGTCGGGGTCAGATTCGTCGTAGACGCGCAGCAGATAGTTGCCCGACAGCGTTGGCTCCATCTCGGCGTTGGGAACGGTGATGCGGTAATTAACGTAGTGCACGGTCGTGGCCCGCGAATAGGCGTAGTCGTCAACGATTCCCTCGTTGAATCCGCTGCGAAGATATTCCGAGGCCACAAGACGGTCGGGTTGCCACGTCGAAGTGCAGTGCAGCAGCTCATAGCGCATCTGGCGCCGCTCCTCGGCCAGTTCGTCGAAGCTGACAGTGAGGCGGTCGTCGCTGCCGAGGCGGATAATTGCGGGTGCCATATCGTCGGTCTCCGGATGAATCTGCAGCGAGTGAAACGCAGGGTGAAAAATGCGCGTCTCACCCTCGGCATGGCCTGTGGCCACTCCGAAAGCCATCAGTAGAATCGTGATGAAAAGCGTCGGCATGGACAGTAGCGTTACCATTTAATGGGAGTCTGTCCGTGCTCGATGAGATAGGCGTTGGCACGCGAGAAATGATGATTGCCGAAAAATCCGCGCGAGGCGCTGAGGGGCGAGGGGTGGGGCGAGGTCAGCACCAGATGGCGCGTGCGGTCTATGAGCGCGCCCTTGCGGGCAGCATAGGAGCCCCAGAGAATGAACACGAGGCCGGAGCGGTCGGCATTGAGGCGCTCTATCACCCGGTCGGTCAGTTCCTCCCATCCCATGCCTTGATGCGATCCGGCCGAGTGGGCGCGCACGGTCAGCGTGGCGTTGAGCAGCAGCACGCCCTGCTCGGCCCAGCGTGACAGGTCGCCGTTTGCGGGCATCGGGGCGCCGGTATCGTCGCTCACCTCCTTGAAGATGTTGACCAGTGAGCGCGGTATTGCAACGCCGGGAGCCACCGAGAAGCAAAGTCCGTTGGCCTGTCCGGGGCCATGATAGGGATCCTGACCTAAAATCACTACTTTGACCTTATCAAACGGACACGCATCGAAAGCCGCGAAGATGCGGCCAGCGGGGGGATAGACGGTGCCGGCGGCATATTCATGGCGCACGAAGTCGGTGAGCCGTGCGAAATATGGTTTCTCCCATTCGTCGGCAAGCCGTTCGTTCCAGGTCGGTTCAATCTTTACTTTCATTTTTTTGGTACGTGTAATCTCTTTTGCAAACTTACAAAAAAACTGCTAAATTTGCAGACGCAAAAGGCGCCAACCGCTGCTTTGCGCTTAAAATCCATGCACCCGTAGTTTAATGGATAGAATGCAAGATTCCGGTTCTTGCGGTTAGGGTTCGATTCCCTACGGGTGTACCACTTTAGCCCCTTAACTCGTTGATAGTTAAGGGGTTTCGTTTTTCAGCGAAGCAAAAAAGAAGCAACTAATAAGCAACTTTTGGGTCAGCAGCAAACGTTGGTTGATTTGTTTGGCGCGAGAAAACGGGTTTAGTGCCCGGAGGGTACGGTGCTGTCGAAGCCTCAGGCGTGGCGGCGGAGCTGCGAGCCTGAGGCCTTTATAAACAGTCAAATAATATCCATTAACGCTGATTGTACGATGCCGAAGTTAGGGCGTTAGTCTTGTCGGGCTGAAAATTAGACGGGGGATTGGCAGGGTAATTCGTGAAAATGCGCTATCTTTACACGGAATTTGGCGTCGTGGGCGTATCATGGCGTCGGTATTATACGACGATTTAGTGCAACATATTAATTATAAGGAAAATATAACGCGATTTATGGCCAAGGCCTGTTGTGTAGGGGTGTTGGCTGCGGTCGCTGCAGTGTGGGCCGGGTGCTCGCACGAAGCCGTGTCGGCCGATATCGGCGCTTCAAAAATCACCCCGGTTGTAAAAGTCGATGCCTCGGTGACGGGCCCAGACGGTAGCACTCTTGACGGATATCAGCTCGGATTCGCTCCTCAGCCGTCGGACTTCCGGCTCACAATCAGCTCCAGCGGCGGCGAATATGAGGGCGAATGGGCGTCGGTGAATGACTATCCCGAAAACCAGACACTCCGTCCGGGGGCCTACTGGGTGACGGCTACCTATGGCGATATTGAAGCCGAGGGTTTCGGCAAGCCATGTTTCGGCGCGACGGTGGATGCGATTCTCGAAGGAGGACGCACCACGGTGATTGATTTATCAGCGACTCTGCTTAACGCGGCTGTGACGGTGAATTACACCGACGAATTTACTACCGCACTTCCCGGCGCAACACTGACGTTTCACTCCGAGGGGGGCGAATATCTCTCTTACAGCCGGACCGATGAAGGGCTGTTGTTTCTCCGGACAGGTAAAGTCAACGTGATTCTCGACGGAATAGAATATGGAGGGAAAACTTTTTCGTGTGCGCTGACCGATATTGACGCTCTCAGTCCGCAGTCGATATGCCGCGCGACTCTCGACGTGGAGCGCGAGCAGCCCCTCACAATCAAACTATCGGTGGCCAACGGAGGCACACCTGTGGAAGCCGAACTCGCGATTGACGAGACTCTTGCCGACAGCTCCGCCCCGACGATTGCATGCGAAGGATTTGAGCCCGATGAGACGATACCGAACGTCGAGGGCACGTTTACCGGGCGAGAACTGGCGCTGAACGTGAGCGGAGCGCGTGAGCTTATCATGACCACTTCGGCCTCGTTTATTGCCGGCGCAATCGGCAGTGACTGGCCCTACGAGGTCGACCTGCTTTCGCTTTCGCCGGCCTACAGCGACCTGCTCGACGAGGGAGGCGTGACGCTGACGCGCGACGCCTCGGGAACGGTGACGGTCAATCTGACACGTCTGGCTTCAAAACTGGGAGTGGCCACGCCGCATGCCCGCTTTGATTTTCTCGCCCGCAACGCCAAGGGACTTGTCAGCGATCCGGTGTCGCTGACAATCGATGTGCTCCCGGCCAATATCGAAGTGCTGTCGCTCAGCGAGGCCGTGATAGGCGTGAATACCGCAAATCTGCTCCTTTCGTCAGACTCCGACAATCTTGAAGAAAACCTGCGCATTTTCGCCAGCGACGACGGTACGGAATGGTACGAAGGCGAGATTCGTTCGATAGTCCGTCAGGCCGACAGCGATAAATACGACGTGACGTTCTATATACCGACGCAAAGTTCCAACGACGTAAAACTCCAGATTGTCTACTGCAACCACACCGTAGGCAACGCTACGCTTCAGGTTGTGGCGCCGGCGTATACTATAGATGTCGATGCGTTTGCCTTAAGCGCTAAAATCAAAATCAATGCCGACGATGCCGACATGCAGCGGCTTATCACGTCGATAGCGCGAGTGTATGCCGACGGCCGACGGTGTCACGTTGTCGAGCGTGATATCGACAACGGCATCATCATTGTCGGCGACCTTGAGGCGTCGACCACCTACACGTTTACATCGACCGTAGCCGACGACTATACCGAGTCGGATCTCACACCGGCGGTCAAGGTCACAACCGAGGCTACGGCCGGATTGGCCAACAGCGATTTCGAGGATGTGACGTATCATGCGCTGAAGTATAAAAACATGCCGAGCGGAGGCCGCTACTCGCAGACCATCGTCGAGATATATAATCAGCAGAACTACACTTCGTTTGACCTCAGCGTGCCTAAGAAATGGGCTACGACGAACGACAAGACCTTCTGCCTGCAGGCTACGAATATCAACACATGGTATGTCGAACCGTCGGTCTATACGGTCGAGGACTGCGCCGGAGGCAGCTACGCCGTGAAGCTGCAGTCAGCGGCGTGGGACGTGACCGGGCCCGGTATCCCCAACTGGCGCCAGCCTTCGCAGCCCTACGTCAACTACAGCCGCGCCATTCCGCGCATAGCTCATCGGGCGGCAGCCAAACTATTTATCGGCAGCTATTCGTTTGACGCCGCCAATCTCGACGAGCGCTACAACGTGGGCACCGATTTTGCTTCGCGTCCGAGTGCGCTCAACGGCTATTTCAAATACGTTCCATCGCCCTCCAACACGTCGGACCGCGGTCTTGTAGAGGTGGAAATCCTCGGAGAAATCAACGGCAAACAGACAGTGATTGCCTCCGGGTCGCAGCTGCTTGGGGCCGCTCTCGACTACACCACCTTCTCTGTACCGTTGACCTACAATCTATTCAAAGTCAAGGCTACCGGTATCAGGGTGATGATCAGCTCGTCGGAGTACACCGGGTCGATTGAATATGAGTCAACGCATGTCAGCACGTGGGACGACCCCGAACATTCCCGCTCGCTCGGTAGCGCCCTTTGGGTCGATGAGCTGACACTGAGCTACTAATCTGCAGGCCGAAAGCAATCATGAACCAAAATCACTAAAAATAGAAATAGTAATAACCAATCAATTCAAATAGATATGCCAAGACTAACGCGTGTTTTAGGCCTTATGACTGCGGCGATAATCCTTCTGGGATTACCGACCGCACACGGTCAGGAACACTTCAAGCGCGACCTCGAGCAGGTGCAGTTCGTGCCGAAAGGGCAGTGGATAACCGGTGTCAGCGTAAGCTACGAGCAAAGCAACAACAAGAACTATCAGTTTTTTATATTCGAGAATGTGACGGGCGACACCTACTCGTTCAAGGTCAGCCCTATGCTTTTATACTCGTTCCACGACAATCTGGCCGCCGGCGGTAAGTTCCGCTATCAGCGCAGCCGCACGCGCATCGAGGAGGGCTCGCTGATACTCGACAGTGAGACGCACTTCGACGCCGACAACCTCTTCCTGATAACCTCCGACTACTTCGCTACGGCGGCCTTTCGCAACTACATATCGCTTGGTAACACACGTCGTTTCGGATTCTTCAACGAGGTGCAGCTTGAACTCGGAGGCGGACAGTCGAAAATCTCCGACCATTCGGGCGAGGATCTGACGGGTACATTCGAGCGCAATTTCACGCTCAATGTCGGTCTGACGCCGGGATTCATAATGTTTCTCAACAACTATTCGGCCATCGAGGTCAACATCGGAGTGCTCGGCTTCGGCTACACGCATACGCGCGCCATCACTGACCAGGTGAAGATTTCGAAGCGCAACTCGCAGCACGCCAACTTTAAAATCAATCTATTCTCGGTGTCATTCGGCGTGGCATTTTACCTCTAACACTCAACGGCAATGAAACGACTTCTGATATCAGTTCTCTCGTTGGTCACGCTGGCCATTTCGGTCGCCGCCACGGAGCTGCCTGACTCTGTCAGCCAAAAGATAACCAAAGGACGCCCGCATCATCCCGAAATGGACGAGATGGTGATAGTAGGCAACGATACCGTGCCCCTCATTATTCCCGACCGCAACTTCGGCCGATATGACCGCGGACTGTTCAACTACCTCTTCATCCCCCGGCGTCAGTGGGCTTTCGGACTGACGGCTTCGTATGGCGAGTTTGATGCCTCCGACGTGGAAATGCTTCAGTTTCTGAGCGACCTCAACTTCAGTGGTAAACAGTATGCCCTAAAGCCTAATGTCAGCTACTTTTTCCGCAATAATCAGAGCATTGGTCTGAAATTCGACTATACGCGTCAGGAAGCCGACGTAGACCATTTCGCGCTCAATGCCGGCGACGATTTGAGCTTCGACATAAGCGATGTCAGTTACTCGGCGTCGAGCTTCTCATTCGGCGTATTCTACCGCAATTACGTTGGTCTTGGTCGCTCGAAGCGATTTGCCGTGTTCAACGAGGTGGCGCTCAGCGTCGGGAGCGGTTCGAGCCGCTTCAAGCGTCCCTACAACGGCATAATGCACGACACCCATACCGACATCACCCAGGCCTCGCTCAACTTCAGCCCGGGCGTTTGCCTGTTCATAGTCGAGAATCTGAGTTTCAACGTGTCGTTCGGCGTCTTCGGTCTCCACATGCGTCACGATAAACAGGTGACCGATATCCACAATACCGACGGCACGACCGAGCGCGTCGACGAAGGCTCGCGTTTCAGCTCGGGGGCCAACTTCAGATTCAATTTGTTTAATATAAATTTCGGAATAGGTGTTCACATTTAAGATATTACGCCGTTGCGCCATCGCGCTCGGCACAATCGCAGCTTTTTCGGGCTGCATAAAAAATGATTTGCCGTATCCTCGTATTCAACCCAACTTCACTGCGTTTGTGGTGAAGAATCAGGCGCGTTCGTCGGCCATAGATTCGGCGCAGCGCATGGTGACGGTCTATCTCAACGAGAGTGCCGACATTCGCAATGTCGAGGTAGAGAGATGGTCGATTACGCCCGGAGCGGTGTGCGCCGACTCGGCTATGTTTGATTCCGGTCTCAATCTGTCATCGCCCGTCGACGTGACGCTGAGCATCTATCAGGACTACGTGTGGACCATCTCCGCCCGCCAGGACATAGAGCGCTATTTTACCGTAGCGGGTCAGGTGGGAACGTCGGAAATCGACGTCGACAATCATACGGTCTCGGCCATGGTTTCGGGCTCGGTGAGTCTGAGCGCCGTGAAAGTGACGTCGCTTAAACTTGGAGGTACCGGAGCGGTCTATAACCCGATTCTGACCGGGCGCACAGTCGATTTCTCCACCCCCGTAAAAGTCGATGTGACCGAGCACGGCCGCACCGAGACATGGACCATCACCGTCGAGCGCACTCATGTGGCCGTAGAGATAACGAGCGCCGATGCGTGGACCAACGTCGCTTGGCTATATGCCGCTGCCGAAGCCGGACAGTCGCATGGATTCGAGTATCGCGAGACGTCGTCGAGCCGATGGATAAAGGTGCCTGACAATTGGATTGTGACCGACGGTGGCAGTTTCACTGGCCGACTCATCGGTCTGTCGCCCTCGACTTCCTATACCGTTCGCGCCGTGAGCGGCAGCGACTACAGTGAGGAAGTGACTTTCACCACCGGCGTAGCCGAACAGATGCCCAACTCCAATTTTGAGAACTGGTGGCAGGATGGTAAAGTGTGGAAGCCGTGGGCCGAAGATGGCACCCAGTTCTGGGATACCGGTAACCGCGGCGCCGCTACGCTGGGTCAGAGCAACACCGTGCCTCTCGCCGACCCCGACTCTCCTACGGGCTACGGTGGAGCCACACTCGAAACCCGCTTCGTCGGAATATCCGTCCTCGGAAAACTTGCTGCGGGCAACATCTATACCGGCAGCTTCGTTAAGGTCGACGGCACAAACGGCATTCTCGATATGGGTCGCCCGTTTGTTCAGCGTCCGACCAAGGTGCGTGCGCTCATCAAGTATCACAACGTTGATATAACCCACGCGCGCGAATTTCCCGATATGCTCGGCCAGCCCGACACCTGCACGGTGTGGTGTGCGCTCGGCGACTGGGACGAGCCATATCAGATACGCACAAATCCCAACAACCGCCACCTCTTCTCGCCCGAAGATCCCGGAGTGATTGCCTACGGCATGTTTCAGTCCGGCAAACCGATTGACGATTTTACGGAAGTCACCGTGCCGTTTGATTACTACGCAACTGACCGCCAGCCAAAGTATCTCATCGTGACCCTCTCGGCAAGTAAATATGGCGACTACTTCGTGGGTGGCAACGGCTCCGTGCTCACCGTCAAATCAGTCGAACTCCTCTACGACTACGATGAGTCAGACCCCATAAAACCCTGATGCAACAAACAGTCCAATTACGCCGGCGGCGCGTCAATTCACTTTGACGCGCCGCCGTGATTTTTAGACGTTAGCAATTAATAATATATGTAAAGGCTATTATTAACTATAGGGCCTTTATTTATTTATACTAAAGAAAGAAAGGAAACCGTTTTTTTTGGACTTTTGTTCCTTCGATAATTTCACGTAGAGTTTAGGGGTATAGTTGGATATAGCATCATGTAAATTCATCAGATTCCTATGGAAAGATTGGATAGAAAATGGCTCTATATCTGTTGTTCTGCTAATCCAGAAGCTTATAGTTCTCTCGTCTATCACAGTTGCTGTAACAAAATTTGATTTATTATTAAACTCATTTACCACTTTATAAGCTAAATCCATATAGAGAGGGTCAATCTGGATATCCATACCTCCTAATATAATATACAGAGAGTATTTCGTAAAAACATTGATTCTGAGGCGTATTTGTTCTTGCTCATCAGAAAATGATATAAATATAGATTCTACCTCATCATCAGCTATATCAAGGGCATATTTCCATCCGCGTGAATCAAAATATGAAGTAATTTCTTTTGTCAATCTATCCATCTTGATTTATAATCACTCTTAATAATAGTTTTAATATCAGTATTTTATGAAGTGTATAAGGGTCATTCCTGAATAAAACTATCAATGTAAATCTCTGTATTAACAGGTAATGCTGTCTCCGAAACAACAAACTTTCCAACTTCCATTTCTCTAAACCAACTCTCAAGCATAGAAATTAATCTATCACGTTGTTTAAGATCGTATGGATTTATCTCTAACATTAATACCTCAAGATTTGATAAGTCTTTTCTCTGAACAATAAGAGACGAATTCGGATCATTTAGTGTTTGTGGTAAGATATAAGAATAACTACTATTCTCTTTTCTTTTATTATTGGCATGATAGAGGTATCCATCAGTTAGTATTACGAGAATATTTCTATACCCGTTTCTTATACAAAGCTTATCTACTTCCTTGTTGCTGAAGAATCCCCAAATATCACTTCCAACCCAGTTTTTGTCATTCAAAGCATCGGAGTATATTTGTATAAGATTTGTCTGAAAACGCGACTTCATTTCTTTTAATTTCGCTTTCTTTTCCTTTAGCGCTATTTTTGATAAGTCCAGGTTCAGACCACTTGCGAGTTGTGCAATCCCACTGCTATTCGGTGTCGGATAGAAGAATACTTGAAAATGATTCGTACTATTAATTATTTTACCATTATTCACACAATCATCAATGAAAATGTCAATCAGATGATTAATAATTGCAGTGTCTCTCTCAATTTGAGTGGGATTTAAATCTCTTGTAATTCGATCGGACAAATCAAGATATACGGAAATGTTTAATGGTTTTTTCTTTAATTCAATTGACGTGCTTGTATCCTGATTATTTGATTTATCACTATTGTTACCACAAGCTGATAAAAATAAAATACCTCCAATAATTGGAATTAATATACTGAATAGTTTTTGATTTTTCATATATTCTAATTATTTAAAAAGTTGTTCAAGTGTCTCTGTGTATATACGATTTGCTTCATCTTGTTCTCTTTTGGGGCGATTCAATCCATTCATCATTGTCATCCATCCTGTGAAGAAATCCGAGAGTGCAGTCCGAATAATTTGAGTGTCAAAATGTATGGTTTTAGACATTTCTGAAATCAATTTCTTTTTCTTGTTCTCCAGAGATTCAAGCTTGGCCTGTAAGTCGGTAAGAAGATGTTTTTCTCTTGAAAGAGATTCTTTTTTCGTGGCAATTGTTTCTTCGAGTTTCATAATTTCCTTTTTGTTTGACCGCATATCCTCGTAAGCAGTTAAAGTCATATCAAACACTATGCCCCATATTATGTATACAATGAAGCCACAGAAAACAACGGCCCAAACATTTACATCTTTGACAGCTATCCCCAGCGAATAGCTCGGCCTCTCACCAAATGTAGTCATTGATCCAATCTCATATATCTTTTCGGCAATCAAATAGGCAAGAATAATATCAAATAAGAAGGTTATCATGATAACACATCCTGTTTTTACATACTTAGTCCATTTATCTTGTTGTAAGAAGAAATGGAGGCCATATCCTAAGCCCATAAATATGATTGGTGCACACAGTATGAATAATAATTCGCCCAATCCGTCTGTCAATGCATGCGGAATGGCCTGTGGGTCAAACATAGCCTCTCCTACTGATATATTGACATCAAATTGTTTGAAAAAAGCTGAATAGAAAGTTGAACTATAGAAAACGAAGAGATAGATTGTTAAAATACTTAGAATGGTTAGCCCAATAATCATTTTTACTTTAGCCATTTTGTTTACCTGCCCATTGAGACTTTTTTCCTCAACCAATTTTTCACGGAGAGATGCAAGTGAATCATTCAACTCTTGAGTCTTAAGCTCATTCTTGTTTATTTCAGATTTCACGAACGCAATGTCATTTTCGTTTTCTTCAAGCTTTCCTTCCAATTGTTGTTTATGGACCCGTTGTAGTTCCTCATTATCAATTTGACGTTGTTTCTCAACGTTAAATACACGTGGCAGAAATGCATTTAAGGCAGGAAGACTTGCGGTTACTTTTCCGCAAATTCGTGTTCCATAATAAACATAGGTTTCGTCTTGTAACTTTGCATCCTCGCTAACAAAAGCCGATGAGGATACGGAATTGTCAATAGACATCTGTTTAGGCTTAAATAGTGTGGCTATAACTTTATTATACATTGTCATATAGTAATACTTAGATAATTTGATTGATAACATCGTTGATGGATAGTCCATCGATAGTAGCTGCTAACATAAAATTTACTATTCCGTCAATATTCTCATCCTCGAAATCCATCTTCTTTATATATTTTTTCAGAAGTTCCCGTTCAGTTTCGTCAATTTCGCCATCAGCGAAAGCAATCTGAGCCATATTGTATAAAAACTGAACTTTACCGATTAGTGAGGTTGGCATAATAAAAGATGATCCGGCATCTCTTACCGTCGAAGTTATCTCTGACTGTGATAGACCATATTGTTCAATTCCAATTCTGTAAAGTGTTTCCAATTCTCTAGCATCTATCACGCCATCTGCAAGAACCATACAGTATAAACTTAGGAATTGTGATTTTAAGGTTTCATCCATATCTCAAATAAAAATTCCCTAATCCTCCTTCAAGAATTTCAAAATATTAAAAAAAGGTGTGAGGAATGTATCTAGTTTTATCCGTTATTCAGGTCTTCGCAAAACCTACAGCATGGATAAAACAACAGCCCCACACCGATAACGCTATATATACTGTCAAACACGACAGGGTATAAAGCTACCGATGCAGGTGCTATTGCTAATCTCATCTTCATGCTGTAATCAAAGTTGCGAAGTCTGAATAACGAAGATAAAATTTCAATAACACCTTTTATCTATAATGTATGGACTCCATTAACTATCTCTATAGGTTATTTGGATTCCATCGCAAATTTAATGAAATTTATTATATCCCAAACAATTCAAAATAATATTAATGAATTTTGATTTGAATATCAAATTCAAAATATGGGTAAAAGTGAGTCTCGACTTAATTGTGAGTCCGGAGCTACTTACAGTGTCGCACCCTCCGGGCGCTCATTTGGTAGGTAGGGTGTTGAGGCCCCAAGCTTGCAGCTCCGCCGCTGCGCATGGGGATGTTCACGGTGTCGCACCCTCCGGGCGTTCCTTTTACGCGTCGGGTGTTGAGACCTCCTCCAGATGTTTTTTAAGGAAGGGGAGGGTGAGGACGAGGTTGGAGTGGAGGGAGCATCGGAGATGCGATGCTGTTGCAGCCCCGGGTGAAGCGGCGGAGCTGCGAACCCGGGCTGTTTCCCGGAGAAAGAGATAGAGGAGCTTCGGAGATGCGACGCCGTGGGCTCCATCAATTGATTTCGCCGAGGAAGAGTAGGCGGGGGAGGCGATGGAGGCGGAGCGCTTTGACGCAGAGGTAGCAGAGCGTGAGGCCGCAGACGGCAAGGAGCGGCGCGATGACGAGGCTCTGCGCGGTCGAGAGATAGATGTGGGCTATATGTATGCCACACTCTACGATTACGGTCTGAACGACATAGATGCCGAGCGTCAGCCGACCGATGGACAGGAGCGTAGGATAGAAACGTCGGCGGGATACGAGGCGGTCGGCGGGAGCAGCGAGCATGAAGAACATCAGACTACCTGCTACGCCGATAGCAAGACGGAAGAGGGTGACGCCGAGATTGGGGATGTCGACGTTGAGCGACTTCCAGTCGACGATGTCGATAGGCACGGCATAGACGGTGAGCGTTCCGCTCCAGAAGCAAAGCATCGCGGCAAAAGCCACGGCGGAGATTGCGAGGATAGCCGTGCGATGGCGCTCACACCAGTCGCGGCCGAGATAAAGACCGTGGCCAATCCAGAACATGGGCAGCAGAAAGTTGAGGTTGACAATATCGGCTCCGGGCAGCAGGGTAAATATCAGGGAGGTTGCGATGGCGACGAAAAGCGTGCTTTTAAGCAGACGGATAGACAGGTAGGCTATTATGTAGCACAGAAAAACGCACTTTAGAAACCACAGCACGTTGACTACCGACGTCAGGTCGGGACCGAAAAATTCGGGCACGGGATTATAGCCCGTTATGGCTATCAGACCGTAGATAAGGCCGGTCAGCGTGACGGTCGGCACGATAAGCTGAATGGTTTTGCGGCGGAGCATGGCGCCGAACGACCGTCGGAGCGAGGAGCTGAAGAAGTAGCCGCAGAGCATCATGAACAGTGGCATGTGGTAGGCATAGATGAAACTCCACAGCGGGTTGGTCCAGAAATCGTCGCCGGTGGTCTGCTCGACAGAGTGGCCGAGAATCACGCAGGCGATGGCAAAGAATTTCAGCAGGTCGAGACAGTCGATGCGGTTCGGTGTAGGTCGTGTTTCAGTCATAGGCGGGGTGAAGCGTCAGAGCCGCGCTTCGTCGGCGTAGGAGTAGTAGGAAGTAGGACCGATTATCAGATGGTCGGTCACGCGGATGTCGAGCAACGCCAGGGCGTCTTTGATTTTGCGGGTCAGGGCGTCGTCCTGCGCCGAGGGGCGCATGTTGCCCGATGGATGATTGTGGACGAGCACTACGCCCGTAGCGAAATGCTCTACGGCCGTGCGTGCGAGCACTTTGACGTCGACAAGCGTGGCCGCTACGCCTCCTTTCGATATGCACTCGCAGGCAATCACCTTGTTGCGCTGATTGAGCGACACAATCCAGAATTCTTCGGTGGGACTGTCCTGCAGATTGCGGCGCATGAGGGTGTAGACGTCGGCCGACGAGCGGATGACGGTCGCTTTTTGCTCTCCGGCATCGCTGCGACGGCCGCCGAGCTCGAGCGCGGCCGCTATAGTGACGGCTTTGGCCAGCCCGATGCCGTGGAAACGGCGGGCGAGGTCGCGGATGCTCCACGAGGCGAGCACCGGGAGCGAGTTGGAGGCCGAGGCGAGTATCTCGCGCGAGAGTTCGAGCACGGATTTACCGGGGACGCCCATGCCGATGAGTATGGCGAGGAGTTCGGCGTCGGTCAGCGCGCGGATGCCGTGGCGCAGGGCTTTTTCGCGCGGACGGTCTGCGTCGGCGAGGTCGGCGATTCGCAGGTGGGTGTCGGCCGGTGGGGTTTGATTGCGGTCGGTCATGGCGTCATTTTCCTTTGCGCATGGCTATTTCGCGGTTGATATCGCGGCCTCGACCGAGAATGATATCGGTGATGTAGGCGCGGATGAATCCGGTGCCGTAGCCCGTAATCTGTATGACGGCGGCAGGGATGGCGCGGAGAGCCACACCCGGCGAGCGGGTAGCGATAAGCGCGGCTACAAACAGGAGCAATGCGTAGACGCCCAGAGGTAACAGCCACCAGGGGCTGACAAACACGCCGAGGGCCACGAGCACCAGGCCGATAATCACGGCGAGGGCCGGAAGGGTGTGGACGAGTTTGAGCGAGTCGGGGTAGAGCTGCTTGAGCGTGATGCGCGACATGCCGAACACGTGGACCTGACGCCAGAATTTCTTCAGGTCGATGCGGCGCTTATGGTAGACGAAAGCGGGGCGGATGAGACCGATTGAGAATCCGGCCTGACGGATGCGGGTCGACATGTCGATATCTTCCGAAAACATCTCGCGGAACCCCCCTACGCGCTCGTAGACCGGACGTGAATACCCCATGTTGAACGAGCGGGGAACGAACTTCTCCATCTGCACCTTTCCGCCGCGGATGCCGCCGGTGGTGAGAAACGAGGTCATGGCAAAGTTTATGGCTTTCTGCATGGGAGTGAATGAGGAGTGGGCGGCGTCCGGTCCTCCGAAGCAGTCGAGCGGTCGGGCAGTGAGTTCGGCATCGAGGCGGCTGAAATAGTCGGGGGGAATCACACAATCACTGTCGAAAAACACGAGATAGTCGCCGCGCGAACGATCAATGCCGTAATTTCGGGCAATTGATCGGCCTTCGTTGGGCTTGAAATAGTAGTTGACGTCGAGCCGCGGCATCCACGCCTCGACCACAGCGCGACAAGGCACGGGCGAGCCGTCTTCAACTATTATCGTCTCAAAATCGGTGAAAGTCTGCTGGGCGAGGCTTCGGAGAAGGTCGGCCACCTCGTCGGGGCGGTTGTAGACGGGAACGATTACGGAGTATTTCGGCATATTTGGTGTTGAAGTGATTTTTTCGATGGTGGAAGTGTCAGGACATACGGTCGCGGTAGTCATTGTAGGTGAAGTGACGGAGCACGGTGCAGTCGCCCGCGGCATCGGAGAACACAAGGTCGGGATGCTGGATGCCGTTGAACATGGTGGTCTTGACCGTTGTATAATGGTTCATATCCTCAAGGCGCAGGCGCTGACCCTCGCGGAGCGGAGCAGTGAAGCTCCACGAGCCTACGAAGTCGCCACTGAGGCAGGAGTTGCCGCCGAGGCGGTAGGTCGGGAGGCCTTCGGTTGGTTCAAGTGCGCCGGTGATGGCCGGTTTGTAGGGCATTTCGAGGCAGTCGGGCATGTGGCAGGCAAACGATGCGTCGATGATGGCAGTGGACACTCCTTGATTTTCGACGACGTCGACCACGGAGGTGATGAGGTCGCCGGTGCGCCAGGTGAAGGCGCTGCCGGGTTCGAGAATCACCTGCACGCCGGGATAGCGCTCCCGGAAGCGACGGATGATGTCGACGAGGGCGTCGACATCGTAGCCCTCGCGGGTCATGAGGTGGCCGCCGCCGAAGTTGACCCACTTCAGCCCCGGAATCCAGCGGCCGAACTGACTCTCAAAGGCCTCGAGCACACGGGAGAGGTCGTCGGCTCCCGATTCGCACAGCGCATGGAAGTGTAGGCCTTCGATGCCGGCAGGCAGTGAGCCTACCTGCTCGATCATATCGGCGGTGACGCCGAAGCGCGAGCCGGGGAGGGCGGGGTTGTAGATGTCGGTCTCAATTACGGAGCACTGCGGGTTGACGCGCAGACCCGGACTGACTCCGGCGGCTGCGGCCCGCGCGCCGTACCGCTCAAACTGACGGAGCGAATTGAAGGTGATGTGGTCGGAGCCGCGCAGGAACTCATCGATTGTATCGTCGGTGTAGACGGGGCAGTAGCTG
Source organism: uncultured Bacteroides sp. (assembly GCA_964449335.1). GTDB lineage: Bacteria > Bacteroidota > Bacteroidia > Bacteroidales > Muribaculaceae > Paramuribaculum. The sequence goes on along the minus strand of CAYUYQ010000007.1, from coordinate 13,932 downwards.
TGGGCCTTGCGGTGAAGATACTCGTTGCCGAGACGGAGCTCGTTGAGCGACGAGGCTGTGAATCCGAACCCGTACTCGCGTATGATGTGGAACGTGCGCCATAGTGCATTGGCTTTGAACGCCATGATTATTTCTGCGCCGGAGCGTCGGCGCACGCTGTCGATGAGCTGGAGATTGCGGCGCAGCCGTGGCTCATAGACTATGTAGAACGGGGTGCGGAGTTCTGATTCCTTCATTGTTCGGTCGGTAGTGGTTAAGTGAGGCTGATAGTTCAGGATATGATTGAGAAACGGGCGAATTTGAGCAGGAGCACACGGGAGTCGGTGTTTTCGAAGTCGACGTGGATGCGCGCTTCGGGCTGCGAGGTGTCGACGGCCGTAATCACTCCGCGACCGAAGCGGCTGTGCTCGATGGTCATTCCCTCGGAGAGTTCGGCTGCGGTGTGGTAAGTGGCCCCCGACGGGTCGGGAGTCTGGCTGCGAGGTTGCACCGGCACCGGTGTGTTGGGGCCCGTCTTGCGGTAAGCGCGGGCTTCGTCGACGGCCCGGCGCTGCTGCGATGGCGCGCCCATCGCAGGCGCCGAGTGATATGACTGGCGGAACGAGGCGAACGATGGCCGCGGAAGGCCGAGCGACGTGCCTGAGGCAAGGCGGAGCAGCGAGGGGTCTATATCGTGGAGGAAGCGCGAGGGCTTGCATGTGGCTGTCTGGCCGTTGCGGTAGCGCGACGAGGCGTAGCTCATCATGCAGAATTTGCGTGCGCGCGTCATGGCCACGTAGAGCAACCGCCGCTCTTCTTCGACGCCTTCGACCGTGCCGGCGCTCATTGACGATGGGAAAAGCTCTTCTTCGACGCCGACTATGAACACATTGTTAAACTCAAGGCCCTTAGCGGCATGGGCTGTCATTAGTGTGACGCGCTCGAGGGCTTCGTCGTCGGCGTTCTGAGTATCCTGGTCGGTAGCGAGCGACACCTGGCCGAGAAATTCGGCCAGCGACAGGTTGTCGCTTCCCTCCTCGGTGCGGGTGGCTACGAACTCGGCGGCCGAGGCCATGAGTTCGTTGAGGTTTTCTTGTTTTGAGAGATTTTCGGGCGTGTTTTCGGTGAGGAGCATCGACATCAGTCCCGTCTTTTGGATTATTGCTTTGGCGAGCGTTTCGGCGTCGGCGCCGGACGCGTTCATCTCTATGAAACTGCCGACGAGCTCGCGGAACGCGATGACCTTGCGCACAGCGGCTGAGTTGAGACCGTGGTTATCACCCTCGGGGAGGCGGCAGATTGTCTGCCATATACTCGTCTTGGAGTCGATGGCAGCGCGCAGAAGGCGGTTGACGGTGGTCTCGCCGATGCCGCGCACGGGAAAGTTGATGATGCGGCGCAGGGCCTCGTCGTCGTCGGGATTGACGGCCAGACGGAAGTAGCTCAGGGCGTCTTTCACCTCCTTGCGCTGGTAGAACGACAGACCGCCGTAGATTCGGTAGGGGATGTTGCGCTTGCGCAGCGACTCCTCAAGCACGCGGCTTTGGGCATTGGTGCGGTAGAGCACGGCGAAGTCCTCATAGGAGTCGTGCGTAGCCATGTGAACCTGAGCAATGCGGTTGGCAAGCAGATAGCCTTCTTCGAAGTCGCTGTAGGCTTCGACCACCTCGATGGGTCGACCGGTCTCGTTGCGCGAGAACACGTTTTTGCGAATCTGCTGCGTGTTCTTGTCGATTAGCGAGTTGGCGGCGTTGATGATGCTCTGGGTCGAACGGTAGTTCTGCTCGAGTTTGAAGATGCGCAGCGACGGATAGGCTTTCTTGAGGTTGAGGATGTTGGCGATGTTGGCCCCGCGAAAAGAGTAGATGCTCTGCGCGTCGTCGCCCACCACGCAAAGATTCTGACTCTCGCGCGTCAGGAGCGAGACAATTACGTGCTGGGCAAAATTGGTGTCCTGATACTCGTCGACGAGCACGTAGCGGAAATATTCCTGATAGTGATGGAGCACGTCGGGGTTATCGCGGAGCAGTATGTTGGTGTAGTACAGCAAATCGTCGAAATCCATGGCTCCGGCGGCGAAGCAGCGGTCGCGGTAGGTGCGGTAGATGGCGTATATAAGCGGTCGGCGACACTGGCGGTCGGCCTCCATAGCGTCCTTGAGCAGGGCATACTGTTCGGGCGATACGAGCGAGTTTTTCGCCGAAGAAATAGCCGACAGCACCACTGACGGTTTATAGATTTTGTCGTCGAGGTCCATCTCCTTGATTATGGACTTGACGAGAGATTTCGAGTCGGCGGAATCGTAGATTGTAAATGAAGGCTTGAAGCCTATCCGCTCGGCGTTCTGGCGCAGAATACGGGCGAAGATTGAGTGAAACGTGCCCATCCACAAGCTCGATGCCGTTCGCTGGCCGACAAGCTGCTCGATGCGCTCACGCATTTCGCGCGCCGCCTTGTTGGTGAACGTCAGGGCAAGAATGCGCCACGGCTCATAGCCGAGCGAGAGCAGATGGACTATTTTGTAGGTCAGTACGCGCGTCTTGCCTGACCCGGCACCGGCTATGACGAGGGCCGGACCGTCGGTATAGACCACGGCGTCGCGCTGCTGACTGTTGAGCTTATCTAAATAATTTTCCAAATCGCGTGCAATATGGGAGTATTTTCCGCATCAAATTTACGAAAAAATCCGGAAACGGCCGCCAACGACTGAGCGGTGGAAGATGAGAGTGCTGCAAAACATCTACCCAACAATAATCACAAAGGAACGCCGGAGGGAAGTTTCTACATAAAGGCCTAAAAATCGTCGAAGTGGTCGAGGTCTTCAAGGAAGTCGTCATCGGCTGTCATGTGCGGGTCGAATGTATCGAGTGGGGTATTGTCGCGCCGGTAATCGTGACTGGCGTAGTGGTTTGCCGCGCGATGGCGCGGATTATATGGCTTTGCATCAAGGTCGCGGCTATCATGACTACTGTTTCTATGACCAAGCATCCATCGGAACATAAGAAATTCACCTAAATAATTCCAAATCTTCATAACCGTATCGTGTTAAACCATACAAAGATAATCGTTTTTTTGATGAAAAATGAGCGATATTAGTATTCCTAACATGGAATGTTGAGTGAGATGTTAGAATTTCGGACCTGAAAAAGTGGGGAAATGGTGAAATTATTTCGGGGGGAGGGAGGAAATTGCTAACTTTACGGCATGAAGCCAATATATGGTTTAGGAATAGTAATTGAAATTTAATTAGATAGACTAAAACTGATGTCATGAAGAAAACACTTTTGTTTGGCCTGGCTGCCGTGGGTCTGCTGACGACGGCGTGCACGGGCACGAAATCCGGTGAGCCGGAAACTGATTATACGCAGTATGTCAATCCGTTTGTTGGAGCCGCAGCAACGGGCCATACATTTCCGGGCGCTACCCGTCCGTTCGGCATGGTGCAGACGAGCCCTGTGACCGGCGCCGTGGGCTGGCAGTATTGCTCGGAGTATACCGACGCCGATTCGCTTATCTGGGGTTTCACCCAGACCCATCTGAACGGCACAGGCTGTATGGATCTCGGCGACATACTGATAATGCCGCTGACGGGTGAGCGTGTGCGCGACTGGGACAAATACCGCAGCACGTTTGACAAGTCGAGCGAGACGGCGTCGCCGGGTTATTACTCCGTTGACCTTACGGGCGCGGGTGTGAAAGCCGAGCTGACGTCGACTTCGCGCGTAGCTCTCCACCGATATACTTACACGAAGGCTGATTCGGCTTCGGTGCTCATCGACTTGCAGCACGGTCCGGCATGGAATGAAAACCAGTATCATTCACACGTTACGGCATGCGAAACCGAGTGGGAAAACGACTCGACGCTGACCGGACACGTGACCAACAGCGTGTGGGTGAAGCAGGATTATTTCTTTGTCATCACGTTTAACCATCCCGTAATCGACACTGTCGAGCTTCCGATGGGCGAGACGGAGAAGGGCAAGCGAATCATAGCCACGTTTGATCTCAAGCCGGGCGACGAACTGATGGCTAAAATTGCACTGTCGACCACAAGTGTGGACGGCGCGCGCAAGAACCTGGCTACCGAGCTCGCTTCGTGGGACTTCGAGGGCGTGCGCGCCGACGCTAAGCGCGAATGGAACGACTATCTGAGCCGTATCGAGGTGACGGGTACCGACGAGGAGAAGAAGAATTTCTATACGGGCTTCTATCACTCGCTGATACAGCCTAACCGAATCTCCGACGTTGACGGCATGTATCGCAACGCAAACGATTCAATCGTCAAGGCTTCGGGCGACGGCTTTTATTCGACGTTCTCGCTGTGGGATACGTATCGCGCCGCTCATCCGTTCTATACGGTTGTGGTGCCCGAGCGCGTTGACGATTTCGTAAGCTCGCTCGTGGATCAGGCCGATGCTCAGGGCTTCATACCGATCTGGGCTCTTTGGGGCAAGGATAATTACTGCATGGTGGCCAACCACGGTGTGTCGGTAATCGCCGAGGCTTACGCCAAGGGCTTCCGCGGCTTCGACGCAGAGCGCGCGTTTGATGCCATCAAGCGCACGCAGACCGTGTCGCATCCTCTCAAATCTGATTGGGAGACATATATGAAGCACGGATATTTCCCGAGCGACCTCGTGCGCGCCGAGTCAGTGTCGTCGTCGCTCGAATCGGTCTACGATGATTACGCCGCCGCCGATATGGCCCGCCGTATGGGTAAGGACGAGGATGCCGCTTACTTCGGCGAGCGCGCCGATTACTATAAGAATCTTTTCGACCCTCAGACGAAGTTCATGCGTCCTCGCCTATCAGACGGCAGTTGGAAGTCACCCTTCAACCCCAGCGGTGTCGACCACGCCGAGAGCACCGGAGGCGATTATACGGAAGGCAACGCATGGCAATATACCTGGCATGTTCAGCACGATATTCCGGGTCTCATCGAGCTTATGGGCGGTGAGGAAGCGTTCCTCAACAAACTCGACTCGGTGTTCACACTCGAACTGGTGACGAATCAGGCCGACGTGACGGGACTTATCGGACAATATGCTCACGGTAATGAACCGAGCCACCACGTGGCCTATCTATACACGATGGCCGGGCGCCCCGAGCGTACGCAGGAACTCGTGCGCGAGATTTTCGACACTCAGTATCGTCCCGAACCTGACGGTCTGTGCGGTAACGATGATTGCGGACAGATGTCGGCATGGTATATGTTCTCGGCCATGGGCTTCTATCCCGTTGATCCGGTGAGCGGCAACTATGTGTTCGGTGCACCGCAGATGCCCGAGTTCGTGCTTCACCTCAAAGATGGCAAAACCTTCAATATCAAGGCCGAGAATCTTTCGAAAGAGAATAAATACGTCGGCGAGATTATTCTCAACGGCGAGACATACACCAAACCCTATATATCTCACGATGATATAATGAAGGGTGGAACGCTCGTCTATAAGATGCAGTCGACGCCCGCAGCCAAGTAAGAAACCGGACTGACAAAAAATGAGGCCGGCCGCATTGCTCGAAGCAAGGTGGCCGGCTTTTTATCGAAGGAATTGGGCTAATAGAGAGAAAGTTTAGTTGGCGAGGGCTTTGAAGAGGGAGCGGTAGGCTTTTTGGGTGCCAAGGCAGATGAGGATGTCGCCGGGGGTGACAACGGCGTCGGGATCGGCGGCGAGGTCGAGCAAGGCGGGGCGTGTGCGGTCAACGCCAAAGATGTTTTTAGACTCCGAAGGGCGGGTGACGGCAACGAGCCGCAGCGAGTAGTCGTGCTCGAGGTTGAGGTCAGCGTAACGCAGACCGCTGAAGAACGCAGGGGCGGAAAATTTCAGTATATAGGCCGAATCATCGACTTTCATGGATTCAATTGCGCCGTCGACACCCATTTCGTTGACGAGGTCGGAGGCGGCACGCTGCTCGGGAGTGATTATGCGCTCGATGCTGAAGCCTTCGAGTATCGCCTCATGGAGCCGGTCGATGGCACGGGCGAAGATGCGGGGCACGCCGAGCTTCTTGAGTATGGCAACCGTGCGGATGCTCGCACCGAAATTTTCGCCGATGGCCACAATCACTATATCGACGTTTTTGAGCGGGAGCACCGACAGGGCAGTTTCGTCGGTCGAGTCGATGATGTAGGCTGTCGAAATGAAATCCTTGATGCCCTCGACAAGCGAGGGATTTATGTCGGCGCCAATCACTTCGTGGCCCATTTTGGTGAGGTCGATGGCGAGATTGGAACCGTAGATGCCGAGTCCGATTATCAGGTAGCGCATGAGATGTATAGTTTGAAGAGTATGAGAGTGTCAGGAAATTATGATGTTGTCGGATGGATAGTCGTAGGAGGCGGGATCGCGGCGGGAGGCAATGCCGGTGAGCAGCGATATGATGCCGACGCGGCCCAGAAACATCGCCACACAGAGCACGGCTTTCGAGGCTGCTCCGAGCCGGGGAGTGATGCCGAGCGACGAACCGACCGTGAATACAGCCGAATTGACCTCAAACAACACATCGCGTGCCGACAGCGATGGCTCGAGCAGCATGACCGTGACCGAAAATGCGAAATAAGACAGAATCGAGATGGCCACTACAGCGTTGGCACGGCGGATTGAGCCGATGGCGATTGTGCGCCGGAAGGCCGTCACCTTATGGCGGCCGGTGACGATGGCCCGCAGATTTAGCCAGATGGCCGCAAGAGTATTGACTTTTATACCGCCGCCGGTCGACTGCGACGCACCGCCCACCCACATCAGAAACATGATGATTACAAGTGTCACGTTGAGAAAGCGCGCCGGATTCACCGACGAGAAACCGGCGCTTCGGGGCGTAGCGGAGTTGAATACCGACTGGGTTATGCGCTCGAGGAGCGACATGCCGCGCATGGTGTTGCCTGACTCAAGGATGAAGAATGTCACGGCTCCAAGTAGGAACAGCAGGCCGAACGTGGCGAGGGTGATTTTGGTGTTGACGTTGCAGATGTGAATCAGCCGTCCGTCGTAGGAGCGTCCGCGCAGGAGGCTCCAGTGTCGCGACAGCGTGTGTTTGATGATGTCTTTGAAATTGACAAGTATCGGAAATCCGATGCTTCCGGATATAATCAGCAGGCTTACAATCCAGTATATAGATACGTTGCCGTAGAGCAGGGCCGGATTGGCGAGGCCGTCGGGAATCGTAGAGAATCCGGCGTTGCAGAAAGCCGATACGGAATGAAACACCGAGCAGCCTATTTCCTGGCCGAGAGTCATAGGCATTGTCCCGTGGATCGACAGAAAGATGGCTGCGGCGCCGAAAAGCTCCACGACCACTGTAAACGACAGAATATATAGAAGCGTCGGGACAAGGGCGCTCATTGATTTCGAGTAGATGATGTCTTTAAGCATCAATTGGCTGTAGATGCTTGAATTGCCGGTGAAGAACAGGGCGAAAAAGCTCGTGAAAGTCATGACTCCCAAAGCCCCAATCTGAATGAGCAGACAGAGAATCACCTGGCCGAATGGAGTGAAGACGAGCGAGACGTCGACCGGTGTCAAGCCGGTGATGCAGACGGCGCTCGTGCTCACAAACAGGGCGTCGTCAAACGTTATTCCGGCATAGGTGCAGTTTGGGAGCATAAGCAGGAACGTGCCTATGGCTATCACTATAAGGAAACTCGATGAGAGGAGAATCGACGGATTGGTGTGCTTGCCTATCACTCGTATCAGGGCATAGCTCAGTTCCACAACCGAGTAGGCTCCCATGGCCGAGAACAGGAAGATGTTGGAGTAAAGAGCTGTCGCAAGCCATGGAATCCAGGGATTGGCCGGATGGGGATAGATCCACGGCAGGAGTGTTAGAAGCATCAATGCGTCGACAACCCATTTTATAGGTCGCGACTCGCGCACGATGTGGCGCAGATTGAATATGAGATTGTAGATTATGTTGAAGCTGAACAACCCCTGAATCCAGCGGCATGTGCGGCGCAGGATGGTGATTTCGGCCGCTGAGTGGTCGTAGCCGGCATAGATGATGAGGCTGCAGATAAATACGACTGCGGCAACGGCTACGAGCACATTGAGCACGGCAGTCAGCGTAGCGATAGCAGGCGCGCTTCGATGGGTGAAGCGCACGAACGATGCGTGGTGCTTATTGCCCCAGCGTCGCAAGGCGTCAGCTATTCTCCCGGTGATTGAGTTGCTCATAATTGTGGCTACGGATGCAGTTTCGTATCGGTGTTATAACGCATGAACTGCCGAAAATGATTCTCACTCCAACTCCGAGAGTTCGAGCCAGCGCATTTCCTTCTCGTCGAGCAGTTGGGTCAGTTCGGTGTAGCGGCGCGAGCGTGCCTCGATGTCGTCGATGGTCGAGCTGGAAGCGAAAAGGTCGTCAAGCGCCTTTTTCTCGGAGGTCAGGCTGTCTATTTCCTCGGTCAGCGACTCGAGCTCCTTACGCTCGGCCCATGTGAGTTTGCGCGGACGCTCGGCGCGCGGTTTCTGGCGCGCGGACTGGCGTTCAGCCTCAGCCTCGCGGCGGTCGGCACTTTCCTGAGCCTGGCGTTCGCGCTGCCATGCGCGATATTCGGTGTAGGTGCCGGGGAAATCCTTGATGCGTCCGTCGCCTTCCATTACAAACAGATGGTCTACGATTGAATCGAGGAAGAAACGGTCGTGCGAGACCACTATCAGGCAGCCTCCGAATTTCGACAGATAGTCTTCAAGGATGCCGAGTGTCACGATGTCGAGGTCGTTGGTCGGCTCGTCGAGAATCAGGAAGTTGGGGCGCTTCATCAGGACGGTAGCCAGATGCAGACGCGCTTTCTCGCCTCCGGAGAGCGTCTCGACGTATTTCTGCTGGTCGGCAGGCGAGAAAAGGAAGTGGGAGAGAAACTGCATCGGTGTGTAGCGGTGGCGTTCGTCAATCACTATGTAGTCGGCAATATCGCTCACAGCATCAATCACTTTCTTGCCTGCAGGCAGATTGATACCGTCCTGGCTATAGTAGCCGAATTTCACGGTCTCGCCCACATCCCACGAACCGGAGTCGGATTCCACCAGTCCAAGAAGCATTTTTATGAATGTCGATTTTCCGACACCGTTATGACCGATTATGCCGAGTTTTTCGTAGCGCGAGAAAACGTAGTTGAAGTCGTCGAGAATCACTTTGTCGGCCCAGCGCTTCGAGATGTGTCGCGCCTCGAATATTTTCGAGCCTATGTAGGCCGACGACACGGCGTCGAGCTCCACATTGCGCTCCGTGAGGTTGACCTGCGAACGCTCCTTCAGGTCGTAGAATGCGTCGATACGATATTTCGCCTTGCCCGCACGCGCCTGCGGCTGCCGACGCATCCACTCCTGCTCGCGGCGCAAAGTGTTGCGCACCTTCGCGAGCTCGGCGCCCATAGCTTCGATACGTTCGGCTCGGCGGCGGAGATATTCGTCGTAATTGCCCTCGTAGGTATATATGCCGCAGTTGTCAATCTCGATAATCTTATTGCATACGCGGTCAAGGAAATATCGGTCGTGAGTCACCATGAGCAGCGTGACGTTCTGTTTCGACAGATAGCCTTCGAGCCATTCGATAATATCGACATCGAGGTGGTTGGTGGGCTCGTCGAGCATAATCAGGTCGGGCTCCTCAAAAATGGTGCGGGCAATGGCCACACGCTTGCGCTGGCCGCCCGAAAGCGTGTCGACACGCGCGTTGATGTCGGTCACGCCGAGCTGGTGAAGCAACTGCTTTATGCGGTCGTCGCGGTCCCACGCTCCGAGTGCGTCCATGCGGGCGACTGCTGCGCCGCAGAGCTCCGGGTCGCCGTCGGCGAGAGCTTGCTCATAGGCTGCTATAGCGCGGCCTTGCTCCGACGAAGGGTCGACGCACGCTTCAAGCACCGTCTGACCGGGCGTGAATTCCGGTGTCTGCTCTACGAAACCCACGCGCAGGTCCGTACGGAAAGTACCCGTGCCGCTGTCGGGGCTTTCCTGTCCGGCAATAATGCGCATAAGCGTTGATTTGCCGGTGCCGTTCTTGGCTATGATGCCTATTTTGTCGCCCTGATTCACGCCAAAGGTTACGGAGTCGAAGAGCATTCGGTCGCCGTAGCTTTTCGTGAGATTCTCAATCTGGAGGTAGCTCGCCATCTGTCTATGCTGTTTTGTGGTTTCAATCCCCAAAGTTACAAACTTCCGGCGGTATGTAAGCGACAAAATCTGACGATTCGCGTTTCTACCCGTGAGGTGCGTGAGTGCGTGGATGCGTTATTTAACGGTTACCCATTTCTCGTAGGAATGTACGTTGCCATTGCTGTCGACAACATCGACTGCAGCACGATAGCGTCCGGGAGTAGAGGGCGCGATGTGTTGCGGGGATGCAACTTTGTCGGGGTTAAGGCCGGTAGGGGTTACTATAACTCCCTTCGTAGGAGCCGGGAGGCTCGTGGAGCGGTTGCGTGTCACCACATTTACCAGACCGTTGATGCTCTGGTTGGTGTAGGCGATGGCTTCTACGGGATTAAGATGCTCTACGCTTTCAATATCGTCGGTCGACATGTCGAGAAGCATCGCATATTCTCCCGGCTGAAACAGCACGCCGTCGACCATAAACGGTATGAGCGCGCCTTTGTTGCCCAGTGAGTTGGCTCGCTTCGAGAGGACTACGTCGCCCTCGTTGGTGCGCCGCAGCGAAAGAAACGGCATGTCGCGCACGATGTCGCGCAGATTGAGGTAGCCCTTGCGGTCGATTTCTTCGCGGTCCTTGTATCGGGTGGCGTAATACTGCTGGGTGGAGCGCGGCTCCGATTTCACATGGGCTTTCACCACGATGTTGGCCAGTTCGCGGGCGTTGAGCGCATCGTTTTTTTCGATGCTTACGTCGGCACCGAGATAGCGCGTGTCGGCAGGTAGGGCCGAGCGGGTGATTGCGGCGGCTGGATAGGTATCGTCGTCGATATTGACTTCGGCTCGCGATGGACTGCCCTTAGTGTTAATCGGCTGAAGGAAAAATTCGGTGCCGTCAGGGAAATTGTCGACGGCGATAGCGAACCGGCCATCGAAGCCAACGATGGTATCGTAGGTGCAGTTGTTGGTCGCATTATAGGCCACGATTCGACCGCCGCGGAAAGGATTGTCCTTTCCTTTGACTACTTGGCCGCGAATCTCCATGGCCGTTTCGGGGAGGTAGGCGTAGACTTGGGCATCGCTCATGTCGAGGAGTTCTTTCAGATCGAAGCGCTTGAATGTGACGGTCGACAGCCATGTGCGGAGGTCGTCGTTGCGAGTTCGCGCATCGGATGTGTAGAGTCTCTGCGGGAACGGTAGGGGAGAGTAGTAATCAGATTCGTATAGTAGGGCCTGCTCGGCATGCGACGATATGAGATCATCGGCTTGAAGCAATCGGGTGGAAATAACCAATGTCGAATCAGCGTTGAGGCCACCGAGCGGAAGCGGGGAGCCGGCGGTGATTTCGTCGGGAATGGTGAACGGCAACGGGGCGTCTACGGAAAGTTCACGTGCGCTGACCGTGGTCTGAGCTATCGGCGACCCATCCGCATCGGTAAGAAACAGCGTTGCTACGGTAGGAGTCAGCGGCAGGGAGATTACGCCTTGATTGCTTTGAATCGCAGCCTCCGAAAGACCGTTGAGACGGTCAAAAACCATCAGGCGTTTACCGGCTATGTCGCCATCGATATTAAACACAATTTTACCCTCAGCCAGTGCGCCTTCGACTTGCGGTGTTTCTGCCGGCGATACTTCAATCGGGGTGGTTTTCGTCACGCCCATATCGGTGAAACGTGCCGAGTAGGTTTCGCCCGGACGGGGGATAAATGACAGCGCTGCCAGGCCAGATGGAGAGGTAGTGGCTTCAGTCACGACGTCGCCTTTACTGTTGACAACGGCAACTTTACGGCCGGCAAGGGGGAATCCCTGACCGGATGAAAGATATGCTACGATACTCTCGGTTCTTCCTGCAACGGTAGCACCCGCGGTGGGATAGACTGCAAGAACGGCGTTCTCGTCGACTATGCCATCGTCCGACGGAAGATTACGGCCAATCAGCACGGGCTGCACTGCAAAACTTTCGGGATTGAAATTGCGCATAAGATTAGTGTAGGCCCGAAGATAATAGACGCCGCGAGGGTCAAGTGGATCGGTCGGTATGCGGGTCGAGAAAGTGGCGTCGGGGTTGCACGCAACCTTGCTGCGCACAAGAGCCGTGTCGGCGTTACCGATTAGCTCAACGTAGACATAGCGGCTGTAGGGGCGCACATTGTCGGCGGCAATAGAGGTGACGATGCCTTCAACATCGATTGTGTCGCCCTGCATCACCGCCGTCTGCAGCGGAGCGAGGAATATCTGTTCGGAGCGGTAGTCGGCCGGGAGCTGGGCGCTGGAAAACGCTGCGCAGCCGATAAAGCAAATCAGGGGAAGCAGTCGGTGTTTCATAATCTTGGTAAATTTTTACAGGTTCAACATGCGTCATTCTATTAGAGTTTGCAATTTAGTGAAAATCTTCCGTAATCACGTAACGCCTTATGTTAAAAATCGTTTCTACAAGAAGCTGATCGGTATCACACCGGGTGACTTATACCTCATAATATTTCATCATATCGGGCATGTCGGCGAATCCTAAGGAGGAGTACACCGGTTTGCCGTCGTCGGTTGTCTCAAGATATATCTTACCGCAGCCATTTTTCTTGGCTTCTTCAACCAGTTGCGACACGATTTTGTGGGCTATGCCATGATTGCGAAACGACTCCCTGACGTAGATATTCATCAGATAGGCGCACCTGCCCGACGGATTATCCGGCGACGGCAACTCGTCGGTAAAGCACACCGCTCCGCATCCACATTCCGTCCCGTCATATTCGGCCACGAGTGCGCGGTGATTTCCGTCGGCAATATGCTTTTCGTAATACTGACGGTTGGCCATGAGCAGACGTTCGTCGGCCGTCACGCCGAAAACGTGCTCTATGACCTCCGTGCGCCAGCTCATCAATGATTCCAAATCCGTTATTTCTCTTAGCTTGACCATAACAAATCTCCTTGTGAATCAATGTGCCGGCTATCATTTATACGTTCCCTCTTTCAACACTTTTGGGAGAGACTTCATGTCGATTTTACCGCGATGGGTGAGAGGCAGCTCATTGACCTCCACGAAAAATTCCGGCACCATGAAGTCAGTAAGTTTCGATTTCAGATACTCACGTACGTCGTGAAGTGAGAACCCTTTACGAGGTATGATATAGGCCACAAGATAATGAAGGCCGCCTTCGTCGAGAAACGCCCTGACAATGCCGCGCTCGACTTCGGGATATTCGTTGAGGACGTTCTCTACCTCCTCGGGCTCGACACGTTTGCCAAGTATCATCACCTGTTCGTCGCGACGATGGAGAAACGCCATGTTGCCGTCGGGAAGTACATAACCCATATCGCCACTGCGGTAAAAGCGTGTACCGTCGGGCAGCGTCACAAAGTTTGCCTGCTCCGGAGGATTGCCGAGATAACCCTGATTTACCCCCTCGCCGAAGATGCAGATTTCGCCAACTTCTCCTTTCGGCACTTCCTTAAGGTTCTTATCGAGTATCTTGACTTCGACGCCTTTGATTGCCTTGCCGATAGAGAATGTGCCGTCTTCGAGAGGCTCGGCATTATCCACACGGTAATAGTTCGAGCACACGCACGTCTCCGACGGACCGTAAGTATTGTAGATTCTTACACCCTTGTTGCGCAGGTTGGTGATATAGCTTGCGCGGATAACGTCGCCACCACTGATAATCAGGTTTACCGATTTCGGGAGCAAGTCGGGTTTCTTGTTCAGGTCAGCAATCAGATAGGGGAAGCCGTCGATAATGGTCACGCTATGGCGCGTGCAGAAGTCCATCAATCCGCTCAGCGGTCCGTTGTGAACTTCAATGGTAGGGATGGCGAGGGTGGCACCATTGAGAAGGGTTGTGAACACCTCCTCCACGAATATGTCGAATGAACATAC
>CAYUYQ010000006.1:0-33426 GCA_964449335.1 uncultured Bacteroides sp. | reverse complement strand
GGATTAGTGGGCGTCGTCTACTTTGTTATAGCGGGCATTGAGGCCTTCGATAACTTCTTTAGTGATGTCAAGCGACGGATTGAAGTAGACACCGGCCGACTTGAAGAGAATTGCGTCGTAGCCTTTGCTCTTGTTGTAGTCGTTGATAAACGACACGATGGAGTCGTTGAGCTGCTGCTGCTGACGGGCGAGCTCCTGCTGAGTGGTCTGCTCAAGGCTTGCGAGAGCGTTCTGAGCATCCTGCTGCATTTTGTTGAGTTTGTTTACGTCGGCATTGTAGCTTGCTTCCGACAGATAGCCGTTGGCGCGCATCTTTTCTTCAATCTGGCTGCCGAAGCGCTGGATTTCCTGTGCGCGCGAGTTGCGTGCGCTTTCGAGTTTTGAGTAAGCACGGATGCTTGCCTCGCGGAAATCCTTTGCCAGATTATAATTTAAGGTGATGGAGTCCTCATCGATATATCGGATGTTGACCTGAGCATCTGCCTTAGCCTCGGTAGCGGGGGCATCATTTGAAACGGACGAACCGGATTCGGTTTTGCTGCCACAAGCGGTGAATAACACAGCAGCCATCATGAGGAGAGAGGCTTTTACAGTCTTTTTCATTGCGAAAATTTCAAATAACGGATAGTTTTTAATTATTTTTCTTCTTGTGAATGAGCGCACGTGATGTTGCGATCACGCAACGCTTTGTTTTGGCTGACATGCCCCGAAGGGAATTTGCCATTTTTAACAAAAAGCACTTTCACTCCGAGCGCCACTACCGAAATAACGAGCAGAACGACGGTTAAAATCAGTGTCAGCAACAACGTTTCCATGAGTGATTGGCGGTTTTGCAATGCAAATATAGGAAAGGTATGAGAATTTTTCGCTATAAGTCAATTTTATTTTGTAACTTGTGCTCGTGTTAGCAGTGTTTTTAACAAATTTTCAAAACTGCTTAAATTTTAATAACCAAAACTTCTAAATACAAACAAAAATCTGACATGAAAGTAGCAGACCTTAATCCCAAGCAGGTGTTTTCTATTTTCGATGAAATCACCCGCATCCCCCGCCCTTCGAAAAAAGAAGGCAAAATACGCCAGTATCTCCTTGATTTTGCCAAGAAACACAATCTCGAGGCTAAGACCGACAAGGTAGGCAACGTACTTATAAAAGCGCCTGCGACCCCCGGCCATGAGCAGGCTCCCACAGTGATTCTCCAGGGCCACATGGATATGGTCTGCGAAAGCAACGATAAATCGTTTGACTTCGAGAACACTCCTATCACCACTATCGTGGAGGGCGACTGGGTGCGCGCCGACGGAACGACTCTCGGTGCCGACAACGGTATCGGTGTGGCAGCTTCGCTTGCCGTAATGACCGACCCCACGGCCGTTCACGGTCCGCTGGAAGCACTCTTCACGATGGATGAGGAGACCGGAATGACCGGCGCTTTCGGTCTTGGCGAGGACATGATTTCAGGCACAATCCTCATCAACCTTGATTCGGAAGACGATGCTGAGATTTTCGTTGGCTGCGCAGGCGGCGTTGACACGGTTTGCACATTCAAATACAACCGTTCGTATGCTCCCAAGGACTTCTCTTATTTCAAGATTGACATAGCTAAAGGTCAGGGCGGACACTCGGGTGGCGACATCCATCTGGGTCGCGCCAATGCCAACAAGCTTCTGGCTCGCTTCCTCTTCGACCTCTCGAAGAAATATGAGATTGCCATATCGGAGATTGACGGCGGCAACCTGCGCAACGCAATCCCGCGTGCAGCCCATGCCATCGTAGGCGTTCACTCCAAGCACAAGGAGGCAATCCGCGTGATGCTCAACGAATATGCCGCTGTAATCGCTAACGAATACTCCGACCTCGAACCGACCCTCACCATCACCATGGAAAGCGTCGACCAGCCCGAGTACAGCCTCGATGCCGAGACAGCCACAAACCTCGTGCGCGCCATCTATAGCGCTCCCCACGGAGTCGTTTCGATGAGCCGCGAGCTTGAGGGACTCGTAGAGACTTCGACCAATCTCGCCAGCGTGAAGATGAAAGAAAACAACACTGTAGTAGTCACCACAAGCCAGCGTTCTTCGGTTGATTCCCGCAAATGGGATATTGCCAATCAGGTCGAGGCCCACTTCCTCCTTGCCGGTGCCGAGGTTGAACACGGCGAAGGCTATCCCGGCTGGAAGCCCAACCTGCAGTCGCCCATCATGGAGATGGCCCGCGACGCCTATAAAGAACTCTACGGTATCACTCCCGCCATCAAGGCTATCCACGCCGGTCTGGAGTGCGGTCTTTTCCTTCAGAAATATCCTCATCTCGACATGGTTTCGTTCGGCCCCACACTGCAGAACGTACACTCACCGTCGGAGCGCATGAACATTCCCGCCGTAGAGCGTTTCTACGAGCAGCTGAAACTGACGCTTAAAAAGGTAGCCGATACGAAAGCCTGATCCGCATCGTTCTATCGGCCCGCGCATGCACACATAAGGGCATGCCTCAGATAAGAAAATCCGCGGGTCACAATCATCCAACGTGACCCGCGGATTTATTTTTCCATTATTCAAGTATAATCATGAAGCACCTTTTACCCACGTTAGGGCTTATAACTGCCATAGGTCAGACCGCAGCGATTACTGCGCCACGGTCCGACGATTCGCATTATCTGGCCGTGAAAACATGGGAAAAAGACTCGCTCGACACGGATACACTCACCCATCCGCGGCCGCCGATGCTCATGATTTCACAGCGACTTACCGAAAAAGACTATCAGGAAGTGGCCGACCGTCTCGGCGTGGAGATTGCAGCTATAAAAGCTGTGGTCGATATCGAAGCCGGAAAATCTCACGAAGGGTTTTCGAAGTCCGGTCAACCTCTGATAAGCTTTGATCCAAGCATGTTCCGCCGTCAGGCCGGTAAACTCGGCATAGACCTGTCGAAATACAATCAGACTCATTCAGCCGTGTTCGGACCGCTCAACGTGCGCAATTTCAGCTCGACTCAGGCAGCTGAGCATCACCGCCTGCGCATGGCCCGCACAATCAATGAAGAAGCTGCGATTAAAGGCACGTTCTGGGGAATGTTTCAGATTGGCGGCTTCAACTGGAAATTATGCGGTGCTGAAAATCTAAAGGATTTCGTGGATAAAATGAGCCGTTCTGAGCGCGACCAGCTTGAACTCTTCGCCAATTTTATTGTCAACACGGGTCTTGACAAACCGCTTCGCGCCAAAAACTGGGCGGCATTTGCCCGTGGCTACAACGGTCCGGCTTATACGCGTCACAGCTACCACACCCGGCTTGCCAACGCTTACGCCCGTCATCGCAAGTCGGCCAATAATCTTAGAGGACTGCCGAAAGAACTGACATTCGGATTGCCTGGAAAAGTGGAATTGACACCGGCGTTCCCCGACACACTTTCACCTCTAAACCATTCGATTGAGGTCAACCACACACCTGAAGAAGATAAAAACACAGACCAACAAACGCCATGACTGCCGACGCGACAAAACACACTGTTGCAGTCAGCCACACCCGGCGACCGGCCGAAATACCAAATTTTCTTTGAAGCACAATAGCCTCCATCGCCGCATAGAACAGATATTCAACCGTTATGCCGAGTCCGGCCCCGGCGAGCCCCAACAGGGTATATCCGCCTGCCACGCAAATCACCATCATGACTGCACCCAGACACTCCGTAACGAGGTATAACCGCGCACTCCCCTGTGCAAGAATTACGAATGCCATGTTCCATGCCACGACTCTTGCAACGAGCGACGGCACCGCCAACAAAATCATAGGCACGACGGATACAAAACTCTCATCATAAAGGAGCTTCACCAACGGTGTGGCTATAAGCGCAAGCACAATACCTCCGGCCGTAACGAGCGGAAGAAACGTCATGCACTCATGCCTCATCATCACCGCCGCCCGCCACGGTCCGACCGACCGACGCGATAGCCTCGGATAATACTCTACAGCCATTGAAGTGAATATAATGCCGAAATATCTGACCATGATAAGATAACCGGCCTGATACAAGCCGCTATCAACTACTCCGGAAGTAAATCCGATTATGGATATGACAGCATATCCGGCAGCGAGCGCTGCGACTCCGGCCAGCATAAGAGCGCCCGACACGCGCATTAATGCCCTTCCCTCTCTAAATACCTCCTTCATTGAAAGCGACTTAGCAGGGTATACCGAAGAGCTCCGACCGTTGAAAACGTAAGTCAGAGCCGTGATAGCAGAATATATTATAACAATGGCTACAATTCCGGCTTCATCTCTGATGAAGTAAATCGCGCAGCATGACAGCAGAAGCGAAAGAACCGCTCCTTCGGCCGACGCTGCCGCCAGCGGTTTCATTCGTCCGGTGCCTTGCATTACCGCCCCCTCCGAGGCCGTGAACGAATTGAATACCACCGCCAGAGCCACAGCTGCGAACCAAGCCCAGCGACTCGTTACGGCGAAAGAGATATAGCTTAACGCAGGCGAAAGAATAAATGTCGCCGCGCCGAGTCCAAGACCGAGCCAAAGCGCAATCCTACGTATCAGTCCTATGACTTCGGGTCGTTGCTCCACGGTTTCTGACGCAATTGTCCGTACACCGCCGGTACGCAATCCGGAAGTGACAACCGCCCCCGCCATATCGCACGCCGACATAAGAATTCCAAGCAACCCGACACCCGCAGCGCCGGCAATGAGTGCTATAACTTTTGTTCTTATCACACCGCACGCTAAGCTCAGCATCTCCGCACCCGAAAACAGTGCGGTTGAGCGGAGAATACCGGAAGTTATTCTGCTTTTCATCTAACCCATTCGGTGGGATTGAGCTTATTTCGTTCGCGACGCAGCTCAAAGTGCATCACATTGCGGCCGCTGTCGTCCTGTCCGACTGCACCAATCTCCTGACCGGCCGTCAACTTCTGACCCTGATGGACTGACAGTGAACTGAGATTGGCATAGATGCTCAGATAGCTGCCGTGGCGCACCATCACGATGTTTCCAAATCCATCCTGACGGAATATGGCCGACACTACTCCGTCGAATATACAGCGGGCCGATGTCCCGGCCGACACTCCGATGTCTATACCGTTGTTGACCGTCTCTACATGTTCGAGCTGCGGATGCTTGTTGCGTCCGAATTTCTTGACGATAGTATAGCGCCCCTTTACCGGGAAAAGAAGCCGCCCTTTGTTGCTCTCGAACGAGCCATTCATCTGGCGGTCGGCTTCAGCAATGAGCACCTTTGGAGCCGGTTCGGGTTTGTCAGCCTTTCCACCGCTTTTTGAGCCCTTTGCGGGAGCTTTTCCCTTGCTGTCGCTTTTCTTACTACCTTTACCGGCGGCTTCGCTCTCACGACGGCGCTGCTCCTCGGCTATCAGACGGTCAAGTTCGTCGTCGAGTTTCCGCATGCGGCGTTCGTTTTCCTTGAGCACGTTCCGTAAGCTCGACTGCTCTTTTTTGAGCTTCACCACAAGTTTATCAGCATCGGATTTCTGAGTTTCAAGAGATTTCTTGTTGTCATTAAGAGCCGTCAGTGAATTTTCGCGCTGCGAATATATGCGGCCGAGGTCAGCCCGACGCTTCGTCAGCTCGTCGCAAGCATCCTTGATTTCTCGCTGACGACGCTTGTGCCATCGGCCGAATTCACCCACGTAGCGCATTCGCGCCATCGCCTGGCTAAACGAACGCGACGAAAAAACAAAACCCATGAACGAAAGTGGCTCCGTCGTACCCTGCATATCACGCATATATCTCACATATGCCTTCTGCATCGCATCAAGTCGGCCGGTCAGCACATCGAGAGTGTCGGAAGCGCTCTTTATCCGTCGGTTTAGCGAATCTACCTGCTGCGATATGGTTGAAATTTCGCTCGAGGTCCGAGCTATCTCACCGTTGATTTCCGAGAGACGGCCGAGAGTTCGTTGAGTCTCTTTATTTTTTGCGTTGAGTTTCTTGTTAGTGTCAGATATAATGCGCTCAGTAGCTTCTTTCTCTTTTTTTATTTTCTTCATATCGCGTGGAGGAGCAGCCACGGCAAGTAGCGGCACCACGGCGGCAGTCACAACCAGCATGAATCGAATTACGGAATCAAAGCGCATCTCAGAGATTCTTTAGCATTTTCATTACGGCCTCAGGAGTAATACGGCTATAGCCCGACGGAACTTTCGACTTATCCTGAACGCCTTCAGCCGCGTTCCATACAGCCTTTTTGAAATTCCACTCTATCGTGGCTTCAACCGGGGTGCTTCCACCCATGGCCTCGATGGATACAGAGTTGGCGAACGCTCCGGCAGTCGATGAATAGAAATCGCTGTAGGCAAACGTCACCGGCGACTTGTCGGCTATCCTCACGGCCAATGCTTTCAACGCATCGGCTCCTCGGAAAGCGTAGCTATATCTGAGGTTGTAGTCATGTAGCTCACCACTCGCCGTCCAGAGTTCCGGAGTATCACTTAAAGCTACATCGAAATCAGAAGCACGTGCAATTCTTTCTCCGGGCACGAACACTCGCCCCAAAAGCAAATCCTGAAGATTACCCACTGTGGCCGGGAACCCATCGAGCAACGCGGTTACATCATCCTTAAAATATGCCTTGTTTATGCGGTCTATCACTGTGATAGTGTCTGAGTTAATGCTGAGGCTTCCGACCTCCATTCCCAGAAAGCGTAGTGATATGGCGAGACTGCGGTTTCGCTCCATCGTGGCCGTACCGCTTATTGTCAGCGACTTCGGTTCACGCAGACGAATAGTTACAGGCAATTTCACCGTCTGCCAACGGCCATAGCTCTCAATCGTTTGACTGAGTTGACGGCGCGCTTCCTTTACAGTCAAGACGCCGGACACCGCCGACTCTGACATGCCTCCGGACCCAACCGATGATCGCCCGCTACGACACGACTCGACGGTAAATATCAATACAGTCGCAAAAGCTAATAATGTGATAAATTTTCTGATTTTCATTGTGTCTGTTGTGAGAGAGATTGATTTCTCCGGCATAACCTTACTTGAAGAAGAATGTCTTGTGCTCAACTTTTCGCTGGAGGAGCTTATTACCGGGGTCGAGTTCGAGTGCTTCTTTCCAAAATTCGAGGGCTTGCTCCGGAAGCTGGTTCATGAAGTAAATGTCACCGGCATGTTCGAGCAATTCAGCACTTATCTCGATATCCGCGTCCTCCCCCTCCACGTCGGTCAGCGCACCATCGATAACTTCCTTCGCCTTCTCATAATTGTTTTTCTTGAATAGCACCCAGGCGTATGTGTCGAGCGTATTGACCGACTCCGGATTGATTTCGAGCGAACGCACAGCAAGTTCTTCAGCCTTGTCGAGATCGCGGTCTTCGCATGCGAGATAATAGGCCGTGTTGTTGAGCAATAACGCATTGTCGGGGTCGAGCTCCAACGCGCGACGCGAGACAGCGAACGACGAATCTTTTTCGCCCAGTTTATACAGCACATCGGCTTTACTACTGAGCAGACCTGCGCGGTCCTTGGCCGAAGCGTTGTCGGCCAATCTCGACTCGGCATCGTTGACATACTGAAGAGCAGCTTTCAGATTGTCCTGCTCCATCATGGTATAGCTTCCGAGCATGTATAGTGCGGTGCTGTCGGGAAAATAGTGGATTGCATCCTTTATCGCATGCTCGGCTTTCCGATAGTCCTTCTCCATCAGATAGGCTGAAGCAAGACGGTTCCACGAATCGTAGTCAGACGGATCGCTGTCGAGCGCATATTGAAGCTGCTCGGCTCCATTGCGGAAATCACGGGTCGCAAAAAGATACTGGCTGTAGAGCAGCCGCGGTTCCGGTTCGTGAGGATACTCGTCAATAAGCATTTCGCAAAGGCGGTTGATGTTTCCGGCTTGCGTCGAATCGGAATAAAGCTTGGCAACGTAATCGTTGAGAATGCCGAGTTTCGGCATCATATCGAGGTCGGGCTGACCTATGGCCTGCATCACCTCGCGGTCGTAGGCCACGCTGTCGCCCATAGTGCTGTAGAATTTTGCACGGTTATAGTAGGCCACGCCGCTGTCGGGATTGTAATCGACCGCTTTGTTGTAGTAATAAAGTGCTGAATCAGGATTACCAATCTGCATATACACGCTTGCCACCGCCGCGTTATATTCGGGTGAACGCGGGTTGAGCGAAAGAAGATTCAGGGCTTCGTCGAGCACGCGCGCCGTGTCGGATTGCTGAGCATATACGTTGATTTTTGCCATCACATATTCAGGTGAGACACCGTTTCGAGCCATTATCGTGTCGTAGACCTCCAGGGCCTCCTGATAGAAATCGGGACCGCTTCCTGTCAGAAAGCGTGCATAGGTCATACCCACTTCGGGCCGTGTAGGGTTGGCATCGTATGTGGCTCTTAGAGCCTCGCGCGCAGCATCGGCTTGGTCGGCACGCATCGCTACGTCGGCATACATGATAGCTGCGTATGTATCCTCGGGATTATCTTTCACGTAGGGCGTCATGAGAGCATAGGCGCGGGCCATGGTTGCGCTGTCGGTACCGCTTTCATAGATTTCTTTCAGTGCTTGTTCGCGTGCCAGATAAGAATCCGAGGGGTTGAGACCGTAGGCTCGCGAAACGAGTTCGTAGTACGATGCGTTGTCATGGTCCTTATAGCGCATGGCTTCCATGAATATGTAGTCGGCCTTTCGTTTGTCGGCTTCGGATTGCGAAGGATTGTCGCGCCGGGCAGCCGCCGCGAAGTGAGCCGCGCCCGTAAGCAGGCCGACAATGATAAATAAAACCGGTTTGAGTCTTGATGATTTCACGCGAACGGGAATAATAAGATTAGAAAATCGTGGAGGGCAACGTCGCAGATTTACATTGGGCGGTTTTTACCGAATCGGCTTATCCGAGTCCGGTGTGACCGAATCCTCCGGCTCCCCTGTCGGTTTCGTCGAGGGAGTCAGTCGGTTGCCATCCGACTCTGGTATATGGAGCGACGACCATCTGGCATATACGCTCTCCGTCATTAATAACAAAGGGCTCCGTCGAAAGGTTGATGAGTATTACACCAATCTCTCCGCGATAGTCGGCGTCAATCGTGCCGGGAGCATTCACAACGGTCACACCATGCTTCAGAGCCAATCCGCTTCGCGGTCGAATCTGGCACTCGTAGCCCTCAGGCAAAGCGATATAAAGGCCTGTTGAGACAAGCACTCTTTGCATCGGGGCGAGCGTTATCGGGGTTGCGATAAATGCTCTGACGTCCATTCCGGCCGACTGAGCTGTAGCATAGCCCGGCATCGGGTGATGACTTTTATTAATTATTTTGACTTTTACTTCTGACATAGTGTGATGAAATGAATGAAAATAATAATAGAGACCTATGGTTACTCGAGCGTCTCATTTTTCTTTCCGGAGAAGGACACTCACCCAGTTGTCTTGCTCAATGACATTGACCTTGATTAGGCCACAAGGAGCCGCCGCAGCCTCGATTATAGCCGCATCGGCCATATAGAAACCGCTGAGGGCGAGAAGACCGCCCGTCTTTATCTTCCGGGCATAGGATTCTATATCGGCCGTGATGACGTTGCGGTTAATGTTGGCCATAAAAAAATCGGCGCTGTAGTCTATCGATTCGAGAGCGGAGGCATCGCCGTTTATTAGTTCGATTCGCTCGCTCGCGTTGAGCCGACGGTTTTCGATGGCATTGAGACATGCAGCCTCGTCGATTTCTATGCCCGTAATTCGCGCGGCACCTCGCATAGCGCACAATATCGCGAGGATTCCCGTGCCTGTACCCATGTCGATTACATCCTTTCCGGTTAGGTCGAGCGAAAGAATCCTACGTATCATCAGACAGGTCGTGGCATGATGACCGGTACCAAATGCCATTTTGGGGTCAATCACTATATCGTAGCGACACGAAGGCACGTCGGTGTGAAACGAACTGTGGATTAAAACCTCGCCGTCGACCACAATTGGTTTGAAATAGTTTTTCTCCCATTCGTGATTCCAGTCACGGCCTTCAACCATGAGCGCATTTACGGCAACCTCGGTTGCAAAAGGCAACGATGACAGTATTTGTTCGACATCCGGTGTGTATGATTCTTTCCTAATATATGCAGTGATGCCGTCACGGTCGGGCACGAAACTTTCATAGCCGGCGTCGGCAAGCAATGCGGCAGCCACGTCGGTGATATCTTCATTACAGGGTGAGAAATCAATTCTCACCTCCATATAATCATTCATCTGAAACTAACTACTGATACTATACTGATGGCTTATAGAAGCACGAAATGTAAATGAATCGGGGCAAAATATGCAGCTGCACATCGCTTCGTCAACGACGGCGACGCAGCCCGCGCAACGAGCGGAAAAGATTAATCACCTTCGACCCGAGACGGAACGCAATCACTCCATAGTCGAAGTAACTCAATCCGCCCATCACGGTCTGAAGCAGTCCGGCCTTCTTACCGCCGTTGGTGACATTATTGAGCGCCGCATAGAATTTCTCTTTCGAAATCTCTGTTTTCGCTGCGGCATAGGCGCGTTCGTAGCGGAGCTCGTCGAGCGTGAATCCGTCCCACGCGTTGTCCTTATCTGTCTTTTTAGGTAAATAATTCATATCGGCAAGTTTTGTTACAGGAATATTTTACTTACGAACCGAGCTATGGGGTCTTGAATCAGCGGCTTGCGGAAAACTATCAGAAGCGCTATGATTATAGCGTAAATTCCGGCCGTGATTAGATAGCTCCAGCCCAATCCGATTGCACTTGCTATCCACTGCGAGATGGCCAGCGAGAGAAAGAAGATACAGAAGAGCGTGAGCATAAGGGCCACCATGACGAGAGCGATGCCCGAAAGCATCACCGTGACCTTTTCGGCCCCCGTCAGGCGGGCATATTCCAGTTTATGATTAAGAAAATCGCGCAGTAGGGCCCAAAGACGGTTGAACGAGTTCTGCGAATCTGTTTTATCCATAATGTTTGACTGTCCGATGTAAATTATAATTCTGGAGGAGCATTACACCGACGCGGCCACCTCAGACACGCTGTCGGATAAACTGCCTTTCATGGCCGGAAGCCGAAAAAAAGCATTTTCACCACATACGGCGGCTGAGGCGGCGCATCATGCCGGGCAATCTCCGGCGCTGAAAGCGAGCGGCGAACGGCGGATTAGTCCTCGATTTCGCGAGTGAGCTGCTCCACAAGAGCGTCGATTTCGCTTTCGGTGCAGATAATTCCTTTCTGACGAAGCATGTCTTTTATACGGCGACGGAGATCCTCGCCCTTTTCGGGAGCGAAAAGAATTGCAGCTCCGGCACCAACGATTGCGCCGCCAAGGAAAGCATAGAGAAGATTTAGATTACCCATGATCGTAAGTTTTTTATTGACTGTTGTTATTGAAGGCAAAGATGCCCCGGACAATAGCGGATTACCGAACGGAAATCAGGCGTTGGCCTCGATATCTTCGGCAATCTGATCGGCGAGTTCCTCAATTTTTGAGGGATGCAGCTTTACACCTTTTGACTTGAGATACTTGATGATTTCGTCGCGGGTGGTCGAACCTTTTTCAGGAGCGAAGAGCAGACCTACGGCTGCACCGGCGACTGCGCCGCCTACAACAGCTAAAAGAATGTTTAATGGTTTCATGTCGTTTCGATTTTGATGTTGATAACTGAATTTTGCTATTATAACAATCCGCGACTACGAAAAGTTTTTGCGTAGCTAATTTACGAATTATGATTCTATTTTTAGGCATCGGCGAGGTATTTTTCTGCGATTAGCTGCATTTTTATATTATTATAGGTGAGGTATAGGAAGTTTTGGCTAAATTTGTAGAAATGTTCTAACTAATCACCAACCAAAACAAACAATCATTAATTTCACAATCATGAAAATCAGACATGCCATTCCGGCCCTGATGCTCGCTGCCGCGGCATCATGCTCATCGCCGGTGCAGCAGACTGCCGATTACAATGTGGTGCCCCTTCCCCAGGAAATCGTGCCCGGTGACGGCCCCGGATTCCTGCTGTCATCCTCAACGGTAATCGCCTATCCGGCCGACAACGACTCGCTTAAGCGCAACGCTGAGCTTATGGCCGAATATTTCAAGACTCTTACCGAGAACGACCTGAAAATCGTGACCGAAGCGCCCGAAAAAAATGCCGTGGTGCTTAAAGCCGATTTGGAAAACTCAAATCCTGAGGCTTATCAGATTACGGTCAACGCCAATCTCATCACCATCAACGGTGCCACACCGGCCGGCAACTTCTATGGCATCCAGACACTCCGCAAAGCCGTACCTTCGGCAAAATATCAGAACGTAGAGTATCCCGCAGTGACAATAAACGATGCACCACGCTTCGGCTATCGCGGTGCGATGTTTGACGTTTCGCGCCATTTCTTCCCCGTTGATTCGGTGAAAGCGTTTATCGACATGCTTGCCCTCCATAACATCAACACCCTCCACTGGCATCTTTCCGATGACCAGGGCTGGCGCATCGAAATCAAGAAACATCCCCGTCTGACCGAAATCGGATCGAAACGTTCGGGCACCTGTATTCTCAAGGACTTTGAGTCAAACGACTCGATTCCTTACGGCGGATTCTACACCCAGGACGAAGCCCGCGAGATTGTGAAATATGCAGCTGACCGTCATATAACCGTTATCCCCGAAATCGACCTTCCCGGCCACATGCTCGCAGCCCTTACGGCTTATCCCCACCTGGGTTGCACCGGTGGCCCCTACGAAGTGTGGACCCGCTGGGGTGTTGCCGACGATGTGCTGTGTGCCGGCAACGACTCGACCTATCAGTTTATCGACGACGTGCTGACCGAGATTACAGAGATTTTCCCCTCGAAGTACATCCATATCGGTGGCGACGAAAGCCCCAAAGTGCGTTGGGAAGTCTGCGAAAAGTGTCAGGCAAAAATCAAGGAGCTCGGTCTTAAATCCGATGCCCACTCTACTGCCGAGCAGAAACTTCAGACCTACGTGATGGCTCACGCCACTGAAACCCTCAAAAATCTCGGCCGCAACATGATCGGTTGGGACGAAATCCTTGAAGGTGGCCCGATTGACGGCGGTGTAGTGATGTCGTGGCGCGGAACCGACGGCGCTATTGAAGCTGTTAAGTATGGTATGAAGACCATCCTCTCCCCCACCAACTACTGCTACTTTGACTATACTCAGTCACTCGACACCGAAAACGAGCCCTTCGGCATCGGCGGTTATCTCCCCATCGAAAGAGTTTACTCGTTCAATCCCGTAGACTCTACCCTCACGCCCGAAGAGCAGGCCCGTGTGCTTGGAGCTCAGGCTAATCTCTGGACCGAATATATCTCGACGATGGAGCACCTCTACTACAATGAGCTTCCTCGTCTGGCCGCTATGTCGGAAGTACAGTGGACCGCACCTGAAAAGAAAGATTTCCGCAACTTCTCTAACCGTATGGCCAACATGTTCCATCAGTATGATGCTTTCGGCATGAACTATGCGCGTCACCTCTTCAACGTACAGCCCGAAATCTCAATTGAGAAAGGCAAAGGCATTGTAGTGACTCTTTCGACTTTCGACAACGCCCCCATCTATTATACCCTTGACGGCACCGAGCCCACTGAGGCTTCCGAACTTTACACCGAGCCTGTTGTCCTCGACAAGACCTGCACAATCAAAGCTGCGGTCATCCGCCCCGAAGGCAAGAGCCGCGTATGGTCTGATAGCGTTTCGTTCAACAAAGCCACATCTTCGGAAGTGACTTTTGCGTTCCCACCTCACGGACGTTATACCGCCGATGGACCCCAGACTCTTGTCGACGGCCGTTTCGGTCACGATGCCTTCAACGATGGCTCTTGGCTTGGCTTTAACGCCAATCCTATGGTTGCAACTCTCGACCTCGGTCAGCCCAAAGAATTTTCATCACTGTCAATCAACACCAACGTACGCTCCAACGACTGGATCTACGATGCTCGCAAGATTTCCGTAGAAGTTTCCGACAACGGCAAAGACTTCAAAGAAGTTGCTTCAGAAGAATATCCCGCACTCACCGAGCATAAGAGCGAGATTGTGAACCACACGCTCAACTTTGCTCCCGTGACCGCTCAGTGGGTACGAGTGACTGTAGTTCCCGAGAAGTCTATTCCGGCGTTCCACACTGCCGGCAAGGGTCTGCCCGGGTTCGTGTTTGTCGACGAAATCGTTCTGAATTAATAAGGAACACTAAGGTCATTAAAGACTTTAAAGTCCTTAAGCTCCTAAAGACCAACCGTTAAAAAAACGGGCGCTGCAAAAAAACTCCGCAGCGCCCGTTTTTTTTTAATCTTCACTCAAAGGCCTTAAACCTTATCTCACTTCAACATCAACTGAGGCGGGAAACACACGCATCGGATCAAAGAAAAGAGCCGCTGACTCAACCATCGTTTCAGCAACCGGAGCTACGTTGCCTTCAAATACCGTTACGCCGTTTACGATTACGGTGACAGGAGCCGTCATATCGACAAGCTCACTATTGAGATAAATGCGGATTTTTCCGGATGTAGCGGCCTCTGATGTGCGCTCGGCATCCACATTCATTGTCCATCCGTCTTCACTAACCTTTTCGGTAGGAGTAACTGTCACGATATATACGTTGAGAGTAATCGTGTTACCGTCGATTGTCATTTCATAAGCATCGCGCACATTTCCGTCGGTCTTGCCGTTTTGTCCCTCAATAACACGAAGATTATAGAATCCTTCACGGCACTCATATTTCTCACCATTGACATTGCCCAAGCCGTAGTTCTCCCAATAAACATATTTAGGATAAGGATTGCGCGTATACTCTTTTAGCTTTGCAGTGATACCATCGTAACCGTAAGTCGGCGGATTCTCAATATAGAGGCTGTGACCGGCGCCGCCCATAATATCGATATAATGCTCATAATATCCGGGATGCTCTTCCGCCATCTTTGCCCACAGAGCTTTAGCTTTCTTGGTGCACCGATAGCGACCATACATTGTATCGAGCTCGCCGGTGCGCGCACAATAAAAGATATTGGCTGTATTCTGAGGCGCGAAATTGTAATAGGGTTCACCACCGGCAATCGGGCCTACACCTGCAAGATAATCGGCATAGTAACCGCACATGCGCTGAGTTCCGTAAGCCCCCTCCGAGATTCCCATAAAATAAATTTTGTTCGGATCGACAAGACCGGAAGTGTAGACAGCGCGAAGCACACGATTCCACATGTTCTGACGCGAAGGTTGATACCAGCGGCATCCTTCACCGCCCTTGGGACTCCGGGGGATGAAATAGAGAGCGGGAGCATCCTTATAATATGCCGACCATTGATATGTAGCCTGAAATTCCTGGTTGGCATCGCCGGACCCGTGGAAATTGAAGAACATCGGCCAACCGGATTCCGGTTTTGTTCCTTTGTAAGCCAAAGCATATTTCATGGTCTCGCCGTTGCTGAACGGCAAGGTTCCGGATGAGGTGTACGACGAATAATTTGTCATAAGATCCAGAGGCGCGGGAAGCGGAGCCTCGACTGCCTGAACTGCCTGAGCATAAAGCTCCCACACATGCGAAGCGGTGGCATCGTCCACAGCGAGTTCACTGAGATCGGGCATATCGGCACTCTCACCGTTGAGCACAGCGGTGAAGTAGGACTTAATGGCACCGTCGACACCTTCTTCTGCCGGAGTCGGATCAGGCGTTGGCTCGGGAGTTGGGGCAGGCTGTGGTTTTTCCTGCGGCGTCGGATCGTCGGACGAACAGGATGTAACGACAGTCAATACCGATAATGCAAAGAATACGGCAGATGCCGAAATAAATAATTTCTTCATCAAGTCAGAATAATATGATTGGTATTATGTATTTCAAGGTTTCCAGTAAGGATATTTTATATCCCAGAGAAAAAGAGCTTCGGGAGGCATCGACGTTCCCGCAGAGCAGCGGTCTTTTGCCTCAATTATGCGTCGGAATCCCTCGAAGTCAACCTTTCCTCGGCCTACGTCAACGAGCGTACCCACTACAGCCCTGACCATATTGCGGAGAAAACGGTCGGCCGTTATCACAAACACATGACCCTGAGGCGTCGAAAGCCATTCGGCACGCCTGACGTCGCAAAAATTTGTCTTTACGTCGGTATGCAACTTGGAAAATGATGTGAAGTCGCGCGTTTCGAGCAACAGCGTGGCTGCACGGTTCATTGCATCGAAGTCAAGATTTCTCGATTCGAGCCATGACAGCGGGTAGAAGAAGGGTGATTTACGCGCGGTCGTATAATAATGATACGTTCGCTCAGTGGCATCGAAGCGTGCGTGCGCGTCGGCATGAACCGGAGTTATGGAATAGATGGCAATATCGCGTCCAACGAGAGTATTGAGGCCACGCACCAGAGCTGCTGTATCGTTGACCGGCCGATGCAAATCGAAGTGGGCTACCATCATGCGGGCATTGACACCGGCATCCGTACGGCCCGCCCCTACGATTTTCACAGGTTCGCGCGCTACGGTTGACAGTGCGTGCTCCACCACACTCTGCACGCTCACAGCATCGGGCTGCTCCTGCCACCCGTGGAAAGGAGCACCACGATAAGCAAGGTGCATGAAATAACGCTGCGTATAATTGTCGGTCATTACCTCGTGTCGGCGTCGATTTATCAGTCTTTTTCGAGGTAGGTATAACCGTAAAGACCCGAGCGGTAGTTGCTCAGGAATTCGCGACCCTCTTCGGGCGTAATCTTACCGGCCTTCATCGACGATGTCACCCACGTTTCGAGATTGCGCACGAGTTTCTTGGGATTGTACTGAACGTAGTCGAGCACTTCGGCCACAGTCTCGCCGTCGATTACGCGGTCAATTTCATAGCGGTCTTTGTAGACCGAGATATGCACCGCATTGGTGTCGCCGAACAGATTGTGCATATCGCCCAATATCTCCTGATATGCTCCGACGAGGAATACACCAAGATAATACGGCTCATCACGCTTTACGGAATGAACCGGGAGTGCGGGACTTGTGCCGTGGGGCGTCACGAAATTAGCGATTTTACCGTCGCTATCGCAGGTGATATCCTGTATTGTGCAGGTCCGATCGGGACGCTCGTCGAGTCGGCTGAGCGGGATAATCGGAAACACCTGATCGATGGCCCAACTGTCGGGCAGCGACTGAAAGAGTGAGAAGTTACAGAAATATTTATCGGGAAGCATCTTTGAAATCTTGCGCAACTCTTCAGGTGCATGACGCATCTCGTTGGCCATCGCGCCGACCTCGCGTGCTATCGACCAGAAAAGGCGTTCGATGCTTGCGCGGGTGGCCAAGTCCAGAAGACCGAGATTGAACAAGTCGAGGGCTTCCTCCCTGATTTGAAGTGCATCGTGCCAACTCTCAAATAGACGCGGTTTATCAAGATTATCCCAAATATCATAGAGTTCACGGAGAAGCTCGTGGCTTTCCGGACCGATTTCCTCACTGTCCTTCCATCGCGGAAGCGATGCCGTTTCGAGCACCTCAAAGACCAGCACCGAATGGTGGGCTGTCAGCGAACGCCCGCTCTCGGTTATGATGTTAGGCTGCGGAAGGTTATTTTTGGTGCACGCATCGACAAGCGACGACACGGCATCGTTGGCATACTCCTGAATCGAATAGTTCATCGAACTTTCAGAAGCGGCATTGCGCGTGCCGTCGTAGTCCACGCCCAAACCTCCGCCTATATCCATGAAACCGATATTGAAACCCATCTTGGAGAGCTGGACATAGAACTGCGTGGCCTCACGCAACGCGTTTTTTATATGGCGAATCTTAGTCACCTGACTGCCTATATGGAAATGAATCAGATGAAGGCAGTCCTGCATTTTATGACGTTTCAGAAAAGCCAAAGCTTCAAGCAATTCGCTTGAGTTGAGACCGAATTTCGACTGGTCGCCTCCGGATTCTTCCCACTTTCCGGCACCGGTCGACGAAAGCTTGATGCGAATACCGATGTTGGGCGAGATGCCGATGCGGGCAGCCACTTCAGTGATGAGAGCAAGTTCGTTGAGCTTCTCGACAACCAGAAATATATGGCGACCCATCTTCTGAGCGAGCAGAGCAAGCTCGATAAAGCTCTCATCCTTATAGCCGTTGCAGATTATCAGGGCATCCTCGTCGATATTCGTGGCCAGAACGGCGTGCAGCTCCGGTTTTGAGCCGGCTTCGAGTCCAATATTGAATTTTTTTCCGTGACTCACAATCTCCTCTACAACCGGACGCATCTGATTGACTTTAATAGGATAAATCAGAAAACTCTGAGCCGTGTAGTTGTATTTCTCCGCAGCATTCTTGAAGCAGTTGGAAATCTTCTCAATCCGGTTGTCAAGAATATCGGGGAAACGCAGAAGCACAGGTGCCGTCACGTCACGCACCTGAAGCTCGTCCATCAACTCCTTCAAGTCGACTGAAGCCAGACCTTCCTCTGGCGTAACCGCCACATGTCCTTTCTCATTAATGGAAAAATATTTCCGGCCCCAGCCATTGATATTGTACAGCTCGGCGCTGTCCTCAATTCGCCATTTTCTCATTTTTTATCTTATAGTTTAAGCGACCGTTTGTAGTCGAGACTACAAATTTATACAATTATTTTCTAATAAAGACGAAGCGGACACGCGATATGGTCAAAAATTAAACGTAAACGTGGCGACGAAGTAAAAATGTTTGATTATTTTTGCAATGCAGATATATCGTCTCATTCATTAATCGTTCAATCATTTAATTTATTAATATCATATTTTATGTACCAACGTCAAGTTTCATTCGGTGAAGCTATCAACAGAGCATTCAAAAATTACTGCTGCTTTACCGGACGCGCTTCCAGATCGGAATTCTGGTGGTTCACCTTATTTGTTTATCTTATCCAGACCGGAGCGACGCTCA
This sequence comes from uncultured Bacteroides sp., assembly GCA_964449335.1. Classification (GTDB taxonomy): domain Bacteria; phylum Bacteroidota; class Bacteroidia; order Bacteroidales; family Muribaculaceae; genus Paramuribaculum. Next base: position 14,576 of record CAYUYQ010000006.1, on the reverse strand, counting down.
TTTCTTTCGGGATATTCGGTTCAGGCATCTCCGAACTCGCCACTAATCCCGACGCCGCCTCCGACCCCGAAGTGATCAGCAATCTCATATCGCTCTACTCGCTGCCGACAGTTATCGGTCTGGTGTTTTTCCTGCCGACATTCGGTCTGCTGTTCCGCCGCCTCCACGATGCCGGCCATTCGGGCTTCTACTGGCTTCTGAGCTTCATCCCCTTCGTCGGTGGCATCATACTTCTTATCTTCATGCTTCAGAGCAGCCAGATGTTCACCAACAAATACGGCCCTGTCCCCAACGTTGTAGATGACAATACCCCACCGGAATACGTAGCCTGACGTAACAACTTTTACGCCCCGGCGGCATATAAAGCGAATAATGCAGGGAAATAGGCAAAAAATACATCTGTTTCCTTGCATTTTTTTTCATAATAAAAAACTAACTTTGTACCATAATTTCTATTTCAAGAGAAATATTGTACCAATCATTATTCATACACATTCATGAAAAAAATTATCAGCTATTCACTGGCGTTTGCCACTATGGTCGCAATGACCGGATGTAATGGCAAAATGAACCCGTTCAAAGCCGACTACTTCACCACCAACCCTAATCCGCTGGAGGTTGTAGGCACGCAGGTTCCCGCCACCATCACCGGCAACATCCCTGCCAAAGTGTTCAAGAAAAACGTGGTTGTAACCGTAACTCCCGTGCTTGTCTACGCTACCGGCGAGACCGCTTCGACTCCCGTTACGTTCCAGGGTGAGAAGGTGCGCGGCAACAATCCCGTAATCAACTACGGTTTCGGCAACAGCGTGGCCATCCCCGTGAACTACACCTACACTCCCGCCATGCAGAAGAGCGAGCTCTACCTCACATTCAACGTTGCCCAGGGCAACAAGACCTATGCCCTTCCCCGCGTGAAAGTAGCTGACGGCGTAATCGCTACCGCCGCTCTTGCCAATGCCGCTTCTGTCAATCCCGCTCTCGCTCCCGATGCTTTCCAGCGCATCATCAACGAGAAATACAGCGCTCAGATTCGCTTTATCATCAATCAGGCCAACATCCGTCAGAATCAGATTGATTCGCCCGAAATGCTCGACCTCAACCAGCAGCTCCGCGACGCTGCCGCTGCCAACAACCGCGAGATTCAGGAAATCAACATCGAATCATACGCTTCGCCCGACGGTCCTCTCTCATTCAACACTCAGCTCGCTGAGAAACGTGAGAAGAACACCAAAGGATTCGTGACCGACCGTCTGAAAAAAGATAAAATCACTGAATTCGGCGAACTCACCGCTCAGTTCACTCCCGAAGACTGGGAAGGATTCCAGAAACTCGTTGCTGCTTCCAACATCCAGGACAAAGAACTCATCCTCAGCATCCTTCAGCAGACTAAAGATCCTGAACTCCGCGACCAGCGCATCCGCGACCTCTCCAACGTGTTTGAGACCCTCGCCGAGGAAATCCTCCCGCAGCTCCGCTACTCTAAGATTACCGCCAGCATCGACGTAATCGGTAAGAGCGACGCCGAAATCAATGCTGCTTTCGATTCAAACCCCTCATCACTGACCGTCGACGAACTCCTCTACGCCGCAACCCTTACCGACAACAACAAACGTAAGATTGCCGTTTATGAGGCAGTGACCAAATACTTCCCCAACGACTACCGCGGCTTCAACGACCTCGGTCTCGCACAGTATGTCAACAAGGACTATACCAACGCCATCAAAAACTTCAACAAAGCTGCCCAGCTCGCACCCAACGCAACCGAGCCTAAGATGAACCAGGGCCTTATCTCTCTGCTCAACAAGGACTACAATGCAGCTAACCGCAGCTTCGGTTCAGCCGCCGGCCAGCAGGGTCTCGGCGACGCTCTCGGCGTTTACTATCTGACTCAGGGCGACAACGCTGCCGCAGTGAAAGCTTTCGGCAGCAGCAAGACCAACAACGCCGCTCTCGCTCAGATTCTCACCAAGGACTACAGCGCAGCCAAGAACACTCTTGCAGCCGTTGCCAACCCCGACGCAACGACCTATTACCTGACCGCAATCCTCGGCGCCCGCACCAACAACAGCGCTATGGTTGCCTCGAACCTCAAGAAAGCCGTTTCGCTCGATCCGAGCCTCGCCAACGCCGCTCTCAACGACCTCGAGTTTTCGAAAGTTGATGTTGCTTCGCTCGTGAAATAAAATCCGACTCTATCCGGTGGCTTGAATAAGGCCACACGATTATCCTTAACAACGCCTCCGGCCGTCGAAGCCGGAGGCGTTTTTTTGATTGAAAAACAACAATATTTTGTAAATTTGCATATTGCTACTCAACGCAAATCCTATAAAATGAAAAAGGCCCTTACCGCAATAATCATCCTGATTGGTCTGCTTGCCGGAGTCATTGCAACGTCGTGCAGCGGCCCATCGGTGACGGTTGCTGACCGCCAGATGGCACGCGGTGAATACTACGACGCCTCACGCACCTATCGACAGATTTACAATCGATTAAATAAGAAGTCTGACCGGGAAAAACGCGGAGCCATTGCCCTGAAGCTCGCCGAAGCGCACCGCCGTCTCAATCAACATGCGCGCGCAGCCACGGCTTACGCCAACGCACTCCGATATGGCAGCGCCGACTCATCGACAGTACTACGGCTGGCTCAGTCGCTTCACGCAAGCGGCAAATACTCCGAAGCCGTCGAGCGCTACCGCGAGTATCTCGAATTGGCTCCCGACAATCGCGAAGCATCGGCCGGACTCCAAGGCGCGCTCGAAGCTAAAAAGATTAAAGAGAATCCGACTCGCTATATCGTAAAACCGGCCCGGGTCATCAACTCGCGCCGAGCCGATTTTGCGCCGCAGTACCGCACTGCCGACGAGCTTTATTTCACCACCACGAATGAAAAAGTCACCGGCAAAAATCGAAGCGAAATCACCGGCATGAAAAAGGGTGACATCTGGGTCATGCGAAAAGACGCCCAAGGCAATTGGCAACGCCCTCAGGCAGCCGCCGGCGAACTCAACTCCGACGACGACGAAGGCATAGTGAGCTTCTCACCCGACGGCAACACCATGTACGTCACTGCTGCCCGGCGGTCATCCGACAGTGATACGGGGGTTGAAATTCTTGTGTCCAAGCGCGACGAAGCGCAGTGGAGCAAGCCCGAAGCATTGCAGCTATTCAGCAATCCCGATGTCAACTGCGGTCATCCTGCTGTCAGTCCGTCAGGCCAATACCTCTACTTTACTTCCGATTATGGCGGTCACGGACAGAAAGACCTGTGGCGCGTGGCAATCACAGATTCAAAAACCTCCGCACCCGAAAATCTCGGCCCATCCATTAATACACCCGGCAACGAGGAGTTTCCCTATATCCTTACTGACAGTATAATGTTTTTTTCATCAGACGGACATCCCGGATTAGGTGGCCTCGATATATTTATGGCAGAACTGCAGCCCTCCGGCTCATGGGTCGTAACCAACATGGGTTCACCCATTAATTCGTCGGCCGATGACTTCGGAATAACCTTTGACCCGGAGCGTGACAACGCCGGATTTTTCAGCTCCGGACGCGACGACGCACGCGGCTACGACCATATCTACTGCTTTGAGCTTCCTGAGATGCGCGTGGTTCTGAGCGGAATCGTGACGGATCTTGAGGAGAATCCGTTAGGCGGCGCAATTGTGAGAATCGTTGGCAACGACGGTAGCAACCGTAAGACCGCCACACTCCCCGACGGCTCATTTTCGCAGCGACTCGACCCGGGGGTGAGCTACGCCATGCTTGCCGGAGCCCCCGACTATCTCAACGCACGCCGTGAGTTTACCACCGACGAATCCGACGGTGACTACTATGTATCGTTCCGCCTCGCATCAGTCATCCGCCCCAATACGGTTGAAAATATTCTCTACGACTTCGATAGCGCCGTGCTCCGACCGGAGTCTAAAAATTCCCTTGATTCGCTCGCCACTATTCTTCGCGAAAATCCTACGATAAAAGTTGAACTGGGCTCGCATACCGACCGCGTAGGCTCCGACGAATATAATAACCGGCTATCCGAACGCCGCGCCATGAGCGTGATTGAATATCTCGTCGGTGTCGGAATCGAGCCGGAAAGACTCAATCATAAAGGCTACGGAAAATCGACACCGAAAACCGTTACACGCCGAATCGCACAGTTATATCCGCAATTCAAGGAAGGCGACGTTCTCACACCTGACTATATCGACAGTCTCACCGACCCGGCCGACCGGGAAATAGCCGACCAAATCAACCGCCGCACTGAGTTTAAGGTACTCTCGACAGATTACAACAATAAATAAGACACCGGATTATGGACTTCCGCACCACTTTTGACATATCTCAGGACAAGGGACTTGTAGACTACGGTCGCGGACCGATAGCCATGCTCGGCTCCTGCTTTACCGACGAAGTGGGAAGCCGCCTCCGCTCGCGCCTTTTTCAGGTCACGGTCAATCCGCTTGGACCTCTCTACAATCCGGCAAGTATATGTCTGGCGGTAAAGATGGCGTTAAGCCGTAAGGAGATTAACGCTGACGACCTGTTTTTCCACGAAGGATTGTTCCGCTCGTTTATCTGCCACACAATGCTTTGCCGGCGTTCAGCCGAGGAGACGTGCCGCGCTATCAACGCCGCACTGCGCGCCCTGCACGAGGCGCTTACCGACGGAGGCCTGTTTATCTGCACACTCGGCACCGCAAAAATCTATCGTCATCGCCTGACATCGACCGTTGTTGCCAACTGCCATAAACTCCCCTCCGATACGTTCACTACCGAAATGCTGACTGTCGAAGCCGCCGTCAACTATCTCGAAACAATCATTTCGGAAGTCAGAACTGTCAACCCGCAGATACGGTTTATGTTCACCGTTAGTCCCGTACGCCATCTCGCCGATGGCGCGATAGTAAATACATTGAGTAAAGCTACGCTTCTGCTGGCTGTCAACGAACTCCGAGAGCGTCATCACGACTGTGTCACCTATTTCCCGGCCTATGAGCTACTAAACGATGACTTGCGTGACTACCGCTTCTACGCCGCCGATATGTGCCATCCGGCTGAAGTGGCTGCCGACTACGTTTTCGACCGCTTCGCAGCAACTTATTTCACCGACCCTACCGCTGAGCTTGCAAAAAAATGCCTCAAAGTGACCCGCCGGCTATCCCACCGCCAGTTGACGGCCGACGATGCGGCGTTCACCCGATTCCAAGATGCCACGCGCCGGCAGCTGCGTGAGCTTGCCGACAGCCATCCGTTTCTTCTACCGTCAATTCAACCGCTACTCTCATAATCGAATAATCCCACATACATCTATGCAATATAATCTATCTGACATAGCATCATTTCTTCATATCGACCGACCGGCGAAGGATTTTCAAATCGGTGTGCTTCTGACCGATAGCCGTTCGCTTACTTCGGCTCCTGATTCGCTCTTTTTTGCTATCTCGACCGCCAACAACGATGGACACCGATATATCCGCCAGCTTTACGAATCGGGCGTGCGCGCCTTCTGCGTTTCATATATCCCCGAAAATATGCGCGGAGTTGACGACGCCGTGTTCCTCGTCGTGCCTGATGTGACAAAGGCCCTGCAGACAATAGCACGCGCGCACCGCGACTCGGCCGGAGCAATTGTCATTGGCATAACCGGCTCGCGTGGTAAAACCACCGTCAAGGAATGGCTCTATCAGCTTCTCGAGCCGGATTGCAATGTCGTGCGCAGTCCGCGGAGCTTCAATTCTCAGATAGGTGTCCCGCTATCGCTATGGGAGATAACTCCCGATACCGAATTAGCCATAATCGAAGCGGGCATATCGCGAAGCGGAGAGATGGATGTGCTCCAGACCCTCATCAAACCCTCAATAGGCATAATCACCAACATATCGTCGGAACACGACGAGGGTTTCAGCTCGCGCCGAGCCAAGGTCAACGAAAAAATCAAACTTTTCCGCGACTCGAAATGCGTGATTTACTGCGCTGATGATCCGCTGGTGGCCGCAGCCGTTGTTTCGGAGTGCCGTGGCGCCGATATGCTCGGCTGGAGCCGTCTCAATGCCGAAGCACCGCTGTTTATCAACCGTGTATCCGTAGCTGAGAAATCAACCGAGATTGAATACTCCTACCTCGGAGTACGTAATGCCCTTACGCTTTCGCTAACCTCCGATTCAGAAATAGAAAACGCTCTCCACTGTCTCGCCGCAATGCTTTATCTGGGCAAGGATAGCTCGACGATTGCCGGCCGCATGAAAGCGCTTAGTCCCGTAGCCACGCGTCTCGAAGTGATTGAGGGGGTCAATGACTGTCTGGTGATTTACGACAACTATACATCCGATCTCCATTCGCTCGCCCCGGCTCTCGACTTCATGAATCGCCGTCCGCGCGGCAATCGCTCGACCACGCTTATTCTCTCCGATGTGATGCACGAAGCCCTACCCCCTGCCCGACGCTACAAAGCCGTGGCCGAGCTCGTGGAGCGCCGGGGTATTGACCGGGTGATCGGTATAGGCGAGGAAATCAGTGCCAACAGCCGCTATTTCAACTCGCAGGCCATTTTCTTCCCCGATACGGCCGCGATGCTCGACGCAATGGGGCCCGACGACTTCCATAATGAGATGATACTCATTAAAGGTGCGCCGGGATTCGCTTTCGAGCGGGTATCCGACATGCTTGAAGCGCGCCAGCATGAAACCGTGCTTGAAGTCAATCTCGACTCAATGGTGCATAATTTCAACCTTTTCAGGGCTATGCTTAAACCGACCACAGGCATTGTATGCATGGTCAAGGCTTCGGGCTACGGCGCCGGTTCTTACGAACTCGCCCGCTCCCTGCAGGCTCAGGGAGCAGCCTATCTGGCCGTGGCCGTACTCGACGAAGGTGTCGAACTACGCCGCGCCGGCATAACCATGCCCATCATGGTACTCAATCCGCGTGTGGTCAATTACCGCACTCTGTTTGCCTACAATCTTGAGCCCGAGATATACTCCGTCGATATACTTCATGAGATAATCTCCGCAGCTGAAAACTGCGGACTGACCGACTATCCGGTGCACATAAAACTCGACACCGGAATGCACCGCCTCGGATTCATCGAGCAGGATATACCCGAGATAATCGACATTCTGAAGCGTCAGAAAGCGGTGCGCCCCTGCTCGGTCTTCAGCCATCTCGCAGCTGCCGACGACCCTCTGATGGACGACTACACTATGCAGCAATTCGACATATTCGACCGTTGCGCCGACATGCTGCAGAGCGGATTCAACCACCATATCATGCGCCATATACTCAACTCTACCGGCATCAGCCGCTTCCCGGCCCACCAGTATGACATGGTGCGTCTCGGCATCTGCCTTTACGGTATCGCCACGATGCATGACGGCTCGCAGGACGGCCTTCGCCCCGTCTCGTCGCTCTACACCACCGTCATTTCCATCAAAGAATGGCCCGCCGGAACAACCATAGGCTACAACCGCCGCGGCGTGCTTGAGCGCAATTCGGTTATTGCCACAATCCCCGTAGGCTATGCTGACGGGCTAAACCGCCATCTCGGCAACGGACACCACAGTGTGATGGTCAACGGCACGCTGTGCCCTATCGTCGGCAACGTCTGCATGGACGCCTGCATGATTGATGTAACCGACTGCCGGGAGTGTCACGTTGGTGACCGAGTGGAGATATTCGGCCCGGATATACCCGTCGACCGTATAGCAGAGACTCTCGACACCATACCGTATGAAGTGCTCACATCGGTGGCATCGAGAGTCAAAAGAGTCTATTATCGCGAGTGACACTCGTGATTTATGTGGTTTCAACGCAGACGGTCAGCGCTGCTGAGCAGACGCTGGTCGTGGCTCATGCCTCTGTAAGCTGCTATTATCGAAGCCAGAGCGGCAATCAGAAGAATACCTCCGCCACCCCAGGTAGTAGAGAGAGCGATATCGGGATTAGTGTCAGACATCCCTGCTACAAGGATGTAGATTACAGAGATAATGCACACGCCTACTGCCACACCGGCAAGGACCGTGAAAAGTTTCTGTACCGAGAGCTTCTTGAAGAGGAAAATAGCCACTACAAGCAGACCGATAGCCACCGCCGTAGGAACGACAAGGCCGGCTATATCCACTGCCTTTAGCGGGTTTAGAGCCGAGACGCCCGTTACCTGATCAGTTGTAACTTCGTAGCCGAAAGGCACGAAAAAGAACACCACCATCACTGCGACGGCAAGAATCAGAAAAAGAGTTTGAATACGATTGATAACCATAATACTTGAATTTTCGTTAATATCTACAAATATATAACACATCTGCGTCATTTTTTATCGACCGTATAAAGATTTTTTACACGTTATGAAACAGAAACCGCTTATATTTATAACGAATGATGATGGGGTAAGTGCTCCCGGCATCCATCGGCTGGCTGAAGCCGCAAGCTCTATTGGTGAGGTGGTGATTGTAGCTCCCGACGGACCGAAATCCGGACAGGCGTCGGCCATAACCGTCGACAGCCCGTTGCGACTTACCAAAGTCGATTTCGGAGGTGGTATCGAGGCTTATTCTGTCAATGGCACACCGGTCGACTGCGTGAAACTCGGCATGCACGCCCTGATGCGCGACCGTCGTCCCGATATCCTGCTCTCCGGAATAAACCACGGTTCTAATTCCGGCAACTCCGTAATCTACTCCGGCACGATGGGAGCCGTGATTGAAGGCAATTTCGTAGGTATTCCCTCCATCGGGTTCTCACTGCTTGACCATAGTCACGATGCTGATTTCTCGCTTATCCTCCCGTGGATTAAACGCATTACCGATAAGGTACTTGAAACAGGGCTGCCGAAAGACGTTTGCCTGAACGTCAATTTCCCCAAGGACTGCGAGCCGAAAGGAATGAAATTGGCTGTAGGCGCTCGCGGTCACTGGACTGAGGAGTATGCCGAATACATATCGCCCGGTGGCAAACCGTTTTATCTGCTCACCGGCCGCTACATCAACGACGACCCCGATGATGCGACCACAGATAACTACTGGCTTGACCGTGGCTGGGGTACAATAGTCCCGGTGCGTCCCGACCAGACGGCTTTCGACCACGTGAAGGGGCTTGAATATCTTACTTTATAGAATCGTTGCGCAACGCCGCGGCCACGATTACGGCATTGTTGTGCATCTCGTCGTGCGACGAGTATAGAAGCGTCACTATTTTGTGTGACGCAACTGTGTTCAGGAGTGCAGTAAAAGCGGGATTAGCCTTAAGTTCAGCTAAATATTTTTCTCTGAACGCGCTCCAACGGTCGTCGGGGTCGGCGTGAAACCATTCGCGCAGCTCGGTCGACGGGGCAATCTCTTTGTCCCAGAGGTCATAATGAAACGTGGCGTGCGACAGGCCACGAGGCCAAAGACGGTCTATATAGATACGGTAGCCGTCAGTTGCGTCGGCTGCTTCATAAGCCCTTTTAAGTTTAATTTCTGTCATGGTTGTTCATCTTATTAATATAGACAAAACAACCTATAACGGGAAATGGCTTAAGACTGATGCTGTTTTAATGTGGCGTCATTGAACGTGCGCCGCTCGGCATCGCGAAACCAACCCCATTTTCTGAAATAGCGAATCATGTTGATGCAGTGAATGGCCGTCATCGTCAGCGAGCGGTAGCTGGCTGCCCGATGCTCGTGGCGCACGGTCGCCACCGGAGCGTAGACCGTACGGCAATGGCGGTGTAGCCGCCGCGTCAGGTCGATATCTTCAAGGTAGAGGAAGAAACGCTCATCGAACACACCGTGGCGACGCAGTTCGTCGACGCGCAGCAACATGAAGCTACCCTGAAGAAAGGGCGCGTCGAAATCGCGGTCATGATCGAGCATGCGCAATTCGTAGCGGTGACGCCTCTTTTTCATAAACCATTGAGGCATAAATCTACGAACGAATGGGTCGAGCGGCTGCGGAAGCAGACGGGCCGTGTACTGAGGCGATCCGTCGGGATTGACGATTCGCGGCTGCATGCACCCCACATCGGGATGGCAGTCCATATAGCTGACCATCTTTTTCAAATCCGCAGGGTCGAAATCAAGATCGGAATTCATAACCAGATGATACTTCGCTCCCGCTTCAATCGAACGCAGCAAAGCCACATTGTGCCCTGCCCCATAGCCGTTGTTATCACTTGGCAGATAAACAACGCGGGGATGATGGCCGCACTCGCTTTCTATCGCCTCCGACCTGGAATTATCGACCACATACACAACGCCCGTCTCCGCCCCGTCGAGAAGCTGCAGCACATGGCGAAGCTCCGGGAGCGAAGTCTTGTACGTTACGATTGAAGCGGTATCCAGGGTCATTTCGACGCAGCGGTGCGCTTCAACTCAAAACCGGCACACATGCCATCGTAGCTGTCAAGAAGCTTGCTAAGTGTCTTCAGTGACGAATTGCCGGTTAAGGAGCCCGCCTTCGAGAGCAGCGTCATCAGTTTGGTGACATCGAATGTCAGATTGATTTTATTACCGGTCTTTGTCACGTAGGCTTCCATCTTGCCGATGCTCATCTTTCCTGCAACCTTGAAGTTGAACATAAAAGTAGCTGTCGAGCCTTTAGGTAGATTAGTAGATATGGTTCCTTTCAGCGTCACGAGCTTCACTTTCATCGTGAACGTCGAATCCGGATTGACCGTAAATATCATCTGGTCGAATCCGGCCGTCTTATACATCGGCTTCAATTTGTTTTCGACCACTGTCGAAGCTGCCACACCGCCGGCCTTTTTCAGAAGATTGTCAGACTTGAACGAGATGGCCGGTCCCTGATAAGCCCACGTGCCGTTGAGGTCACTGATTCTCATCTTACCGCCGAACAGCCCCCCTATTGCATCGAGCAGACCACCGCCCTTTTCGTCGGATGATTCGTCACTCTTTTCGCCACCCAGGAGTTTGCCAAGAGCGTCTTTTATATCCTGCGGTTCCGCAGCCGATGATGTTGCGAACGTCATGCAAAGGAGCAGAAGTGCTATAATAGATTTCATCATATTGTCCCGTTTATAATGTCGTGTTTTTTTAACAACGATGGCGCCTCTGCTTATGGGAAAAAGCATTGGGCGCCATCGGATGGTGATTTAGGTCTGATTGTCGAGCGTTATCGTGCCGTGAATCAATCCTTGTTCTCTCCGGTCTCAACGCCGGCCAGTTCGGGATCGATCATGATGCGGCCACAATATTCACAGACGATGATTTTCTTGTGCATCTTGATTTCCATCTGCTTCTGCGGGGGAATACGGTTGAAGCAGCCACCGCAGGCGTCGCGCTGAATGTAGACGATACCCAGACCGTTGCGTGCATTCTTGCGGATGCGCTTGAATGCGGCAAGCGTGCGGGCGTCGACTTTCGGTTCAAGAGCTTTTGCCTGCTCGCGCAGACGCTCCTCGTCCTGCTTTGTCTCGCTAACGATTTCTTCGAGCTCGGCACGTTTCTCTGTCAGGATGTGCTCCTGATCCTTGAGATTTTCCTCTGTGGCCGCAATCTCAGCTTCTTTAGCCTCGATAGCGCGGGCAAACTCGTTGATATGCTTTTCGGCAAGCTGGATTTCGAGAGTCTGGAACTCGATTTCTTTTGTGAGGAGATCAAATTCGCGATTGTTGCGCACATTATCAAGCTGCATCTTGTAGGTATCAATCTTAGCCTGCGATTCCTGAATCTTGACCTGAGCGGCAGCGCTTTTCTTTCTTATCTCCTCGATATCGGCGCGGAAATTGGAGATGCGGGTGTGAAGACCCTCGATAAGGTCTTCAAGGTCGCGCACCTCGAGCGGGAGCTCACCGCGCACGGTCTTGATTCGGTCGATCTGCGAGAGGATTGTCTGAAGTTCATAGAGCGATTTCAGGCGCGATTCAACCGAAAGATTCTGTTCAGCTTTGTTTTTATTGTCTGTTGTAGCCATATTCAGTGCTTACAAATAATTAATCGGATTAATGTCTTTTTCGGAATACCGGACTGCAAAGTTAGGAAATTTTTCCGTAATTATGTGATAAAAAATATCTTTAGTGCAGTTTTCGCTTTCGTGATGGCCTATATCGACAAGGAATATACGTCGACCGTGGTCGGTAAAGTCATGATACTTCATGTCCGACGTCAGAAAGGCGTCGGCTCCGGCAGCTTCGGCCATTCCGATTAGGAATGATCCCGAGCCGCCGCACAAGGCAACTTTAGACACTTTTTTCACAGTATCCGGATTGCTGCAACGGGCTATCGGCGAACCGAATGTCGACTTCACGAGCTCCACGAAAGCCTGCGGCTCAAGGGGTGCGGGCAGATAACCCGTAGCCCCGCATCCGAAGCCTTCGGCATCGCGGTCGAGTACTTCCACGCGCTCCAGTCCGAGCATGCCGGCCATGCGTATCGACACTCCGTCGGTAGCGTTATCGAGCGATGTATGACAGCAGTACACCGTCAGACCGCCCTTGACAGCCTTTATCAGCGACTGCTCCACTGGATTTGCTCCGGTCAGACTTTTCACTCCGCGAAACAGCAGCGGATGATGAGCCAAAAGCATATTGCAGCCTTTTTCGATAGCCTCGTCGACTACTTCAGGAGTCACATCGACCGACAACAGCACGCCCGTACACGGCTGCGAAGCGTCATCGGAGGTCTGCACCCCCGAATTGTCATACTCCTCCTGAAGACGCCGTGGAGCGAAAGTTTCCACGGTGTCTATGATTTCCTGAATCGAGGGCATCGGTTATTCCTCGGGGATGTCTACCTTGATGCAGAGTTCGTCGAGCTGAGAATCGTCGATGCGCGAAGGTGCGTCAATCATCATATCGCGGCCCGAATTGTTTTTCGGGAATGCGATGACGTCGCGAATCGAATCGAGTCCGGCAAGAATCGACACAAAGCGATCGAAGCCGAAAGCAAGACCACCGTGAGGCGGTGCACCGTATTTAAAGGCATTCATAAGGAAGCCGAATTTGTAGCGGGCATCCTCCTCGCTCAGACCGAGCAGACGGAACATCTTGTCCTGAAGTTCTGCGTCATGGATTCGGATTGAACCTCCACCGAGTTCATTTCCGTTGACAACCATATCGTAGGCTGTGGCTCTTACGCTGCCGGTGTCGGAATCGAGTTTGTCGATATCGTCGGGATTGGGCGAAGTGAACGGATGGTGCATAGCGTAATAGCGCTGTGTCTCCTCGTCCCACTCGAAGAGAGGGAAATCTATTACCCACAGACATGAGAATTTCTGCGGGTCACGCAGCCCAAGACGTGAACCCATCTCCAGTCGGAGTTCGTTGAGCTGCTTGCGCGTCTTCATTGTTTCGCCGGCAAGAATAAGCATAAGGTCGCCGGGCTTCGCACCGCCGCGTTCGAGCCAGGTCTTTATTACGGCGTCGGAGAAGAATTTGCCAACGGAGCTCTTTATCGAACCGTCTTTTTCATATTTGACCCACATCATGCCTTTGGCTCCAATCTGCGGGCGCTTCACGAAGTCGGTCAGTTGGTCAAGTTGCTTACGGGTATAGTCAGCGCAACCCTCGGCCACGATAGCGCCTACGTAGGGCGCGTCGTCCATCACGGCAAAACCGCTGCCCTCAGTCAGGTCCTTGAGCTCGACAAAGGTCATGCCGAAGCGTGTGTCGGGCTTATCGGAACCGTAAAGGCGCATGGCGTCGGCCCACGTCATTCGGGGGAAGGGCTCGGTAAAATCGATATTTTTCACATATTTAAATATGTGCTTTACCAGACCCTCAAACATCTGGAGGACGTCTTCCTGATTGACAAACGACATCTCGCAGTCAATCTGCGTGAACTCCGGCTGACGGTCAGCGCGCAAATCCTCGTCGCGGAAGCACTTTACAATCTGGAAATAGCGGTCAAATCCGCTCACCATCAGAAGCTGCTTAAACGTCTGAGGCGACTGCGGTAGAGCATAGAATTCGCCGGGATTCATGCGAGAAGGCACCACGAAATCGCGCGCGCCCTCTGGTGTCGACTTGATGAGCACCGGGGTTTCGACTTCGAGGAAGCCCTTGGAGTCAAGGTAACGGCGGATTTCAAACGCCATACGATGACGCAGCTCGAGGTTGCGGCGCACACATCCGCGACGCAAATCGAGATAGCGGTATTTCATGCGGAGATCATCGCCGCCGTCGGTGTCGTCCTCGATTGTGAAAGGAGGAACATCCGATTTATTGAGCACTTTCAGTTCGGTTGCTATAATCTCGATATCGCCTGTAGGCAGATTGGCGTTTTTGCTTTCGCGCTCAGCTACCTTACCGGTTATCTGCACTACGTATTCGCGTCCGAGATGATTAGCAGCCTCCTGAAGTTCGGAATTATCACTGTCAAAAACTATCTGGGTGATTCCGTAGCGGTCACGCAAATCGAGAAAAGTCATACCGCCCATTTTGCGGATGCGCTGTACCCAGCCGGCAAGAGTCACTTCCTGACCTACGTTGGCCAGCCGAAGTTCGCCGCATGTATTGGTTCTGTACATAAATTTTATAGTGATTGATATTGATTTTTCAGAGAATCGAATTTATCGGAGCAAATTTAGTAAAAATTATCTTACCATGGTCTTATAGCGGCGCGCAAACTCACTTG
>CAYUYQ010000005.1:0-36375 GCA_964449335.1 uncultured Bacteroides sp. | reverse complement strand
AGAAAATACTCGGTTTTAACATTTCCCTCGGAACTTAATATGCACCAACAATGTTACAATGTAAAGACAAAACAATTACAACTCTGATTAATGCTTCATTCAGACCGACATATAAGCCAGTTAGTATCTCCCGTTTCGATACTCTCACTTCTGATTGCAGTTCTGGCCGGTTCGTCCGTGACCTCCGCTCAGACATTCAGCCGCTCGACCGAAATCCACTTCCCGCTTGCCAAAACAGCGATAGTTTCAGGTCTTGACAGCAACGCAATCAAACTGGAATCTTTCCGTTCGATAGTCGATAGTTGCATTATCACAGATAACTTCTATACGCTTAATGGTATAACCGTAGTCGGAGCAGCATCGCCCGAGGGACCCGCTTCGCTTAATCAACGTTTATCAGAAAAACGTGCTGCTGCCATCTTAGATTACTTTTCGCAACTTACATCGGTCCCCGATTCGCTCAAGACGTTCATCTATCTTGGAAGCGATTGGACCGGACTACGCAATCTCGCCATAAATGACCATGCGCTTCCCTATCGCAGCGAAGTGATAGCAGCAATAAGCGCTGTTTGCGACAACAACGCAAATCCGCAGACGACTATGCAGGCAATCCGCCGAATCGGCGCAGGAAAAGCCTATAGTTATATGCTCCACAACTATTTTCCGAAACTTCGAGTGTCGCGACTCACCTTAGACTACAGTCTTGCCAATCCGCCCTTTGTTCCGGCAGAGGAAGAAATTGTCACTGACACCGTGGTCGAAATACCCGGCGACGAAATACCCGAAGTTGTAATTCCCTCACAGCCGCTTGACACCGGCCGCAAGTTCTACATGGGTCTGAAAACGAATCTTCTCTACGATGCACTTGCCCTGCCGAGTATTGGCGCTGAATTCTATATAGGAAAGAGCTACTCTGTCGTAGCCAACTGGACCTACGGCTGGTGGAAGACCGACCGCCTTCACCGCTACTGGAGAGCCTACGGAGGCGACATTGCCGTTCGACGCTGGTTTGGCCATCAGGCCGCCAACAAGCCGCTTACCGGACACCATCTCGGCATCTACGCAGGTGTCTACACCTACGACTTCGAATGGGGCGGTACCGGTTACATGGGTGGTCGCCCGGGTGGATCGCTCTGGGACAAGTGCCAGCGAATGGCCGGAGTCGAATATGGCTACTCCCTGCCTCTGTCGCGCCGACTCAACATGGATTTCACCATCGGCGTAGGCTATCTCGGAGGCAAATACGTGAAATATCGTCCCTGCGACGACGGCCGCTACGTCTGGGAAGCCACCCGCAAACTGAGTTGGTTCGGACCCACAAAATTAGAGATTTCACTCGTGTGGCTCATCGGCCACGACAACTATAACCGCAGAAAAGGAGAAAACCTATGAAACGTTTCCTGACATATCTGACAATACTTCCTATGCTTCTCGCCGCAGGCGGTTGCAATCATAAAGACCTCTGCATGGAATGTGGTCGGGCCGGCAGCGTAAAAGTGGTTTTCGACTGGCGGAATGCTCCCGATGCCAATCCCGGTGCCATGACTCTCTATCTCTTTGACCGAAAAGGAGGCGACCCGCTGCGCTACGTGTTCACTGGTCGTGACGGAGGTCAGATAACACTACCGTTTGGCGATTACGAAATGATTTGCATGAACAGCGACCATACCGACTGGGAACTGCAGCGTAATACCGGCGACGTGGAGACATTTGAGATTTTCACTCCCGAAGCCCCGTCGTTCGACAGCTCTGACCTCGTTCCGTCACGCGAGGGCGAAGAAAGCGAAGCTATCGTCAATACCCCCGATATGCTGTGGTGTGATCGCGGCAGCCGCTTCACCTACGCCGAAACCGACGGCGACCGCACCATGACTCTCTACCCGCATGAAGCTGTGTGCCACTATATAGTCGACATCTACGACATCGACAATCTGGAATACAACCACGGTTCGACCATCTTCGGAACGATTTCCGGCCTTTCAGGCGGTGTTTACCCCGGTCAGGAAACATCGACCGACAACCATAAGACAATGCCTTTCGCCGTAACTGTCGACAATGACAAGAAGAGCATCCACGCCGAATTTCTCACTTTCGGTCTCTGCCCTCACTTCACCCATTCCAATACACTCGCCATCCACGACTTTACAAGCGATGACAGCGGATACACCTATACCTACGATGTCACCGATCAGGTGCGTCAGGCCAAAGATTCCCATCACGTCCACATCGTGCTCCGCGGTCTCCCCCTACCCCATCCTATCGTCAACGCCGGAGGTCTCAAGCCCGTTGTCGAGGACTGGCTGGTAGAAAACATTACACTTCCGATGTAAAAGCACATAAACAAACGAATATAAAAACATTAAAAATATACTATTATGAAAAAGGTCTCTTTAATTATCGCAATTGGTGCTGCACTATCATTGGCATCCTGTGCACAGGACGAACCTGTCAGTACCCACGAAACCGTCGAAGAAGACGCTATCAGTTTCCGCCCGGCAATGGGCGTTGCCTCCCGTGCGACTGAAACAACCAATGCTAATCTATCGTCAATCACCGTGACTGCGCTGATTGGTGACCAGACTCTGTTCCACGATGTAGACTACACCAAGGGTTCAGATAACTTTTTCAACTCAGCCACCCCCTATTACTGGCCCGGCGACGACACAGCAGTTGACTTCTACGCCTACTCTCCCAATGCCGACGCACTTGGCGCCGACGTGGTTATCAACTCTGACCAAAAAGAACTTCAGAGCTTCGTCACGCCCGAACAAATCGCCGACCAAGTCGATTTCATTACCGCTAATGCTTCAGGCACAAAAGACGCAAATGGCACTACAGGCGTTGAGCTGACATTCGGTCACCGTCTGTCGCAGATTGAACTTCGAGCCAAAGCCGACAATCCAAACTATGTCTACAAAGTAACCGGAGCACGTATCGGTCGTCCGCAGACAACAGGTACTTTTGACTTCTCAACCTCGCAATGGACTCTTGATGACTGGCACGAGACAGGAGTTTACGATGCCTCCTGTTCGGAAGTCACTCTTTCTGCAAATTCGGTATCGATAATGGGTGATGGCGGCAACGCTATGTTTATCCCGCAGACACTCACTCCTTGGAGTCCTACAGGCGACCCCGACAACGTTGCGCGTGAAGCCTATCTATCAGTCCTCATCCAGATCACCACGGCCGACGGCGCTCAGGTATATCCCTTCCCCTCCGACACTAAAACGGACAATAATGGCCAGAAACGCCAGTATGCATGGGCATCAATTCCTCTTAGCGGCACATGGGAAGCCGGAAAGAAATATGTCTACACTCTCGATTTCAGCAACGGCGCAGGCTATGTAGACCCTGACGATCCTACTCCCGGTAAACCCGTACTTGGCGATCCGATTAAATTCAGCGTCAACGTAACAGACTGGGATAACAGCGAAAGCGATATCCCAATGCCCCTTAAGTAACTCCATAAATAAAGCATAAACAAGGCGCTGTGTCGAATCTTCGTGAATCGGCACAACGCCTTGTTTTTTCATATCCCGTAACCGAACGCGCCGAGGAGTAGCACGCTGTCCACCAACGACTGTCGGTAGAGAAAAGGCATAGAAAAAGCCGACTGTTAAAGCCGGCTCTTCTTTAGTAGCGGGGGCAGGACTCGAACCTACGACCTTTGGGTTATGAGCCCAATGAGCTACCACTGCTCTACCCCGCGATGTTTTACGTGTGCAAAGGTACGGCTTTTTTCCATATCTCCAAAAAAATTCGTCATTTATTTGTGTTAAAATCCTCAAAGCATCGCCAAACTCATTGAAACACCAACGATTATCATTCAAAAGAAATTAACTTGCCGGATTTAGCGCTCACATTTCAGCAAATTTCACACATTATTCAGCTTTATAAACTATATTTATTCGCGGTATTTATTTCAGATTCACTACCTTTGCACTCGCGTTGACACCGCAACCAACCGTTACTTTCAACCAAATGAGAATTTCCCCTTTTTTAATGATTAGTTCAGCCGGAGCAATGATGCTCTGCAGTTGCTCCAACAAGCAGCTTACCTATCCTAAAGCCCCACAGGACGATACCGTTGATGAATATTTCGGCGTAAGCGTAGCCGACCCTTACCGCCCGCTTGAGAACGACACTTCCGCAGCAACCAAGCAATGGGTCGAAGCTGAAAACGCCGTAACAAACGCCTATCTCGCAGCCATTCCTTTCCGCGAGGATATTCGCAAGCGTCTGACCGAGCTTAACAACTATACAAAAGAGGGTGCGCCCTCACGCGAAAACGACGGCAAGTATTATTTCTCGAAAAACGACGGACTGAAGAACCAGTCGGTAATATATCGCATGGATTCAATCGGCGCCAAACCTGAAGTGTTCCTCGACCCCAACACACTGAGCGACGATGGTACCGTTGCCCTTACCGGTATGATGCAGTCGGAAGACGGTAAATACACCGCCTATACCGTTTCGCGCTCAGGATCAGACTGGACGGAAATCTACGTAATGGATACCGCTACCGGACAGCTCCTCGACGACCATATCGAGTGGGCAAAGTTCACCGGCGCCGATTGGCATGGCAACGGATTTTTTTATAGCGCATACCCCCGACCCGAGGCCGGAAAAGAATTTTCAAACGCTAACGAAAATCATCAGATTTACTATCACGAAATCGGCACACCCCAGTCGCAAGATAAACTCGTTTTTGAGGACAAAGACCATCCGCTCCATTTCCACACAGCTTATGTTCCCGAAAACTCCAACTATTTGTTCGTAATCGGAGCTGGCGAAGGTTTTGGAGAATCTCTCATGCTCAAAGACCTCAGCAATCCGGCCTCGAAATGGCTTGTCGCCGAACCCTCGCAGCAATACAGTATCTCTCCGGTGGGTATGGTCAATGGAAAACTCCTGATTATGACTAACTATGGAGCTGGACGCAATCGCCTGATGGCGCTCGACCCCAAGAAACCTGCTCGCGAGAACTGGACCGAAATTGTTCCGGAAAAAGAAGGCGTGCTTTCGTCGGTTGCCCTCACTCCCGAAGGAATGATTCTTCAATATCAGCAGGATGCTGCCGACCGTCTCATTGTAGCCGATAAGCAAGG
This sequence comes from uncultured Bacteroides sp., assembly GCA_964449335.1. Lineage (GTDB taxonomy): Bacteria > Bacteroidota > Bacteroidia > Bacteroidales > Muribaculaceae > Paramuribaculum. Next base: position 31,267 of record CAYUYQ010000005.1, on the reverse strand, counting down.
CAACACCACCGGCGAAATCACCCTACCCGCGCTCGGCACCGTCGGCTCAATTACATCGTCGAAAAAACACCCCGATGTATTCTATACGTTCACATCGTTCACCTATCCTTCGGCTGTTTTCGCCTACGATCTCGCCGACAACTCAAGCACTCTCGTATCGTCGCCCGAAATCAAGGGAGTCAATTTCGATGACTATGTGACCGAGCAGGTGTTCTATCCATCAGCCGACGGCACTAAGATTCCGATGTTCATCACCTATAAAAAAGGCCTCGAACGCAACGGCAAGAACCCCGTCTATCTCTATGGCTACGGCGGCTTCAACATATCTCTGCCCCCCAGCTTCTCGGCTAACCGTTTGCTCTGGCTCGAAAACGGCGGCATCTACGCCCAGGCCAATCTTCGCGGAGGAGGTGAATATGGCGAATCGTGGCACCATGCCGGCACGAAACAACAGAAACTCAACGTATTCAATGACTTTATCGCAGCTGCCGAATATCTAATCGACGAAAACTGGACGTCGCCCGAGCACATAGCCATCGAAGGCGGTAGCAACGGCGGTCTGCTTGTGGGAGCTACCGTCAACCTTCGCCCCGAACTATTTAAGGTTGCCATTCCCCGCGTAGGCGTGATGGATATGATGCGTTACCATCTATTCACCATCGGCTGGAACTGGGCTTCCGACTACGGCACCAGCGCCGACTCACCCGAAATGGCCAATTACCTCCTCGGCTATTCGCCGCTCCACACCATCCGCAACGACGGGACGCCCTATCCGGCAATAATGGTAACGACGGCCGACCACGACGACCGCGTGGTTCCCGCCCATTCGTTCAAATATGCCGCAACACTTCAGGCTTCCGATACCGGCGATGCGCCCAAGCTTATCCGAATCGACAGCAAAGCCGGTCACGGAGCGGGCAAACCTATCACCAAAGTCATCGATGAACAGACCGACATCTACTCGTTCATATTCGAGAATCTCGGCATGAAACCGTCGGCTCGTTGACCCTGTAATCAATCATCTTTTTTACGTGAACAGACTTAACCGCACAATACTTTCGTTTGGCGCCGTGGCCCTCGGTCTCGGCGCCACTTCCTGTTTCACCGGAGTCGAAAGCACACCAAAGATTACGGCTCACGACGTGAAGCGTGAAAAAATCATAGAACGCCCCGAAGACACTTATCTGTCAGGAATCGACCGTCAGCCGTTTGCCGAATGGACGCCCGGAAAACGCTTTTATGTGACCGACAATAAAATTTCGTTAATGCTTGGCGCTACCGGCGCAGCAGCCGGCGATCTGGCGGGCGACACAATCGTTCTAAAGGAAATCATTCCGGCTCAATCGGTCACTGGCGAAGACGTTACCGACATCGTATTCTCTACCCCCTCCGGTCATTCCATAACGTATCGCGCCGGTGCATCGCCCCAGCGACTGCGAGAGACGGGTAGTGTTGACATCCCTTTCGTGATTGAGGAGAGTCTCATCAAGCAAGTTGCCTCCCGCATGAAAGGAAATACATATTTTGTGACAACTTCGGCATGGTACGACACCGAGGGAAACGCCCGCACCGGTCGTCGGTTCGTCCCGGTAACGGTTGACGATGTGACGTTTGGCAACTCTTTCTACCCGGTGCGTCTGCTTATGAAAGATGAGAACGGCAACCCGTTCAGCCTCTATCTTTCGACCGGCAAAGACCTTAAGGCCCCGCGTAAGTTTGCCAACATCTTCACTCTGACTGATCCTCGCCTGCGTTACCCGATGATTAGCGATGAAAACTGGAAGCTGATTATCAACGGACGCGTGGCTCTTGACATGACCCGCGACGAAGCACGCCTTGCTCTTGGCGCACCGGCCAACATAGATCGCCGCCCCGGCTATAGCTTCATGCGCGAAATCTGGACGTACGAAAACGGTATCTTTCTGATTTTCGAAGACGGTCTGCTCAAGAATTTCCGGCAATAGGACCAGAGAATTGCAACTTTCACAGTATGAAACTGACCATTCTCGGCAGCGGAACGTCGACCGGTGTGCCTGTTCTGGGATGCGACTGCAATGTGTGCTGCTCCACCGACCCGCACGATTATCGCCAGCGCTGCTCGGCCATAGTTGAGACCGACGACTGCACTGTGCTGATTGACTGCGGGCCTGACTTCTACCATCAGATGCTTAGGGCCGGGCAGCCACACATTGATGCGCTGATAGTCACCCACAGCCACTATGACCACTTGGGAGGAATCGACGACCTTCGCCCGTATTGCTACGTGCAGCCGGAGGGTTTCCCGGTTTATTGCCGGAGCGACGTCATCCATGATATAAAGAACCGGATGCCCTATTGTTTCGAGCCGCATCGCTATCCGGGAAGTCCACGCTTCAACCTCACCGCCATTGAAGCCGGAATTCCATTTAAGGTATCAGCCAAGACCGAAATTATGCCATTGGCTGTCAACCATACACCCGATCTCGCCATCCTCGGTTTTAGAATCGGCCCGCTTGCATATCTTACCGACTGCAAGATTATACCTCAACCGACGCTCGATGCGGTTAGAGGCTGCCACACCCTCGTGCTCGGAGCCTTACGCCCAAAGCCCCACAACTCTCATCTGAGCCTGTCGGAAGCGCTCGACGTAATTGACTACGTTAAGCCTCAACGCGCTCTGCTCACTCACATCAGCCACGATATGGGTCTCCATGCTGAAACTAACCCGACTCTTCCCAATGGCGTCGAGCTTGCCTATGATGGCCTGACAGTCATCATTTAAAGTTCACGTATTACTTTATCGCCTTCAGTAAACACCATCCGGGGAGTCAGAACACATGAGTTCTGACTCCCCGGATTGGATTATTTTTTTGAAATTTCAGCGAATTAGAGCTGAGTTTCGGGGTCGAGGTTTGCGCCTTCGATATCCTTGAAGTAGCGGTAGGTTGAAACCATAAGCTCGTCGCAGGCAGCGTCGTCGGCTACGATGATAGCTTTCGGATGCATCTGAAGGGCTGAAATGGTCCACATCTGGCTGATGCCACCTTCGACACCATGCTTGAGCGCGCGGGCCTTATTGTGACCGTTGACGATGAGAAGAACGCTCTTTGCGGCCATTACCGTTCCCACACCTACGGTCAGCGCGGTTTTGGGAACGAGATCTACATTGCCCTCGAAGAAGCGCGAGTTGGCAATGATGGTATCCTTGGTCAGAGTTTTCATGCGGGTGAGTGAAGTCAGGCTTGAACCGGGCTCGTTGAAAGCAATATGTCCGTCGGGGCCTACACCACCCATGAAGAGATCAATTCCGCCGTAGCTTGCGATTTTCTCCTCATACTTGCGGCACTCCTCTTCGGGATTCTCAGCGTTGCCATTGAGAATATTCACATTTTCGGGCTTGATATCAATCTGGTTGAAGAAGTTAGTCCACATGAATGTATAGTAGCTCTGCTCATGGTCGCGCGGTATGCCTACATACTCATCCATATTGAAGGTTACAACGTTTTTAAAGCTTACTTTGCCCTCCTTGTTGAGTTTGATAAGCTCACGATACATGCCCAGAGGTGAGCTTCCGGTCGGACATCCGAGCACAAAAGGCTTCTCGGGAGTAGGATTTGCTTCGTTGATACGGGCGGCCACATAGCGTGCGGCCCAGGCGGATACGTTGGTGTAGTCCGGTTCGATGATTAGTCTCATGGCTGTGAGTTTGAAAAGTGGTTATTGATTACCGCAAATTTACAAATCTTTTTTCAAAAACAGAAGCTAACGATAAAATAGAGTTGCTTCGCAGTGAATCCTGCCCCCTGATTCTTGCCAATATTGATGCTGTTTGTTAATTTTGCATCATTATGATTGACCAGCAGAAACGACTTCAGATTGAAGAAAAAGCCGTGGAAATGCTTCGCACGGTATTCGACCCCGAGATTCCGGTCGACATCTACTCACTCGGCCTTATATATAAAATAGATGTGGACGACGATGCCGTAATCCATATCGATATGACCCTCACTGCCCCCAACTGTCCGGCAGCCGACTTCCTTGTCGAGGATGCCCGCATTAAGCTCGAAAGCATCGATGGAGTAAAGGGTGCCGACATCAACATCGTGTTTGAGCCCGAATGGAACAAGGATATGATGAGCGAAGAGGCTAAACTTGAGCTCGGATTCCTTTAACATTTATGCCTGTCGACAGACGCTACCGGATTTGCGATGCGTGACAAGACTTATTTTATCTCCGATCTCCATATCGGTGCCGGCTATATTCCCGACACATACAGTCATCAGCGACGTATAGCCGCATGGCTGAGAAGCATTGCGCCTGATGCGAAGCGGTTGTTTCTGCTGGGCGATGTGATGGACTACTGGTATGAATATCGCGATGTAGTGCCGCGCGGCGCCGTCAGATTTCTCGGTGCACTCGCCGAGTTGTCGGATAGCGGCGTGGAAATAACGTGGCTTAAAGGCAACCACGATATATGGATCTACGACTATCTGCCAACCGAGCTCGGCATTGATGTTGCCGACGGTGTCATTTCCCGCGAAATTGACGGCAAGGTATTCGTCATGGAGCATGGCGACGGTGTGGGAGAAGTTCGCCGCTCCTATAGGATTATGCGAAGCATTTTCCGTAACCGCATCTGCCAGCGGCTTTACTCGGCCATCCATCCGCGCTGGACCGTTGGATTCGCTCACCGATGGTCGACCCACAGTCGGGCCACAAGCGCATACGTCAGCCCTTCGGAGCTCTCCGATTCCGATCCGCTTGTGAGATTTGCCGATGATTACATAAAAAGCGGCCACCGTGCCGACTATTTCGTGTTCGGCCATCGCCATACACCGGCAGTCAGAAAAGTCGGCCCCGATGGCAGAGCCACACTGATGGTTCTCGGCGACGCCTTCAGCCACATGGCCTACGCCGTGTGGGACGGAACATCGCTGACGATGCAGAAGATTCCGGCATTAAGTCTTTAGGAATAACATATTTTAACAATAGGTATCTATATCAACCCGGATTCTCACATTTCTATATTTCGCTAATTTCAAACAGATTATCTCAGTTCTAAACAGTCCACTGACGGATAAAACTTAAAAAACAATGCTGAACAACATATTAATTTATTTGATTTAGCACTCACGGGGGTCTACCTTTGCATCAGAAACCTAACACAATCTTTTTTACCTTAGAAATTGTACCTATTGGAAACTCATAAAAAGAGACTATGTGAGTAGTCTCTTTTTATCATTTAAACCATCCGTAAAAAAAGACCTCGAATATGAACGATTCCAAACATAACGACGAAATAGTTCTATGCCGCCGATTTTACGACAGCGTAGCCGCCAATCTTGCCCTCGGAGCTCTGCGCGACGAAGGCATCGCATCGACAATCGACAATCAGATATTCTCAAGCGTCTATCCGCTTGGCATGAGTTCACTGGGCGCTCTGCGTCTGATGGTCTTTAAAAAGGACCTTGACCGAGCCAGAGAGATTATTGATTCGATGCACCTCGACAGTTTCTGATTCCGGTGACACCTTGGACATTTTACAATAAAAAAGCAGATGAACAATTGGCGATTTTGCCTTGTCCATCAGCTTTGCATCATCTCATCCTCTCGCTATCAGGGATGCGAGGGTTTGTGTGTCGGGGTTCGTGGCTATAATCTTTCCGTCAGGATCAACAAGAAACGACCGATAGCCTTTGTCCAGACGATATGCGTCGATAATCCTGGCAGCATCTTCGCCCCGGACGTTAAATTGTGTCTCCGCCATAAGATTGTCCCTACGCACTATCTCACGAAAGAGGCGCTCGCTACGGTCGAAGTTGACCGACAAGAGACAAAATTGTTCGTCCTCAGTCCGACCGGAAAGGAATCGGGAATATTCCCGGGTCTGTAAGCGCGAAGCGGCATCATCGGCCGCCCAGAAGTTCACAAGAACATACTTTCCGCGCATATCGGCAAGATTCTGTGTGTGGCTGCCGTCTGCAGCACTTACTTCAAAACCGGGAGCCCTATAGCCTTCAGCGGATTGGTAAACTCGCTCGGTGTTTGCCGAAACTGAAAAAAGAAGAACAGCGAAGAGCACAATGCTAAACATTGTTTTCTTCATTATATAAAGTTTATGTTAGACATCGGGAAAGGCATTAAATACCGGACGCGTTCGATTTGCCGGATAACGGGGTACAACCCGAAGCTTTCCCTGCCGATTTTCGGCTTGCGCATCAACTCTTTGACCACGCATTTTACTATAATAACACTGCAAAGTTAGGTATTTCTCATCCGTCTGCAAAATTTAACACTTTGACCTACTCTGCATTAATCTGCCGGAGCGGCTGAAAAGCGAGTGATAATGCGGTATTCGGGCGTTTTCTTAATTTAAGTTAATAGGGATACCATTTTTCAGGATTTAACACTTTGCGAGTGAAGGATGCACTCTTAAATAGCATTAAATCACTCTACGTTCGATATAATTTTGTAATTTTGCGCTAACTTAAAGATGATATGGCCTATTATAACCACATATTGATTGTATTTTTCGCCACGCTCGCTCTTCTCTGCTCCGCCTCTGATTGCGGCGCGGCAGCCCCCGCAAAATCAGCGGCGAAAGATTTCGTTGTGGTTATCGACGCAGGTCACGGTGAGCATGATGCCGGTGCGCTCGGCAACTTCTCCAACGAGAAAAGCATCAATTTAGGCGTCGCCCTTAAACTCGGACGCATGCTTTCCGCAAGAAAAGGGATTAAAGTCATATACACGCGAAACACCGACAAATTCGTAACCCTCCAGGGACGTTGCGACATTGCCAATAAAGCCGGAGGCGACCTTTTCGTGTCGATTCACACTAATTCACTTGACAAAAAGTCGCCGAAACGCACCACTATCAATGGTGCTTCAGTCTATACACTCGGACTTCAGCGAAGCGACGAAAACCTGGCGGTGGCCATGCGCGAGAACTCAGTGATGAAACTCGAGTCGGATTATTCGACAACCTATTCCGGCTTTGACCCTACAAGTTCCGAATCCTACATCATCTTCGAGATGAGCCAGAACAAGCATATGGAGCGCAGCATATCAGCCGCCCACATGGTCCAGCGCGAACTTGTGAAAGCCGGACGCGCCGACCGCGGCGTGCGTCAGGCCAATTTCTGGGTGCTCTTCAAGACGGCTATGCCTGCGATGCTCGTCGAGCTTGACTTCATCAGCAATCCCTCGGTTGAAAAATATCTGGCTTCAGAAAAGGGCCAGCAAGAACTTGCTTCAGCGATATTCCGCGGCATAACCAACTATGTTCGATCCCGCCACGTGTTACTCGCCGACGCCCTCCCCCAATCTGAAGTGTCCTCAAGCGCTATAGATGCCGACACGACCAAAGGCGAAATCACCGTCAATGGCACCAAGCCCGACAGCACATCAGATAAAAAAGACAATAGGCAAGAGCAATCAGCTGCCCATAATGACAGCAAGAGCGAAGCCAAGCCCACCGTGTTCAAAATCCAGATTTTGACCGCCCCACGCGTTCTTCCTGATAAAGACCGTAAATTCAAAGGGCTTAGCCCGGTAGAATACTATCGCGAAGGAAGTGTGGTTAAATACACTTACGGGCGCTACGGTTCCAGAAAAGAAGCCGCCCCCGACCTCAAAACTGTCCGTCGACTCTTCCCCGATGCGTTTATAATCGCTACCGACGGAGAAAAACGAATAAAATAAATATCACGATATGAAAAAGATTTTTTCAAGAGAGCTTATCATCGGAGGCCTCGTGCTTCTGGCCATACTGATTCTGGTTTTCGGCATCAACTACCTTAAGGGAGTCAACATGTTCAAACCATCGAACTATTATTACGCCACATATACCGACGTCGCCGGCCTTGCGAAATCGGCGCCCGTTACTGTCAACGGATTTAAAGTCGGCCTGGTGCGCGACATCCAGTATGAATATGACAATCCGGGACACGTCAAAGTGGAGATGAGTCTTGACCGCCATCTCAAAGTGCCACGCGGAACTAAAGCCGAGCTGACCACCGACATGCTCGGCACATCGTCCATAACCCTCATCATGGCTCCCGGCAACGACTTCCACGACGTGGGCGACCGTCTATTAGGCGTGAACGCGGCCGGATTGATGAGCAACGTCACTGAAAATATCATGCCCTCGGTGACCGCCATTCTACCGAAAATCGATTCAATACTCACGCAAATTACCACTCTTGTAAGCGACCCCGCGCTCCTGGCTTCAATTCAGCGACTCGATAAGATTATGGCCAACGTGGAGACGAGCAGCGCCCGCCTGAGCACCACAATGAAAGCTATGCCGGCTATCGCGGGCGACGCATCGAACCTCATGGGCGAACTCAAAACCATCTCCGCCAATCTCAACGAACTCTCGGTCAAACTCAAGGATATGCCCATTGATTCGACTATGCAGAGCGTCAACAGCATCGCATCAAGCCTTAACGCATCGATGGAAAAACTCAACTCCAAAGACTCGTCAATCGGGCTTCTGCTTAACGACCCGGCTCTATACAACAATCTCAACGCGTCGGCCGTCAGCCTCGACTCGCTACTGCAGGATGTTAAGAAGAATCCCAAACGCTACATCTCGATAAAGGTATTCTGATAGTTTTGCCGGCGTGGGTCATCACGGATTTACGCATTACACACATGCATCATCCTTATTTATAATCATTACAAATAGCGACGCGCATTGCGCTAAACTTCGGAATCACCCATATCTACAAAGCATTTTAGCTGTTTAGTGGCGATTCGCCGCCATTGTCACGGGATGCGGATGAAGGCCTTCTGCAGCCGCAACTCAAACAGCCTCAATAGCTTACAGAGATATCCTAAAGGGATTATCAAACCTCTTTCGAGACAATTTATAACAATCTGAATTTCAAACCCGTGCAGTGAGTTGTAAATTTCCAAATAAAAAGGTGTTTTATTTTGAGAATTTTTTGTCGGAAATTTGCGAAGCTAAATAGAAATCGAATCTCCTCTAACGTTAAAACTACAAATCTCCTCTGCCCTTATGACGCAAAACTTAAACCAGCAATGGAACAGATGTCTCGAAATTTTTCGCGACAACCTAAAAGCCGAGCAATTTGAAGCTTGGTTCAAGCCCATTGTACCTCTGGAGTACAAGGACGACACGCTGGTACTTATGGTTCCGTCGCCATTCTTTATCGAACAGCTTGAAGAAAGATTCTTCAACATTCTTTCGCGCACCCTGAAAAAGATTTTCAGCCCGCAGATTAAGCTTTTCTATAAGTTCGAGCAGGTGTCCAACGAACCATCTACAAGCGTCACCCGCGGAAGCTCCAAGCCGAGTCCGGCCGTTGCCCCCCGCCCAGGAGCCACGTCCAATCCGTTCCAACAGCAGGAGGCGCCCGATATCGACGCTCAGCTTAACCCCCACTACACTTTTGAAAACTATTGCGGAAGCGTCTGCAATAAGGTGGCACGTTCAATCGGTGAGGCAATTGCCAACGACCCCAAATGCAAGACATTCAACCCGCTTTTCATATTCGGGGCTCCCGGTGTCGGAAAGACCCATCTGATTCAGGCTATCGGCATCCGCATCAAAGAGCTCAATCCGGCGACTCGAGTGCTTTATATCACGGCGCGTCTGTTTGAGAGCCAGTACACCACTGCCCAGCGCAACGGCAAAATCAACGACTTCATGAACTTCTATCAGAGCATCGACACTCTGATAATCGACGATATTCAGGATCTCATCGGCAAGGCGCGCACCCAGAACACATTCTATCACATCTTCGACCACCTGATGCGCAATTCCAAGCAGCTTATCCTTGCAAGCGACTGCTGCCCGTCGAGAATGGAAGGAATGGAGGAACGCCTGTTGTCGCGTTTCAAAATGGGTATGACCGCCGAACTTGAGCGCCCCGACTACGAACTGCGCAAAGAAGTGCTCCGTCAGAAAGCCGAGCAGGATGGCCTTGAGATTCCGTCCGACGTGCTCGAATATATAGCCCTCAACGTAACTGATAGCATCCGTGATCTTGAAGGCATAGTCGTCTCGCTCTACGCCCACGCTACGGTGCTTGACTGCGAAATATCGGTCGACCTCACCCGCAAGGTGCTCGCCCATGCAGTCAAAGTAACTAAGCCTCAGATTAACTTTGAGCGCATAGCTCAGACCGTCGCCGGTTACTACGACATCGACCCCGACCAGATTTTCACCAAGTCGCGTAAACGCGAGATTTCCGATGCGCGTCAGATGGTGATGTACATGGCCAAGAAACATGCCAAGATGCCTTTTACAGCAATAGGCACGCGCCTGTCGCGCACTCATGCCACAGTGCTCTACGCCTGCCATAACATCGAAGAACGCCTGCCGCTCGAAAAGCAACTTCAGGAAGATGTGACCAAAATCGAAGCCGCCCTTCAATCCTGACCGGACAATCACAATAGCTTCATAAAATAAATGCGAGTCAGCAGCTTTACGCGATGCCGACTCGCATTTTTTCATAGAGTCAATTTCGGTCTATTGGTCACCTCAGATCAACATCATCATCAAAACTTGAAACCTTGCTTTCTTACGTATTCAAGATACTTCGTTGAGAAAAGTTCTGCTCCGGCCCGCGGATAGCGCACCTCGGCATAGACCTGCGCCAGATTCTGCTTTCCGTTTTCAGCTACAAAGCGGCGGCTCTCTTCGAGCGCTTCTTTTTCGGCATAAAACGCTTTTATTTCCGACTCTCCAGACGCCTTATATTTATTGTCCATCACTATTGCCTCGATTGGAAGTCGGTCGGACAACGCCGCCTCACCATCGGGATAGCCCACGGTAATCGTCGTAACCGGAACCACAAGCTGCGGCAAACCGAGCACGTCGCCAATCTCCGGAGCATTGTAAGTGGTTGTGCCCAGATAGCAGCAACCGAGACCATTCATTTCAGCCAGTGTATTGAATTGCTGCGCGAACAGGCATGTGTCAATCACAGCAGCCATAAAGCTCTGGAAATTGTCGCATCCCGGGTCGGCGTCAGACATCCGGCACCATTCGGCATAGCGGCGATAGTCGGCGCAAAATGTCACCACATGCGAACATCCTGTCACCTGCGGCTGATTGAAATGGGCAGGCGCGAGCCGCTTTTTCATCTCCTCGTCGGTAGTAACCACGGCTGAATAGAGTTGCATGTTGCCCGTGTTGGGAGCATGCGAGGCCAATTCGAGCAGATTAGTAATCATCGCGTTGTCGACCGACTCGTGACGGTAGCGGCGCACGGTGCGTCGCTCCGAAAAGTAGTTTTTATCCGTTGCAGTCATAGCTAAATGTTTTGCTCAAATTTAGCCATTTCTATCCACCGGCCAAACTTTATTTTACCATAAAGTTATCAACAATGGAAATTCCGGACATCCAACAAAATTCAAATATTATTGATTAACAATTAAATACCTTTGTAAAGCGAATAATTACATCCTTGTTGATAAATATTGAGTCAACAATTTTGACAACTCACTTTTTTTTACAAATTTTGCATCCGTCTTTAATCAATCACGACCTTAGAAACGTACCTAACAATATTTAACAACGACAACAGTGGCTACACAGACCTATTCTTACGATGAAGCCTACGAGGCATCCCTGGTTTACTTTGAAGGCGATGAGCTTGCCGCCCGTGTGTGGGTGAGCAAGTATGCTCTCAAAGATTCTTTCGGCAACATCTACGAAAAAACGCCGGCCGACATGCACGCCCGCATCGCCTCGGAGCTTGCGAGAATCGAGGCTCAATACCCCAATCCGCTTTCATTCGACGAGATTTACCATCTCCTTGATAAGTTCCGTTACGTCATACCTCAGGGCAGCCCCATGACCGGTATTGGCAATAACTATCAGGTTGCGTCGCTCTCCAATTGCTTCGTCATAGGCCTTGAAGGCAAGCCCGATTCCTACGGCGGCGTTATCAAAATCGACGAGGAGCAGGTGCAGCTCATGAAGCGCCGCGGAGGCGTAGGACACGACCTATCGCCCATCCGTCCTAAAGGCACACCCGTCTAGAACTCAGCACTCACCTCGACCGGCCTTGTGCCCTTCATGGAGCGCTACTCCAATTCTACCCGCGAAGTGGCTCAGGACGGCCGACGCGGCGCACTGATGCTGACCGTTAGCATTAAACATCCTGATTCCGAAAAGTTTATCGACGCGAAGATGGTCGAAGGAAAAGTGACCGGCGCCAATGTCTCGGTGCGCATTGATGATGCTTTCATGCAAGCGGCCGTTGACCATGTGCCCTATCGCCAGCAATTTCCCGTCGACAGTGAGAATCCGGAAATAGTCAACGACACGGATGCTTCGGCCCTGTGGTCAAAGATTGTACACAACGCATGGAAATCGGCCGAACCCGGAGTATTATTTTGGGACACTATCAGACGTGAATCTCTCCCCGACTGCTATGCCGACCTCGGCTTCCAGACCATATCGACTAATCCATGCGGTGAAATTCCGCTCTGCCCCTACGACAGCTGCCGACTCCTGGCCATTAATCTTTACTCGTTTGTCGAAAAACCGTTCACACCCGAAGCGCGCTTCAATTTCGAGCTCTTTAAGGACTATGTCGGTAAGGCTCAGCGTCTGATGGACGATATCATCGACCTCGAGAAAGAAAAAATCGACCAGATTCTCGCCAAAGTCGAGTCTGACCCCGAAACCGAAGAAGTAAAACAGACCGAACGTAATCTCTGGGAGAAAATACGCACAAAGACACTCAAAGGACGCCGCACTGGTGTGGGCACGACCGGCGAAGGCGACATGCTCGCCGCCTTGGGCTTGCGCTATGGCACAACGGAAGCGACCGAGTTCTCTGAAAGCGTGCATAAAGCTCTTGCACTGGCAGCCTACCGCTCGTCGGAAATTATGGCTCGCGAGCGCGGTGCTTTCGAGATTTTCGACGCCCAGCGTGAGCTCAACAATCCGTTTATGAAACGCCTTGAGGAAGCCGACCCTCAGCTCGTGGCCGACATCCGCAAGAATGGCCGCCGCAACATAGCATGTCTTACAATCGCTCCCACCGGCACTACCAGCCTGATGACCCGCACTTCGTCGGGTATCGAGCCGGTGTTCATGCCCGTCTACAAGCGCCGCCGCAAGGTCAATCCCAATGACACGAAAGTCAGGGTTGACTACGTCGACGAATCCGGCGACGCATTCGAAGAATATATCGTATACCATCCTCGCTTCATCACCTGGATGCAGGTCAACGGCATCGAACCCCGCCACGACTACACTCAGGAGGAAATTGACGCCCTCGTGGCCCGTTCGCCCTACTTCAAGGCTACGGCCAACGACGTCGACTGGCTTGAGAAAGTCCGCATGCAGGGACGCGTGCAGAAATGGGTTGACCATTCGATATCAGTGACAATCAATCTACCGTCCGACGTTACCGAGGAGATGGTCGGCAAACTTTATGTTGAGGCATGGCGTTGCGGCTGCAAGGGCTGCACTGTCTACCGCGACGGCTCGCGCGCCGGTGTGCTCGTAGCCGCCGAGAAGAAAAAGCCCGCTCCCGCACCGGCTACCCCCGCCGCCCATGTGACTAAACGTCCGATTGAACTTGAAGCCGACGTGGTGCGCTTCCAGAACAACAAAGAGAAATGGATTGCTTTCGTCGGACTCATCAACGGTCGCCCCTACGAGATTTTCACCGGTCTGGCCGACGACGACGACGGCATCTTCTGTCCCAAATCAGTCACCCACGGTAAAATCATCAAGGCCATTGACGATAAGGGTGTGAAACGTTATGACTTCCAGTTCATCAACAAACGTGGCTATAAGACCACCATCGAAGGTCTTTCCGATAAATTCAATCCCGAATACTGGAACTATGCCAAACTGATTTCCGGCGTTTTGCGCTATGGCATGCCCATTGACCAGGTGCTCAAGCTCGTGAGCGGCCTCGAACTGGACAGCCAGTCAATCAACACGTGGAAGATGGGCGTCGAGCGTGCGCTCAAAAAGTATCTGCCCAACGGCACTCAGGCAACCGGCCAGACCTGCCCTAACTGCGGACACGAGACGCTCGTCTATCAGGAAGGATGTCTCATCTGTACCTCTTGTGGTGCTTCACGATGCGGATAATTCCGGTCGATAAAACAACTATACGAAATGAAAGTAAAATTCAGTATCGATTACGCCACCAGATGGGGCGAACGGCTATTCGTGAGCGGCAACGTCAACGCCCTCGGCTCCGGCCTCGAAAGCGACGCTGTTGCCTTGGAGTGTGATGCCGACGGCCACACATGGTCGGCTACAGTCAATATGCCTCCGTCGCAAGGCTCATTCTCCTACCGTTATTTCCTCCGTCGCGACGACTTGTCGCAGCGCAACGAATGGGGTGAGCCGCGAAGCCTTTGCCTCAGCCCACGACTCGCTGACGTAGCGCTCATAGACGTGTGGCATGACCGTCCCGACAATTCCGAGCTCTACTCAGCAGCTTTCACGAAATGCATAGCGTTGCATCCGGCCGAGACCGACGCGGTGTTGCTCAGCGACAAATTGCGCCTGACCGTCCTCTGTCCGGGATTGCTCCGGGAGCAATCCCTGGCCATAGCCGGTAGCGGCAGACAGCTTGGCGAATGGAGTCCGGAAAATGCTCTGCCGATGAAAAGTCTGGGAGATTCCGGATGGTATGTCGACCTTGATACTGAGCGTCTCGAATATCCGCTGGAATTCAAGTTTCTCATCCGCGACTCGTCCAATCCCACTGAAATTCACTGGGAGACAGGCCATAATCGCCGGATAGAGCATTATCCCGGAGGCAAAGCAACGTCGGCCATAGTCGACATGGGTGTCGTAAAATCCGCGCTGCCGCTATGGCGCGGAGCGGGTGTTGCCGTTCCGGTATTTTCATTGCGCTCTACCTCCGATTTCGGAGTGGGCGATTTCTACGATCTGAAATTACTTGCCGATTGGTGTGCGGCTACCGGACAGAACATCATCCAGCTCCTGCCCATCAACGACACGACCATGACCCATACCAATGGCGATTCGTACCCCTATAACGCCAACTCGATTTTTGCTCTCCACCCCATCTATCTGCGTCTGCAGGCTATGGGCGAGCTGCCTGATGCGGAGCGGCGTGATTACTACCGTCAACAAGCGACTGAACTTAACAACCTGCCGACTATTGACTATCAGCGGGTAAGCGCCACCAAAACGGCATACGCACGCGAGCTTTACGACGCCGGAGGTAAAAATGAACTCAAGTCGCGTGAGTTTCTCGAATTCTTTGACCGCAATCTCGGATGGTTGCGCCCTTACGCTTCGTTCTGTGTACTCAGAGACCTATATGGCACTCCGGATTTCCACTACTGGGGACCGTATAGCGACTATTCTCCTCAACACATTGCGACACTGGAGGCTGAGCGTGCCGATGATATCAACTTTGTCTACTACCTGCAGTTCCACCTCGACAAGCAGTTGCGCCATGTGCGCGATTATGCCCACTCGAAAGGCGTGGCTCTAAAAGGCGATATACCTATAGGCATTTCCCGCACGAGTGTAGAAGCATGGACCAACAGCAGCCTGTTCAATATGGATTGCTCGGCGGGCGCACCGCCGGATCCGTTCTCTGTTCTGGGGCAGAACTGGGGATTCCCGACCTACAACTGGGACCGCATGGCCGCCGACGGCTACGCCTGGTGGAAAGCACGCTTCCGCAACATGGCCCGCTACTTTGACGCCTACCGAATCGACCATATCCTCGGATTCTTCCGTATCTGGGAAATCCCGGTATCGAGTATCCGCGGCCTCCTCGGCACATTCAATCCCGCACTTCCGTTCTCACCCGAAGAGCTGCAGGAGCGTTACTCATTCACAATCGAACCCGAAATCCACTGTCGTCCTTACATCACCGACGAAGTCCTGAATGAGAAATTCGGAATCGAGGCCGAAACCGTCAGGCAGAAATATCTTGACCGGCTTCCCTCCGGGCGCTACAGTTTAAAGTCTGACTATACTACTCAGCGCCGGATTGATGCCTCGCTTCAACCCGTCACATCCAAAGCGTCGAAGGATATTCTCGAAGGTCTTCTTTCGCTGACAGAGCAGGTGCTTTTTATCGAAGACCGATATAAACCGGGCCACTACCATCCGCGCATCACCGCCTACGAGACATCAGCCTATCGCGCTCTATCTGAAGAAAAACGAAAGGCGTTCGATGCGTTATACGAGGATTTCTATTATCATCGTCATAATGACTTCTGGCGTGAAAAGGCTATGGAAAAACTTCCGGCTCTGACCGGAGCTACATCGATGCTCGTGTGCGCCGAAGACCTCGGAATGATTCCGGCGTGTGTACCCGGAGTGCTTGACCATCTCGACATTCTCACTCTTGAAATAGAGCGGATGCCTAAAGAGTTCGGAGCAACATTCGCAAATACCGATAGATATCCCTATCGCTCGGTCTGCTCCCCATCGACCCACGACATGCCTCCCATCCGTCTGTGGTGGCAACGCCATCCCGACCTTGCCGAACGTTATAATCATGAGGTACTGGGCAGCAATGGAGCCACGCCACTCGACGCTACTACTGAAATATGCCGTCGGATTATAGCGCGCCACCTCGATTCGCCGTCGATGCTTGCCATCTTCCCTGTGCAGGATTGGCTGTCATTGAGCGTCGATCTACGCCGCAGCAACCCTGCCACTGAACAAATCAACAACCCGGCCGATCCGCATAATTACTGGTGCTACCGTATGCATCTGCCGATTGAGACCATGCTTTCTGCTCCCGGATTCTGCGCAGCTGTCAGCGATCTCATCCGTACCTCCGGCCGATAGCCCAGATTTACCTTCGCAATTCAATATCGCACACTTCCCATCAGCCCTACGGCCATAAAACTCAGGCCGTAGGGCTGCTCTTCATCAGAGGGTGAACTGCAAGCACGCTAAAATATCACAAAAGGAGACAAAAGAAGTCAAAAGAAATCATAAAATAAAGAACCGCGTAAAGATTATTTGAGTCATAATCATTATCTTTGTATGCTTATACTCAAATATTAAAATAACCCGGTCTGACCGACCGGCTTCTATAACCAGAATATGGCCAATAACCAACAGGATACCAATAAAAAACACCGTAGCATAATCATGCTTATGTGGGTGTTTTTCGCAGCATTCACAGTCGGACTAATCACATTTCTTTGTCTGATTTACAACGGCGTCATCGGCTACATGCCTCCGGTCGAAGAGCTCAAGAATCCGCACGATAAATTCGCTTCTGTTCTTTACTCGTCAGACGGAAAGGAAATAGGCCGATTCTTCCGCGGCACGGGCAATCGCGTCTATGCCGACTACGACGAAATATCGTCAAACGTCGTCAACGCACTGATCGCTACCGAAGATGCACGCTTCGAAGAACACTCCGGCATTGACTTCCGCGCTTTATTCCGTGTGGCCGTGAAGCGTCTTCTGATGGGCAATAAAAATGCCGGCGGCGGCTCCACCATCACCCAGCAGCTTGCCAAGCAGCTCTATTCGCCCGACAGCAACAATCTGCTCAGCCGAGCGTTCAAGAAGCCTATCGAATGGATGATTGCCGTCAAACTCGAGCGATTCTATTCGAAGGACGAGATTATCAAAATGTATCTCAACCAGTTTGATTTTCTTTACAATGCCGTTGGAATCAAATCGGCAGCCTGGGTCTATTTCGGCAAAGAACCGAAAGACCTTACAATCGAGGAAGCCGCCATGCTTGTGGGCATGGTTAAGAATCCTTCGTACTACAACCCGGTGCGCAAACCCGAGCGCGCGCTCGGTCGCCGCAATGTTGTGCTCAATCAGATGAAGGAAAACGGCATGATTACTAAGCAGGAATATGACTCAATTTCCGCCATTCCCATCAAACTCAACTTTCACCGCGTTGACCACAAGGAAGGACTCGCACCCTACTTCCGTGAGCAGATACGCCTGATGATGCAGGCCAAGAAACCGTCGCGCGCCGACTATCCTTCTTGGGACACTCAATCTTACATCACCGACTCAATATCGTGGGAGCGCAACCCGCTTTACGGTTGGATTGAAAAGAACCCCAAACCCGACGGCTCGAAATACGACATTTACTCCGACGGTCTGAAAATCCATACGTCAATCGACTCCCGCATGCAGCAGTATGCCGAGGAAGCCGTAGCCGAGCACATGGGTGGCTACCTTCAGCCGGCGTTTGAGCGTGAGAAGAAAGGAACAAAGGGCGCGCCCTACTCTACCAACCGCGCTGAGATTTCGGAAATCCGTGTAAACCATCTCATACGCAATGCCATGAAACTTACCGACCGCTATCGAGCCATGAAAGCAGCCGGAGCATCGTCGGCCGAAATCAACAAGGCATTCAACACACCCCGCGAGATGAAGGTGTTTACGTATTCCGGAGCCGTCGACACGGTAATGACCCCGCTCGACTCACTTCTGCATCAGAAGACGTTCCTTCGCACCGGCTTCATGGCAATGGATCCTGTAACCGGTCAGGTAAAAGCCTACGTGGGTGGTCCTAATTTCTCGTATTTCCAGTATGATATGGTTTCGAAGGGACGCCGACAGATTGGTTCGACAATTAAACCGTTTCTTTACACCTACGCTATGGAGGAAGGCTTCACACCATGCTCTACACTCAGCAACACTCAGCCGGTGTTCACCGACGAACTCGGACGCACATGGGCTCCGCGCAACTCCGGCACTGCACGAATCGGTGAGGACGTTGACCTCCGCTGGGCCCTTACCAACTCCAACAACTGGATTTCAGCCCGACTCATCAGCCAGCTTTCACCTGCCGCTCTTGTCAGGACCATATCCAACTTTGGTGTGACATCTCAACTCGACCCTGTGATGTCGCTTTGCCTCGGTTCTGCCGACGTCTCGGTAAAAGAGATGGTCGGAGCTTACTCCGCTTTCGCCAACAAAGGCATGCGTGTTGATCCGCTGTTTGTTACCTCTATCACCGACGCAAACGGAAACATCATTTCTGAATTTGCGCCGCGCCACACCGAGGTAATATCAGAAACGGCCTACTGGCGCATACTCTCAATGCTTCTGGGCGTTGTCGACTCCGGTACGGGCAACCGCATACGTCGCGCCCCCTACGGCATCACTGCCCAGACCGGAGGTAAAACCGGAACAACCAACTACAACGCAGACGGCTGGTTTATGGGCTTTACGCCTCATCTGGTTGCCGGTGCATGGGTGGGCGGCGAAGAGCGTTTCATCCACTTCAACGGCATGGCCAACGGTCAGGGTGCTTCGATGGCCCTGCCCATTTATGGACTGTTTATGAAAAAAGTGTATGGCGACAGCTCTCTGCCCTATCGCCAGACCGACCGGTTTGTATTCCCGGCCGATGTCGATTTGTGCGGAGGTGAATTTGCCGACACAGCCGATGATACCGCAGCCGATCTATCGATGGGTGAGGATGTATTTGAATAGAGCCCTATTCGGTTCTCAATAAAATTGAAAGAAAACAAATTAAAAAAACGATATACGCTTATGAAATTCAATGTTTCGAGCAAGACGCTCTATAGTTTTGCCTCTGCAGTCAGCAAGGTAATCAACGCTAAGAATCCAATGACGATTCTCAACAACTTCCTTTTCACCCTCGAAGGCGATTTGCTGACCGTGAAAGCGGCTGATATGGAAAACTCACTCGTCGGCCGACTGAATGTGGCCGATGCTCAGGGCGAAGGTTCGTTCTGCCTTGACGCCCGCCGAATCGTTGAACTTCTTAAAGAGCTCCCCGACCAGGGAATTCTCTTCGAGATAAAAGAAGACACGCTTGAAGTCAAGATTTCTTACTCCAACGGCGTCTACAACACCATGGCTATCTCCGGTGCGGAATATCCGGGCGACAAACCGGCTGACAACGCCGTGACCGAAACCTTTGTATGCAGCTCAGAGCAGGTGATTCGCGGTATCGAAAACACGATATTCGCCGTCAGCACCGACGAAATACGCCCGCAGATGATGGGTATTCTCTGGGATGTGCGTCCCGACTCGGTGATTTTCGTGGCTACCGACACCCGCAAACTCGTTAAGTACAGCAATGCAGCTATCAAACCCGGTGTAACCTGCTCTTTCATTCTCCCGGTCAAAGGCGCTACCGTGCTCAAAAACGTATTTTCAAAGGAAGATGAAATCAAGATTACCGTCAGCCCTACAGCTGCTGTCTTTGAATCAGCTTCGTTCACCTTTGATTGCCGTCTGATTAAAGGCAATTTTCCTGACTACAACCGAGTGATTCCCACCAGCAACTCCTATATCCTTACCGTTGACCGCCTGTCACTTCTCACGGCTGTGCGCCGTGTGGCTGTGTTCGGCGACGAAGGTGGAGGCCTTATCCGCTTCAAACTCGACTCCAATTCGGCCGAACTCAATGCATGCGACAACAGTTTCGGGACGTTCGGTCACGAGGACGTTCCGTGTGAGTACACCGGCAATCCCCTGACTATCGGTTTTGGAAGCCAGTATCTCGTCGAGATTCTTTCGACATTCTCCACCCCCGACGTCATCATCAAACTCGCCGATCCTTCGCGTCCCGCCCTCTTCCTTCCGGGCGAGAACGACCCCGACTGCGAACTGCTGATGATTCTCATGCCGATGAATATAGTTGACTGACGTCCGGCTAACGCCCCCCCAATAGATTATGGAACTAAAACTATCGCGCCCTATAATCTTCTTTGATCTGGAGACGACGGGCACCAACATAACCCACGACCGTATCGTGGAGATTTCACTCATAAAAGTGATGCCCGACGGCACCGAGATTGAGCGCACGCGTCGCATCAACCCCGAAATGCCGATTCCGGCCGAAGCCACTGCCGTTCACCACATAACGGACGAAGACGTGGCTCAGGAGCCTACATTCCGCCAGGTTGCCAAATCGCTGGCCGAGATGTTTGCCGGCTGCGATATTGCGGGCTTCAACTCCAATCGCTTCGACATCCCGGTGCTTCTCGAAGAGTTCAACCGAGTGAACGTCCCCATCGACATCCACAACGCCCGGTTCGTCGATGTGCAGACAATCTTCCACAAGCGCGAGCCCCGAAACCTTATAGCCGCCTACAAGTTTTATTGCGGAGGCGATCTTGAAGCCGCTCACTCGGCCAACGCCGACACCCGCGCAACACTTGAGGTTCTAAAAGCTCAGCTCGACCACTATCCCGACCTGCCAAACGATATCGCAAGCCTGTCGGAATATTCGTCGCACAACCGCAATGTGGACTTTGCCGGCCGACTGATTTACGATGACAACAACAACGAAATCATTAACTTCGGCAAGCATAAAGGCCATCCGGCCGAAGAAGTGCTCCGCAAGGAGCCCGGTTACTACAGCTGGATTATGCAGGGTGATTTTCCCCAGAACACCAAGGATGCATTCGCCCGAATCCGTCTGCGCATCGACCAGTCAAAAAACAAGAAATAACGTCGTCATCCCCCCGAAAATGTTACAAGGCAAACATATCGTTCTCGGCATAACCGGAGGAATAGCGGCCTATAAGTCGGTCACACTGCTTCGGCTGCTTGTCAAGCGCGGAGCAGAGGTGCAGGTTGTCATCACTCCTTCGGGAAAAGAGTTTATCACTCCTGTGACTCTCTCGGCGCTGAGCGGCAAACCGGTTATCTGCGATTTTTTCACCGCCAACACCGGCGAATGGCATAGCCACGTCGACATCGGCCTTTGGGCCGACGCTATGGTTATAGCTCCGGCTACGGCTTGCACCATAGGTAAGATGGCCCACGGCATTGCCGACAACATGCTCGTCACTACCTACCTTTCGGCCAAAGCACCCGTATTCATCGCTCCGGCCATGGATCTCGACATGATGGCTCATCCTTCCACTCAATCCAACATCGAACTGCTGCGAACCTACGGCAACCATATCATCGAGCCCGCCTCGGGTGAGCTTGCGAGCCATCTCGTCGGCAAAGGCCGCATGGAGGAGCCGGAAAAAATCGTGGAAGTGCTCGAAGAATTCTTTGCTCATGACAAACCCCTTGCCGGCAAAAAGGTTCTTATCACAGCCGGACCGACCTACGAGCGCATTGACCCGGTAAGATTCATAGGTAATTTCTCGACCGGCAAAATGGGCTATGCCATAGCCGATGCGGCGGCCCGGATGGGCGCCGAGGTGACGGTCGTGAGCGGTCCGGTAGCGGTCACTCCGAAGATGCCTCAGGTAAAGGTGGAGCATGTGGAGTCAGCCCGCGAGATGTGCGCCTGTTGCCAAAAATTGTGGCCCGAGACCGACATTGCGGTAATGTGTGCGGCCGTAGCCGATTACGCACCCGCCGAGGTTGCCAAGTCGAAGATTAAGCGCGAGAGCGGCGAGCCACCGGTAATCACGCTTGTAAAGAACCCCGATATCGCCGCAACGCTTGGCGCAAGCAAACGCCCGGGGCAGCTACTTGTGGGCTTCGCGCTCGAGACTGATTCAGAAGAAGCTAATGCCGCCAAGAAACTCCGCAGCAAGAATCTCGACATGATTGTGCTCAATTCGCTCCGCGACCCGAAAGCCGGATTCGGAACTGACACAAACAAAGTCACCATAATGCGTCCCGACACCACTCCGGAGCACTTCCCCGTCAAGTCAAAAGCAGATGTCGCTGTAGATATTCTGAACGAAATTCTTAAACTCTCATGAGATTGCTGCGCCGGTTACTTGTCATTATTGCGGCAGCCGTTGGCGCTACCGCCGGTATCGGCGCGCAGGAACTCAACTGCAAGGTGGAGATAAACACCTCGCGGCTACCAGACACTCGCCGCGATGTATTCAACGACTTGCAGCAGGCAATCAGCGACTACATGACCACCACTCGCTTCACCGGCGCGCGCTTCGGCAGCCGGGAGAAGATTGAATGTCGGATGTTTTTCACCATCACCGGCTACTCTGACGATGTTGTCACCGGCGAGCTTCAGGTACAATCGCTTCGCCCGGTCTACAATAGTGCCTATACAACAACCTTGCTCAACTTCAAAGACGACAAAGTGACGTTTCCATACCGTCAGGGCGACCGGCTGACTTTTTCGGAAACTAACGTCGAGAGCAACCTGACGGCGCTTCTCGACTACTACGCGTATCTTATTCTGACTCTTGACTTCGATTCATTTTCACCCAGGGGCGGCGAGCCCTACGTAGAGCGCATGTCATCGATTGTGCAACAGGCTCAGGCGACCCGCGAAAGCGGGTGGCGCACGTTTGACGACAACCGCAACCGTGCTTCCATAGCCACAGCCCTCACCTCTCCATCCACCGCCCCCATGCGCGACCTGAGTTATAGCTACCATCGGCTCGGACTTGACGCAATGGCCGATAGCCCAGACAAAGGGAGAGCGGAAATCACACGCTCTCTAAAGACTCTCGACGAAGTCGGGCGGATTGCGCCCCTCTCTGTGGCGCTCACAATGTTTCACGACGCGAAACTCGACGAACTCGTAAACATCTATTCCCGCGGATCGGCCGACGAGCGCAAGACCGTCCACGAGATTCTCGACAATCTATATCCTACCGATAGTGACCGACTGAGGTCGATTATCAATAACAACTGACCCTAACCACATAATTAATCAGCTATGTTAAAAGCTCTGCATATATCCAACTACGCACTGATCGATTCACTCGATATCGAGTTTGACAGCGGACTAAATATCATTACCGGTGAGACGGGAGCCGGAAAATCCATCATCATCGGAGCCCTTTCGCTGCTACTTGGCGGACGCACCGACACCAAAGCCATACGCCATACGGATATAAAATCTGTGATTGAAGGCACATTCAGTCTTTCACCAACCACTCCCGTAACGGCAATACTACGCACGGCCGATATCGATTTTGATCCCTCAACATGCATACTCCGACGGGAAATAACTCCGGGAGGACGCTCACGCGCATTCATCAACGACACCCCGGTCAGTCTGACACTGCTACGTGATGTCGGCATCCATCTTGTCGACATCCATTCGCAACACCAGAACCAGTTACTGGCTACCCCTGATTTCCAACTCAACGTAATCGACTCGCTGGCCGACAATGCTGCCCTGCTCTCACAGTATTCCACGCTCTACTCCTCATTCCGGGAGGCTCTGCATAAATTAAAGACTTTCAAGGCGGGAGTCGAACGCGATAAAGCCAACGCCGAGTTCATGCAGTTTCAGCTCGACCAACTCGACCGCCTCGATCTCAAAGCGGGCGAACTCGACACTCTCGAACAGGCGCGCGACCAACTCGCCGACTCCACCCGCGGTAAGAGCCTCGCCAACGAAGCGCTTGATGCACTAATGACGGGTAAGGCCAACGTCCTCTCCCTTATCGACACCGCTCGCGATGCTATAGCAGACCTGGAAATGTTTACCGAGCGTGCTGAAAACGAAAATCTGCTGAGCCGTCTCGAGTCAGCGCAGATAGAACTGAAAGATATTGCATCTACGGTCGAGAGTATCGACTCGTCGTTTCTCGTCGACCCTTCCGACCTCGATGAAGCTGAGCACCGCATCTCTGAAATACGCTCTATGATGAGAAAACATGGTGTGGATACCGAAAGTGAGCTAATTGCCATCCGCGAACGTCTCGAACACCGCCTTGCCTACCTTGCCGATGCCGACAGTCTTACGTCGCGGCTTGAAATGCAAGCTAAGAGAGCCAAATCGCGTGCGCGCGACGTGGCCCGCACCATTTCCGACCGCCGCGCCGAAGCCGCCCGACAGTTCGGTAGCCGCCTGTTAGAGGTTGCACGCCCGCTCGGAATGAAAAACCTGCAGGTCGATATCGCCGTTGAACCGGCCGACCTCGGTCCGACCGGGCTCGACGCCGTTGAATTTCGCTTCGCTTTCAACAAGAATCAGGAGCCCATTCCGGTGGGAGGAGCTGCTTCGGGCGGCGAAATCTCGCGCATGATGCTTTCAATCAAATCAATCATAGCTAATAAGATTGAACTTCCGTCGATTATATTCGACGAGGTCGATACGGGTGTATCGGGCGACGTGGCCAACCGCATGGGCCTGATGATGCTCGACCTTGCCGCCGGGCTCCAGGTGATTGCCATCACTCATCTTCCTCAGGTGGCGGCTAAAGGCAAATCTCACTTCAAAGTATTTAAGGAAGACGACGAAAGCGCTACCCACACCCGCATGGAACGCCTAAGCACCGAGCGTCGCGTCGACGAACTCGCCATGATGCTTTCGGGCGACTCCACCAACGAGACCGCACGTCGCACTGCGCGCAACCTCCTTTCATTATCCGATCAATAAATAAACCGACATAAAATGCAACCAACCGACTACATTTTCGGCCTACGTGCCGTAATCGAAGCAATAGAAGCAGGCAAAGAAATAGACAAACTTTTTCTGCGTAAAGACCTTTCAGGCCCGTTGGCTTCAGAACTGATTAGTCTTGCCCGCGAGCACCGACTGGTGGTTCAGCGTGTGCCCGAAGAGCGACTCAACCGCATCACACGCAAAAACCATCAGGGCGCGATAGCCATGATTTCGGCTGTGACATATCATTCGCTCGACAATCTCGTGCCCGAATTGTTTGAGGGCGGCGTGTTGCCGTTTATCATCGTGCTCGACGGCATAACCGACGTGAGAAATTTCGGAGCGATTGCCCGTACAGCCGAGTGTGCCGGAGCCGACGCTGTTGTCATACCCGAACACGGAAGTGTGAGCGTCGGCGGCGACGCGGTTAAGACCTCGGCCGGAGCCCTGCTCCATCTGCCTGTATGCCGCGAACGCACAACCCTCTCGGCCGTGCGCCGTCTGCGTCAGTCGGGATTCAAGGTTGTAGCCGTGTCAGAGAAAGCCGACATCAATTACACGACGGTCGACTATACCGTCCCGACCGCTCTGGTGCTGGGTGCCGAAGACACCGGCATCAGTCCAGAAGTGATGAAAGAGTGCGACACATTTGTGTCCATTCCCATGTTTGGCCATATCGGCTCGCTCAACGTCTCGGTTGCTGCCGGAGTTCTGATGTACGAAGTCGTGCGCCAGCGCCTGCAGGCCAATCTCGAGGTAATCTGATAAACCGGCCTCGCCGTAGCAATAATCCGTAATTTCCAACGTTAATAATCAAAACCAACCATACCCTCATGAAACACTGCTCGCTTTTACTCGCACTCTGTCTGGCCTCCTGCACCGCCGCTGCCCAGCAGACCAAAATAGAATCCGCTCCCGTTGTCAGCCCCGAAATACCCTCGAAGGTTACGTTTGCCGGCAAAGAAGTGGCGCTCGACCGTCCCGATATGTGGGAGCGCTACGACCGTGAACTCAGTTCAATGGCCTATACCCATGGTAATACCCTGCTGACAATCAAGCGAGCTAACCGATATTTCCCCCGCATAATGCCGATTCTCAAAGCCAACGGCCTTCCCGAAGATCTGGCTTATCTTGCCTGCATAGAAAGCAATCTCAATCCCCGAGCACTCTCCACGGCTAAAGCCGCCGGATTCTGGCAGTTTATGCCATCGGTCGGAAAGGAATATGGACTTGAAGTCAACGACTACGTCGACGAACGCTACAATCTCGAAAAAGCCACGGCTGCGGCTTGCCGCTATCTCAAATCAAGCTACAATCGATTCGGCAACTGGGAGTCGGCAGCCGCTTCCTACAATGGAGGCGTGGCCCGCATCAGCCGTGAACTCGAATCGCAGCAGGCATCTACGGCCTACGACCTCTATCTCGTGGAAGAGACCTCGCGCTATCTTTTCCGCCTTCTGGCCATGAAGGAAATAATGGAAAATCCCACCAAATACGGATTTAATATTACCGCCGATCAACTCTATCAGCCATTGGAATATAAGACCGTGACGGTCGACTATCCCGTAGCCGACTGGGCTGCATGGGCCAAAGAGCAAGGAATCAACTATCTGATTCTCCGCGATAACAATCCCTGGATTCGCGCCAAATCACTTCCCAACGCTTCCGGGAAAGCATATAAGGTGCTTATTCCCACAAAGGAATCGCTTCACCGCACTACCGACCCCGGAAGACTTAAAGTCTTTAACCCTAACTGGATTAGTGAATGACCAATACTGACACACACGACAATACAACAGCATACGATACGACATTCAGCCCCATGGACACCCTTGAGGTTTATGGCGCAAGAGTCAACAATCTCAAGGACATTGATGTAAGTATTCCCCATAATGCTCTGACCGTAATCACCGGTCTGAGCGGAAGCGGTAAATCGTCACTGGCTTTCGACACAATTTATGCCGAAGGCCAGCGCCGCTACATCGAAACGTTCAACTCCTATGCCCGGAATCTGCTCGGCAATCTTGAGCGCCCCGACGTCGACAAGATTACCGGCCTGAGTCCGGTAATAGCCATCGAACAGAAAACCGTCAACCGCAACCCGCGAAGCACCATAGGCACCACCACCGAAATCTACGACTTCCTGCGCCTGCTTTACGCCCGCATTGGTCAAGCCGTCAGTTATCTTTCGGGAGAGCCGATGGTCAAATACACCGAGGAAAAGATTCTCAACCTGATTCTCACCAAATTCGAGGGCAAGAAAATCTACATTCTGGCACCACTGGTCAAAAACCGCAAAGGCCACTATAAAGAACTCTTTGAGTCGCTGCGCAAAAAAGGGTATCTCACGGTGCGCGTCGACGGCGAATTACGCGAAATCGTGCCCGGGATGAAGCTTGACCGATATAAAAACCATTCGGTCGAACTGGTAATCGACCGGCTCAAAGTGTCGGCTAAAGATTTGACCCGTCTGCGCGAGACCGTCGACGAAGCTCTGCGCCAGGGCGAGAAGCAGATGATGATTTACGACGTTGACGCCAACGCCGTAAGCCATTACTCGCAGCAACTCATGGACCCGGCTACCGGACTGAGTTACCGCGAACCCGCACCGCATAACTTCTCGTTCAACTCGCCGCAGGGTGCGTGTCCGCGCTGCAAGGGACTGGGCTTCGTCAATATTGTTGACCGCAACAAGGTGATGCCCGACCCGTCACTGTCTATCTACTCCGGCGGCATAGTGCCTCTTGGTAAATATCGCAATTCGATGATATTCTGGCAGATTGAAGCTATCCTGAAAAAATATGGCCATACGCTCAAGACTCCGATATCGCAAATCAGCGAAGAAGCCATCAATGACATATTCGACGGCACCGACGAACGACTGGTTATCGAAAACGGCACCATGTCGACTAATAACTACTTCCTGACCTATGATGGTCTGGTAAAATATCTCGAAATGCAGCGCGACGAGGACGCCGGAGCTGCCGCACGTAACTGGAGCGAACAATTTTTCTCGCGAGCCGAGTGTCCGGAGTGTCACGGGCAGCGACTCAACCGCGAGGCCCTTCATTTCTTCGTCGACGGGAAAAATATTTCCGAACTCACCCGCATGGATATCGGCGAACTCTATGAATGGGCTTCGACTTTCGAGCAGCGTCTGTCGCCGACCGACGCACTGATAGCCCGTGAAATCGTCAAGGAAATCCGCACACGCCTTTCGTTTCTCGTCGACGTAGGTCTGGCCTACCTTTCGCTCGACCGCCGTTCAGCCACACTATCGGGCGGCGAGAGCCAGCGCATTCGCCTTGCCACACAAATCGGCTCGGAACTCGTCAACGTGCTCTATATTCTCGACGAACCCAGCATCGGACTGCATCAGCGTGATAATCACCGTCTCATTTCTTCGCTTAAGAAACTGCGCGACGCCTCCAACTCAATCATCGTCGTTGAGCACGACAAAGATATGATGTTGCAGGCCGACTATGTGGTCGACATCGGTCCCAAAGCCGGCCGCAAGGGAGGTGAGGTTGTGTTTCAGGGCACACCTGCCGAAATGCTGCAGACCGATACGTTGACTGCCTCATATCTCAATGGAGGAAAAAGCATCGACGTTCCCGCCCAACGGCGTTCGGGCAACGGTAAGACGCTGCGACTCGAAGGCGCTACCGGACACAATCTGAAAGATGTGACTCTCGAATTGCCCCTCGGCACACTGACATGCGTCGCCGGAGTGTCGGGCAGCGGTAAATCATCGCTCGTCAACGGCACACTGCAGCCTATACTTTCCGAGCGCTTCTACCGCTCGCAGCAGAAACCGCTACCCTATCGTCAGCTGATTGGAATAGAAAATATAGATAAGGTGGTGACGGTCGACCAGACTCCGCTCGGACGCTCGCCCCGCTCCAACCCAGCTACCTACACAGGAGTATTCGCCGACATTCGCAATCTGTTTGTCAATCTTCCCGAAGCCAAAATACGCGGCTACAAACCGGGACGCTTTTCATTCAACATATCGGGCGGACGCTGCGACGCATGCAACGGCAACGGTTACCGCACGATTGAGATGAACTTCCTGCCCGACGTGCTCGTGCCCTGCGAGGTGTGCGGCGGTAAACGCTACAACCGCGAGACACTCGAAGTGCGTTTCAAAGGCAAATCGATTGCCGATGTGCTCGACATGACCATAAATCAGGCCGTGGAGTTTTTCGCTGCCGTGCCCAATATCCTCCGTAAAATCAAAGTCCTTCAGGATATCGGACTGGGCTATATCAAACTCGGACAGCCATCGTCAACGCTGTCGGGAGGCGAAAATCAGCGCGTGAAACTGGCTACAGAGCTGGCAAAGCGCGATACCGGCAAGACGCTCTTTATTCTCGACGAGCCGACCACCGGCCTCCACTTCGAGGATATCAGGGTGCTTCTCGACGTCTTCAACCGTCTTGTCGACAAAGGCAACACCGTTCTGGTAATCGAGCATAATCTCGATGTTATAAAATGTGCCGATTATGTGATTGACATGGGGCCGTCGGGCGGTCGCGACGGTGGCCGGATTATCGCAACCGGCACTCCTGAAGAAATAGCTGCGACCGATTCGCCGACCTCAGAATTTCTTCGGGCCGAACTCGGCTTAAAGTGAAATTCCGCGCCTTTCACATCCCTTTTCACCCTGATTTTAAATAAATTTAGATAATAACGGTCTGAAAATTTGTCTATGTAGCGAAAAATTGCTTACTTTGCACTCGTTTTATGGCTCATCCTGTAAAGCTGTTAAATATGATGCGCTTAGCAGTGATATGAGAACTGAGATGGCGGCCATAAGACGCAGAGTAAACAAGTAAGTAAAATTATTGAGCTAAGTAACACGAACAGCCATGTCAAAAGTTTGTCAAATCACAGGCAAGAAAGCGATTGTGGGCAATAACGTATCCCACTCAAAGCGTCGCACCAAGCGCAAATTCAACGTGAACCTCTTCACCAAGAAATTTTATTGGGTAGAGCAGGACGCATGGATTCTCCTGACACTCTCAGCCAACGGTCTGCGCACCATCAACAAAAAGGGACTCGACGCCGCAATCAAAGATGCAGCCGAGAAGGGTTATTTAACTGAAATCAAATATTTAGAATTCTAAGAACAATGGCAAAGAAAGCTAAAGGTAATCGCGTGCAGGTAATCCTCGAATGCACTGAACACAAAGCCAGCGGTATGCCCGGTACTTCTCGCTATATCACCACCAAGAACCGCAAGAACACCACCGAGCGTCTGGAGCTTAAGAAATACAACCCCATCCTCAAGAGAGTAACCGTTCACAAAGAAATCAAATAATAACTACCCGATATGGCAAAGAAAACCGTAGCATCTCTGCAGAAAGGCGAAGGACGTACCTATTCCAAGGTTATCAAAGTGGTTAAATCACCCAAAACCGGCGCCTATACTTTCCAGGAGCAGATGGTTCCCAACGATGCAGTAAAAGACGTGCTCAAATAAGATTTAACAGACACAATTGTCAGCGTGGCTTCGGCCCCGCTAAAAAATAAAAAACTTCGGGCTGATTTCCCTCTGCGGTAATCGGTCCGAAGTTTTTTTGCGTCTTGAATTACGCATCATGCTACATACGGCATAGTTCGGAGGATTACGATGAAAGCCGAGCATCAGTGATGCTACTCACATGACAGCGTCACCCCCTCCGGGGGCTCCCACAGATTGAAAGCTCTACTCACCCCAAGCTTGCAGCTCCGCCGCTGCACTTGAGGTTACTCACAGCATCGCCCCTCCGGGGCTCCCCTATATGGCTAAGCAGCGGAGCTGCAAGCCCGGGGACGACCACAGAGCCAGACACAATAGGAGCATCGGAGATGCGACGCCATCGTAGCCCAGGGCACGGCGGCGGAGCTGTAAGCCCGGGGAACATCCCAAAGCCAAACGCAAGAGAGCATCGGAGATGCGACGCCATCATAGCCCAGGACACGGCGGCGGAGCTGCAAGCCCGGGGAACATCCCAAAGCCAAACGCAAGAGAGCATCGGAGATGCGACGCC
>CAYUYQ010000004.1:4148-42287 GCA_964449335.1 uncultured Bacteroides sp. | reverse complement strand
TATAGCAAAAATATTAAAGGATTTAATTAGCATTAGATATTATGGAGTATAATAAAATACAAGTTTTTTTTGCGAACCCGAAAATTTCAGAAATCATTAAAGAATATCAAAAGGCTAAGAAAAAAGCAGATGAAGATATTGGCTTTAATGTATTCCGAATTATTTCGGATTATTATTATCGCGAAAATTTTCATGGAGACATCCTTGGGGAGTTTCTCAATCCGGTAGGAGGTCATGGAATGAAGCGCTTCTTTTTAAATCACTTTATCGATATGATTAGAAAAGAAAAACCGGAAGGTAAAATAGGTGATTATGATATTGACGAAACAGAACTTAAGAGAGAATATGTTATTAAGGGTAAGCGTAGGATAGATTTTTTGATTATAAACGAAAAAGAACAACGCTGTATAATCGTTGAAAACAAGCTCTATGATGCTATTGATCAAGAAAACCAGCTTCCGGACTATTATAATGAGATTAGTAAGGAGTATAAAGTAGATGCTATACTGTATCTTCCGCTAAGCGATTACAAAGTTCCGGACAGATCCACCTGGGAAGATAATGTAGGTCAGCTATTAATCATTATACCGGCCAAGAAATTAATCGATACATGGTTGAAATCATGTATTGATGAATTGGAAACAAAATCAGAGCAAGAAGCCGTTGAATCATTCGTGATTCTCAAACACTATTCAAAACTATTAAAATCATTATTACCAAATAAGCAAAAAATGTCTGCTATGGCGCAATTATACAATTTTCTAAAAGAAGGGAACGAAGAGCTATTAAAAGAAGCAATAGCTCTTAAAGAGCTACTTAATAATATGCCAGAAACTATGTCCAACCATGTCTTAGAACTTATAAAAAAGGATGAAGAGCTTAACTCATACTTACAAAATGGGGATATAATTAGTGTTACTTGGGCTACTTGCGGCATAATAGTAAATACGTTCGAAAATGGTTCATATGATCTTATATATATTAAATGTAATCCGTCAGAATGGGAAGGAGCATACAGAGTATTATTAGGAGTCAATGACCCAGGCAAAGTTGAGGACAAGGGGGAATTTATTAGTATCCTTAACAAGCGCAATGACGTTATGGAAATAAAAGACTGGTTCAATGTTGAGCCTGGAACACAAGGTGATAATAACGTTCTAAGATTAGTAAAGGATTTTGACTTTAATCAGGACGAGGAGGTTGTAAACTTCATAAAAAAAGTAATCATGCATCTCCTTTTATCTCGTAAATCAGCAGAATAAAATGAGTTGAACTTAAGTAAAAATAGTAGCAACTTTGACATCCGCAAAAATATTAATTTGTTGTATCGCAAAATAAGACATGTTGGTCGTAATTTTGCGGTACAAATGTATCAGCCCGGTGGTGGAATTGGTTAGACACGCTTTATATTAGATGGAAAGTGTCCCGTGATGGGGCGTGCCGGTTCGAGTCCGGCCAGGGCTGCTAAATAATTGCAAAATAAAAAAGATGAATAGACCTGTAATCTTTCTCGACTTCGATGGAGTGCTCAACACGGAGCAGTATCAGGCACGGTTGGTCGTGGATGGTAAGCCTACGAAGGATGCGTGGGGGCCGTTGTTCGACCCGCGAGCCGTGGCTAATCTCCTGCGGATTCTCGATGCGACCGACGCGGAGATTGTCATCTCTTCATCGTGGCGCTACGTGTTTCGTCTCGGCAGTCTGCGCATGATGTGGGAAGCTCGAGAGTTGCCCGGAGAGATTATTGGCTCTCTTCCTTGTGGGGCGACTTACATCTCTCGTGGTGAAGAAATAGAGGGTTGGCTCGAGCGCAATGACCGTCCGACTTACGCAATCATTGACGACCTTGATGACTTCTTTCCGCATCAGCGCGACCGCTATGTCGAGACAAATCCAATCGTAGGTATTACCGAATCAGACGCAAATAAAGCAATAGAAATACTTCAAAATACGAAAAAATGAACAATAAAGAAAATGTATGGGAAAATATGCCTGTTAAGGGCGACGTAAAAGAACTTGACGCAATAGTTTCCAATTCCGGAATCATATCTCTTGATCGTGATGATATAGTGAGTGTACTGGAAGCTGAGGGCGAATCTTTTATAATCAAGGGTCAAGCTGACGATTTAGCTGAAGCCATTAAGTTGACTTTAAGGGAAATTCCCCTCGACAAAAAGGTCACGGATATGGCGGTTGCAATATGGTGTGGCGCTCCGCAGTTCCCAATGTCGGAAATGTCATCTGTAAGTAATGCTCTTTCTGAGTTTGAGGCCGAAGCAAATATTTTGTGGGGCGTTTTTGCCGACCCGGTCCTGGGCGATTCTTTTAAGGTCGTGATAGTCGCAAACGGTAAAGAAATGGCTTGACTGACTGCTTCGGAAAGATACGATATGATGCGCAAACGCTACAAGTTTATTTCAGAGACAGTGAAGGGCTTCACAAACCTTGAAGAATATGCTCGACAAAAAAACGAGTGTTTTTCGGAAATCGGCGTGGAGCCGGAGCTGAAAGAAGATTGCGTGTCATTGTATTTCGAATTTCCCGGCAATGAATATGAGCAATACTTTGTAATCCCTACCAAAGATGGGCGCCTTACGGTGAGTCACGTTATATGGTGGCAAAACGATCTATGTGCCAACGAGCTCTTAAATATATTTACCGGGAAAACGTACGACAACGAAGATGTGATTTTCCCCGTCTGCTAACTATCAGTATTACGCTGTAATAGGAGGTATTACCGAATCAGACGCAAATAAAGCAATAGAAATACTTCAAAATACGAAAAAATGAGCGATAAAGAATCTGTAAGGGAAAATATGTCGGGTCGGGTCGGTGCGATTGACGCGCTCTCCCTCGACTTGCTACACACTTACGAGAACGACCGTGCGCCTCAGATTATAGGCATGCGTGAAATCCTATCAAGCGATGAATATGTCAACACCACGGCCCGTCTTCCTATAGCAGTGGGCACAACCATTGCCAACGACGTCTATGTTGCCGACCTCGCAAAGGCACCCCATTTGCTCGTGGCCGGTGCTACCGGCACGGGCAAGTCTGTTGCGCTCAACTGTATCATGGCCTCGCTGCTCTACAAACTCCCTCCCTCGGAACTTAAATTTGTGCTCATCGATCCCAAAATGGTCCAATTCAGTACCTACAGTTGCATCCGCAGCCATTATCTCGCCACTCTCCCCGCTGAAGAAGACCCGATCGTTACCGAACCGTTGCGCGCAGTCGATACACTCAACGCGCTCGTCAAAGAGATGGAACTCCGCTATGCCCTGCTCAAAAAAGCTCGGAAGCGTAGCATCGAAGAATACAATGCCGGAATCATTGATTGCTCCCTCAGCCCGGCCGATGATTCCCGATTCATGCCTTATATTGTGGCGATTATCGACGAGTTCGCCGACCTTATGATGACCGTCGGAGAAGAATTCGAGACTCCCTTGGTTCGTCTCGCATCTAAAGCACGCGCTGTAGGTATTCATCTTATAATTGCCACCCAGCGTCCGTCGGCCGATGTGATTACCGGCGTAATCAAGGCCAACTTCCCCATGCGCATGGCTTTTGCCGTGCGGCAGGCCGAAGACTCCCGAACTATTCTCGGATGCACCGGTGCCGAACAGCTTATAGGCCGCGGCGACATGCTCATAAGCGTAGGGGACAAGCTCGACCGTGTGCAGTGCGCCTTTATCGACACCGATGAAGTTGAGTCGATGTGCCACAGTATTTCTGACCGAACGGATTATAATGAGCCTTATGAACTGCCTCTGCCCGGAGTCGAAAGTCATGCAAGTAATGGCGACAATGTGGACGATACTACTGAGGACGGCGAAGAAAGAAAGCGTCTTGCAGAGACGAGAAAAGAAATAGCTGAAAAGAACAGGGAGCGTATGCGCGAATTTCTAATCGCAATGGACCGGGAGCGCAAGGAATCCTTGAAACTGATGCGTCGGCGCCACACTTATTATTCCAAGCTAATCAGCGACGCCGAAGTCAGGACCGCCAAAGAATTCTATGACAGATATAAAGATCATTTTAAAATGTATGGTATAGAACTATCGCTTGGCGAAACGAGTTGTTCAATCTATCTTGAGCTCGGAGACTATGACTATGAGCAATACTGGGTAATGGACGGTAAAAACGGGAAGTTAGCTGAAGTTAGTCCGGAGGTTGCATACAAGGAGTGGTTTTCCAATGTAGAAGTAAACATATTTACAGAGGAAGAAGTTTGAAGCCGTAACTGACAGAATTTGGCAGCGAGCCATACTAAATTTGCGTAATATCAAATATCGTAGATAATGACTCTTCAACAATTGTTTCGCTCGGTAGAATTCGACGCGCTATTTCCCTATGTGGTGAAGTATGATGCTAAAATGAAGGAGTGTGAAAAAAGTTTTCGGATGGCATTTACAGCACTGCGTTCGATACCGCCGGGCGACGACGACGGAGAAAACATCGTGATAGATTACATAGATGATGATAATCCTCCGGATGTATCACAAGGCATAGGCGTTTGGCATTGCAGCGATGTTGACTGGCCGACGGTCCTTGCACGCCGAATTAAGGTTTTCGACCGTCTTCCTGCCATGTCAAACGAAGAAGTCGCAGCTTACTGTCTTTGGGAGATAACATTTGACGGCTTTTCGGAAGCGCAGATTGAAAGTACAAATGAATGGATTAATCAAAAGACCGGAGATGCAAACCATAAGTGGCGCAATCTGAGAGATAAAGCTTTTCGGAAATGGATGATCCCCATCATTAATCAACATGGCCGGCGCCAGATGAATGGACCGAAAAGACACAGGTATGCCAGAGTCTCCAGGCGATTGCGAGAACTGAAAAACTATGGTCATATCGAAAAGCTGTGTGATTATGTGGATAAGTATAGCGTGGAGGGCCTTTCCCACGATGACTTATGGGGTTATCGTGATGCCCGAAATGTCTGGGGATATGATTTTCCGAATCCGGCAGGAATGTCACACAGCGAACTCCTCGAACTGGATAAAAGGCTCGTGGCGGAAACATTTCTCGAGAAGTTTGTCGACAAGGTTTTTATCATCTCTCCGGCTCGAACCTATGAAGACGAGGCCGAAGAATTGAAAAAATACATTTTGAATAACCTTCCGGCTGCTGAAGTATATTTCGGTAAAAACCTAACAAGAGGCATAGCTGTAGAAGTTGTCTACATATACAGGTAATGTATAAATTGATTAGTATAACCGTAACTACCCGCCAATGGTCGTCGGGCCATCACGCCTGGTTTGATGCGCGGCTTAAACCCTACACCACGGTAGAGGTCCGTTGGGGGGATGGGACAACGTCTGTGCTTACATCATTGCCCACCGAGTGGTCGCGTGTTGAGCATTATTACAGACAGTATGAGTCAGACGAAACGTATGTGATTGAGTTCTGGTCCCGGTCGCCCGATGCGCTCCTTCAATTCCAGGATGGTTTGCGGGAAATGGCTATCGGTCGAATCGAATTCTCGACGTGCCCGGCCTTGCGGAAGATGTGTATAAATCATCTTCGTGAAACTGATTTTACCGGCTGCCCTTCGTTAGAGATTCTCGAGGTCATTAATTGCGATTGTAAAGTCCTTGACCTTCGGACAGCTCCAGAACTTCGGTCGCTGGCATGCCGGGGAGGTGAGAAGCTCGAGACGCTTATTCTCACCGGCAACAATAAGTTGGAGGAGTTGGATTGTCGATTCACTCCGCGATTGACAAAAGTGACTTTTTCTAACCGGTCGGTATTGCGAAGATTTGACTCATATATGACGGAGATTGATGGCCGTTCTATGGCTATTATCAATCGCATACTTGAGCGAAATAACCACTCTGAAACGAGTTTAGAGTAAAACCGGATAACAATAACCATGCAATATATAGACTTTTGATAATGACTGTAAAAGAATTATTACTATCGGTAGATTTCCCATCGGTAGCGCAGGCGCTGACAGAGCGGTACGGCCATACCGACTCACTGCAGCCAATCCATATCTATAAGCAGGATTATGACACTCTTTGCAGTATAGTCTATTCCGGAGAGGGGAGAACTATTAAAATTGATGGGGAGACAGGGGAGTCGGAAGCCTATAAGTTCGAGGGCGATGGCTTCGACGATATCACGGGGTCAGAAGTCATTCTGACTCAGGATAGTCCGGAGATACGTGTCGCGGCGGCTGCGGAAATTCTATGGTGCGCTTCTCCGTTTGGCGACGTCACAGACGAGCAATGGGATGACTTTCTTGAAACACTACAAAGGCCTCCGGTTGGTAGTCTGACCGATTGTGAGAAGCGCGCACGGAGATTCCAATTCCTTCAGTATCTCCCTTATTGCAGAGATAAAAAGATGCGTCGCGAGGTATTGGAAGAAATGGAGCGACCGGTCGATGACTTCACTGAAGTCTGCTTCAGTTGGGAGACAAGCAAGTGGCTAATCATGCGGCGACGGACGAAACGCAAACTAAACCCGAGTAAACGTAAGCGTGAGTTTCGTATGGAGAAACGTTACGAGGAGTTGGTCCGCCTCAATGAACAGCATCGTCTGATTGATTCGCTTCTCCCCGTAATAGGGCCGCTCACGGATGAAGTAACTGATGCTATAATGAAATCACAATCAATCAGGAGAGAAAATTATAGGACTAACACCTTTGGAAAGTATGACCGAATCGCCTATCTTACAGACCTTATTCTAAATCCTGCCTATAAATCTCTGAAGAGTGATTCTCTGCTTCGGGATTATAAAGTATATGTATGTATCCTTTACTCGTCAGCGCAAAGTCCGTGTTCGGATGAGGAATACAATCGGATTGCCGAAATGCTATCGGGCTGGTTAGATCCGAAGAAATGGTCGCTATTCAAGGTTACGGACAATAGATTAGGCTGCGAAGTCGAATTGGAAATCATAACTTTGGGATAAATTCTCGTTTTCAGCATTACTCCATTTGCGTGGCAGTAATCTTTTTGCTATTAATGTGATATAGCTTGTGAATGCTCGATGATAGGCGGATTTTGACGACGGGTTGGGGTTTCTTACTTTTTTTTCACAATCGTAAGGCGGTGCGGACGGTTAATTTTTAGTAACTTTGGGCACAAATTATGTAAATCAACAAACTATATAGTGAAAAAGATACTTTCTATTGCCGCCTTTATGGTCGTAGCGCTGACCTCGGTGGCCCAGAACAATATCATCGAGCAGATTGCCTGGATTGTGGGCGACCAGCCCATCTGGAAATCGGAAATCGAGGCCCAGTACAACAATATGCAGTATGAAAACGTCGATATCAAGGGCGACCCATACTGTGTGATTCCCGAGCAGCTCGCTATCGAGAAACTCTATCTCCATCAGGCTGATATCGACACGATTGATGCACCGAACAATGCGGTGGTCAGCGAGGTTGAGCAGCGTCTCAATTTCTACATCAATCAGCTTGGGTCGAAGGAAAAGATGGAGGAGTATTTCCGCAAGTCAATGCCCGAAATCCGTGAGTTTCTGACTGACATTGTCCGCAACGGCTACCGCGTGCGCAATGTTCAGCAGAATCTGACCAAGAATATCAAGGTGACGCCCAGCGATGTGCGCAAATACTACGACAAACTGCCTCAGGACAGCATCCCGTTTGTGCCGATGCAGGTAGAAGCCGAAATCATCACGCTTTATCCTATTATCCAGCGTCAGGAGATTGAAGACGTCAAAGCGCGTCTGCGCGACTATTCCGACCAGATAACCAAGGGTGAAAAGGAATTTTCGACACTTGCAATCCTCTACTCCGAGGATAAAGGCAGCGCTGTGCGCGGCGGCGAAATCGGCTTTATGGGCCGTGGTCAGCTTGATCCGGAATATGCTGCCGTAGCGTTCAACCTTAACGATGCAAAGCGCGTCTCGAAAATCGTGGAAAGCGAATACGGCTTCCACATCATCCAGCTCATCGAGAAGCGCGGCGACCGAATCAACACCCGCCACATTCTTCTACGCCCGCGTGTGTCCGATGCCGATTTGCAGGACGCCGTCACTCGCCTCGACTCGGTGCGCGCCGATGTGGTCGATGCCAAGAAGGTGACGTTTGAGGAAGTTGTTCCTTATGTCTCGCAGGACAAAGACACCCGTAACAACCGCGGTCTGATGGTCAACCCGCAGACCGGAACATCGCGCTTCGAGATGTCGGAGCTGCCTCAGGAGGTCGCCAAGGTTGTCAACGATATGCAGGTAGGCGAAGTGTCGCAGCCTTTCGTCATGATGGACCCGAAACTTAACCGCGAGGTGGTGGCAATGGTGAAACTCACCAACCGCATCGACGGCCACAAGGCAAACATGGCCGATGACTATCAGACAATCAAGGGTATGTATGAAGATGCGCGCCGCCAGGAGATACTCAAAGACTGGGTAGAGAAGAAAATTGCCGACACCTACGTGCGCATCGAGGACGGCTGGCGCAACTGCGACTTCCAGCACAAGGGATGGATAAAAGACAACAACAAGAAATAACGACCCGTCGGTCGGGACGCATGGTCCCGCTGGCGTTGATGCTGGCTCTGCTGCTCCCGGTGCTTTGTGGCGCCGCCGGACAACAGCGCCGCACACCCCGCACCCCTTCCGCTCCTCCGGCGGCAAAGGAAATCAAGCCTGCTGTGCCCGGAGCCGACCGCATGCAGTCTGACAAGGTGTTTCTTGAGCACGCCGACGTGCTGCACTACGAGAAAACCTACGATGAGGATTACGAGCAGTATCAGGTGCTGACCGGTAATGTCCGTATGCGCCAGGGCGGCATGTTCATGTATTGCGACAGTGCGTACTTCTACGAGGAATCCAATTCGATGGATGCATTCGGCAACGTGCGCATGGAGCAGGGCGATACCCTTTTTGTCTACGCTGACGAACTCAACTACAACGGTGATACCGAGCTTGCCGTGCTTTACGCCGACGCCGGTCGCAAGGTGCGCCTGATCAATCGCGACGTGAAGCTCGAAACCGACGTGTTCAACTACGACATAGCCAACGAAGTAGGCTATTACGACGTAGGCGGTACGCTGACTGACAAGGAGAATAAGCTTACGTCGATTCACGGCGAATATCACCCGAATACGAAAGAGGCTCTGTTTAACTTCGACGTCCACCTCACCTCGCTGCGACCTAACGACACTCTCTATATCAACACTGACTCGCTCCGCTACAATACTGACACCAATATAGCGCGCCTCGTTAGCCACAGCGAGATTATCAACCGCGACGGCACGATTTACTCGTCGTATGGCGTCTACAACACCCAGACCGGCGAGGCCGACCTTTACCGCCGGTCGCTCGTGGTGACCAAGCGCGGAAATACACTCACGGGCGACACGCTATTCTACGACCGCACCCGTCAGTACGGCGAAGCGTTCGGTAACATGATTCTGACCGACAGTGTCCGCCAGTCGTCGCTGCAGGGCGATTACGGTTACTACGATGAAGCCCGCGACAGCGCTTTTGTCACCGGACGCGCCCTTGCCAAGGAGTATTCTCAGAAGGACACCCTCTATCTCCACGGCGATACCATCACGGCCTATCTTGACCGGGCTGACTCGACCCACGTCACCAACGCCTTCCATCGCGTGCGGTTCTACCGCATCGATGTCCAGGGCCTGTGTGACTCGTTGAGTTTTACCGAGCGAGACTCCATATTATATATGTACCGTCATCCGATAATCTGGAATGAGGAGCGACAGATATTCGGCAACGTCATCAACGTCCATCTCAACGATTCGACCGTCGACTGGGCCCGCCTGCCCGAGTCGGGCATGATGGCCGAGCATATAGCTGAAGACTGCTATGACCAGCTTTCGGGCAGCGATATGACGGCGTGGTTCAACGATTCGACTATCCGCCGCCTATATGTCGAAGGCAATGTCGAAGTGATTATGTTCCCGATGGAATCGGATTCCACCTACAATAAGTTTGTCCAGACCGAAAGTAGTTTTATGGATGCTTACTTCGACGGCAACCGCATCGAGCGCATCAGTTTCTGGCCCGAGACCAAATCGATGGTGACGCCTCTATATCTCGCCAAGCGCAATTCCTATTATCTTAAGAAGTTCCGCTGGTATGGCGATTTGAGGCCTACGAGTCCGGCCGATGTCTTCATTGTGCCCGAGGCTATGATCGAGCTGCTTGGTAGCGAGCCTGAAGAAAGCGCCGCTGCTAAGGCGCGTCGGTCGGGCAAGAACCGGCGCGGACCTGCCACGCCGCTCACGCCCAAACTCACGGCCGTACCCTCCGAAGCCCCTGTAGTCATCCCGGAGTCACACGAATTGACGGCCGATGACCTCGAGAATGTCAAAGCCGATACTGACGATGCTTCTAAAAAGAGCGAGTAGACCCTATCGGAAATTATCAACAACTTATTAACATTTTATCAACACGATGTCGACAACCTGTCAACATCGTGTTGATAATACCATTTTGTCGCTTCGCGC
The DNA here is from genome assembly GCA_964449335.1 of uncultured Bacteroides sp. GTDB lineage: Bacteria > Bacteroidota > Bacteroidia > Bacteroidales > Muribaculaceae > Paramuribaculum. The sequence continues at coordinate 31,833 of CAYUYQ010000004.1, read as the reverse complement.
CTTTGGTTTAATTTTGCATAGGTTTTTCTGTCCGTCGCGGAAGTGCCTTAATTAAAATGTATAATCCTGTCTATGAGTGATATAATTCGACTTCTCCCTGACTCGGTAGCCAACCAGATTGCAGCAGGTGAGGTGATTCAGCGCCCCGCGTCTGTTGTCAAGGAGCTGGTTGAAAACGCTGTCGATGCGGGCGCGAAATCCATCCAGGTTATCGTGAGGGATGCCGGGCGCACACTCATTCAGGTAGTTGACGATGGCTGCGGCATGAGCGACACTGATGCTCGTCTGGCGTTTGAGCGTCACGCTACGAGCAAGATACAGCATGCTTCCGACCTCTTCACCCTTCACACCATGGGCTTCCGCGGCGAGGCGCTTGCTTCGATTGCAGCCGTGGCTCAGATTGATTTGCGTACGATGCAGCGTGGAGCCGAGATAGGCACACGCATTATAATCAACGGCTCCAACGTCGAGAGTCAGACGCCGGAGGCAACCGTGGCGGGATGCAACCTGATGGTGAAAAACCTGTTTTTCAACGTCCCGGCCCGTCGTAAATTCCTTAAGAAAGATGCGGTTGAGCTAAGCGCTATCGTGCGCGAGTTTGAGCGCATGGCTTTAGTCAATCCCGGGCTCGACCTATCGTTGATTAGCAACGACAGTGTCGTTCATCAGATTATGGCCGGGCCGCTTAAGCGCCGTATATGCGACCTTTTCGGCAAGGGGCTTGAAAAGCAACTCATCCCGGTTCAGACGGCCACCTCGATTGTAAAAATCGACGGTTTCATAGGGCGTCCGGAGGGTGCGCGTCGCCGCAATGCGCTGCAGTTTCTCACGGTCAACGGCCGCCACATGCGCCATCCCTATTTCCATAAGGCTATAATGACGTGCTACGAGCAACTGCTCCCCGCCGACCTTCAGCCCAACTATTTCCTCAATTTCACCGTCGAGCCGGAGACCATCGACGTTAATATCCATCCTACCAAAAACGAGATAAAGTTCGAGAACGAATCGGCCATCTGGCAGATTCTAACGGCGGCTGTCAAAGAGTCGCTCGGGCGCTTCAATGCCATGCCCGGAATTGATTTCGACGCGGTTGAAGCTCCCGAAATACCGGTTTTTGACCCCAATGCCGAGGCCTCGCATCATGTGACGATTGATCCTTCCTACAATCCTTTTTCCGAGACTCCGGAGCCTATGCCGTCCGTTCGGTCGGCAGGCGCAGCTGCACCCTCAGGCAGCTTTGCCTCGCGTCTCAGCGCCGAGCATCGCCGCAATGAGGCCTTGCGTGACTGGGATAAGCTCTACGCCGGTTTTATGGGCGCCGACACCGCCGATGTGGAGTCAGGAAGCAGTGCGACTATTTCCGGAAGCCGGATGAACAGTGTCGAGACTGATTCTTCGACGCTGCTACCGTTTGACGATATGGCAGAAAATGCCGGCGAAGAAACTGAAAGTATTCAGGTGAAAGGTGCCTATATCGTCGCTCCCTGCCGGACGGGCCTTATGGTCATTGATCAGCATCGCGCCCACGTCAAAGTGCTCTATGAGCGGTATGCCGCTCTGCTCCGCAGCGGCGATCTTATGCCACAGAGCTTACTTTTCCCCGAGTTGTTGCGCCTTGACCGCGCTACGGCTGTGCTTCTCTCCGACATGATGGCCAGCCTGACTGAAATGGGATTCATTCTCGAACCGGCCGGCACTGACTGCTGGAACATCACCGCTGTGCCGTCGGTAATCGATAGCGTGAATCCCGTCGAGGCTTTGACGAGAATCCTTGACGATGCTGCAGACAGCGGCCACGTCAATGCCGAGGGACTGACCGAGCGTATAGCGCTCTCCATGGCGCGAAGTTCTGCCATCAGCCGCGGACGGCGTCTATCGCCTCAGGAGCGCGAACATTTGCTCGGCGAGCTGCTCAAGCTCCCTACTCCTAATTATACGCCCGACGGGCTGGCCGTAATCAAGCTCCTTTCGGCCGAAAACCTCGAGGAGATGCTTGATTAAATTATGTTGAACCCAATAGCTTGAAAATCAGAATTAGTGTTAATTTTAACACTTCTGCCGTTTGACGGATTGACGCTAAATTGTTACTTTTGTAGAAAATGATAACCGACCATCTGCAATATCTCATCATCTGCCACGATTGCGTGGTGCTTCCCGGCATCGGAGCTTTTCTGGCCCGATACGAATCCGCGCGCCTTACGCCCGACGGACTGACGATACTGCCTCCGCATAGAGTGACAGGCTTTAATGCCGACCTCACTCACGACGACGGACTGTTGGCCGGATCAATAGCGCGGTCAACGGGCTGCGGCTACGAAGCTGCTTCAGCCGAGGTAAGCCGCGAAGCTGAAGCAATTCTGCGTCGGCTCGATGCCGGGCAGACGGTCATTCTTAACCGCATCGGGTCGCTGTCGCGCAGCGAGTCCGGGGCCATAGCTTTTCAACCGGTGGCCGACGACGAGAGTGTGGCCAACGCCATCTACGCATCGCTTCCGCATGTTGCCGTTCCGGCCGATGCTGTAGGCGTCGGATGTGTGCCGCGTGTGCTCGATGTCGATTTGACACCGCGCCGCGCGCCGTTCATTGTCCGGGCCATGCGCTACGCTGCCGCTGCGGCGGTGGTAATAGGCGTGGCCATCACAGCCTCGACTCCTGTCATGGTAAACCGCGACACCAATTTCGCCTCAATCTCCGCTCCGGCTATTACGGTCGAGAAACCGCGCTACGTACCTGCGTCGGACTTCGGTCGCGAACTTTTCGTAGTGCGTCCCGATTCTGCTTCGTCAATGGCCGTTGTCGCTCCCAAGGCTCAGACAGCTACTGACGAACCGGGGTATTATCTTATCGTGGCCTCGTTTGTCACCGAGCGTGAGGCTAATCGCTACATTGCCGAGCACAGTGATGCGCGTTTGCGTGTGGTTAAAGGCGACCGTCGCAGCCGTGTCTATGCCGCTTCCGGTTCTTCGTTTGTCGAGGCATCGGCTCTCTCGGCCGACCGCGATTTCAGTGAGCGCTACCCCGATGCCTGGGTTTACAAGAAGAAGTAACCGCGGTGTCCCATCAACCTGACTATACTCTAAATTACAATATTACACATAGACTGATTCACAATCTTAGTTGACCTACGAACGCGCCATGCAGCTGCCGACCGGCAATCGCATGGCGCGTATCTTTTCTTACAATTATTGGATTATTTGTCTGCCTTGCCCGTAAAGCTAAGGTACTCGATTCGGCATAACGACTTACCCGGATGCGCCGAATCAAATGTCAGGTACAACGGATGCTTACCCTGCAACCGGCCGATGCCCGTAAGAGGAATTCTTATGGTGGTTCGGCCCGGTTCCACGTCGGTCGGTAAGACAACGCTTCCGATAGGTGACGGATTGTCTTTCCACGGTGCAGAGCTGTATACCGTAATAGTCCCCTCCGTTCCTTCTGGCACTATTTCGAGCAACAGTTCTACATCTTTTAAGCCTTTTAAGCGGTCAAAGTTGAAATACTTGTAGCCGAGAATTGAGCCTGCTGTATTATTTACAACCGGATTCATGTTTATTTCTGCGGCGTAGGGATTACCATTAGGGATACTGTCGATATAAGTAGGCTCAAAATATGGACCTGAATAATAAGTGTTGGGATAGGTCTGATAGGCCGGTGCCGGTCCGGTGAAATGGCAGGCGATAGCAGCCGGATATTTGCGCAGCGGGTCAAGACCGCCGGTTTCAAACCCCTCTGATGTATATTCAGCCTCGCTAATTGTCACTTTGCCTTCAGGACCCGGGGTAGCAATGACGTTTATCGGCGCGACCATAGCTTGACGGGCGAACTCGTCGGTACCTGACTGCCTGTGGAAAAATACCCACCATTGACCGTTGACTTGCAGAATACTGCCGTGAGTATTTCCGTTGGGTGTTGCGGTGACCATCGGTTGGCCCGCGGTGTCGGTGTCGCGTCCGCGCGCATCGATTATTGTTCCTCCGTAGGTAAACGGACCTAACGGATTGGTGCTGTATGCATAAGCCAGAGTGTAGTTCGAAGCCGGAAGACCCCATTCGCCTTCGGGAGAGAAACGGCTGTAGACAAGCACATATTTGTCGCCTATTTTCCTCATCGACGAGGCCTCATAGAAGTGATATTCGCCGGGCTGTCGACGACTTGCGATGAGGTCTGATACGATTTCTGTGCCCGGTTTCACCGTCGCCATGGTCACCGGATCAAGCTCCGCGCCATAGGAAGTGTCGAATCCCCAGTAGCCGTAAACTCGCCCGTCATAGTCAACGAAAACAGCCGGGTCAAAGCCGAGCACTCCGTTTGTCTCCCGCGGGTTGTCAGGATTCCAGTTGATGACTTTGAACGGACCGTCGGGCCGTGAACTCACAGCCACCATACCTTGCCGTCCACCTTCCTGATTGTTGGGATAGAGATAATAGGCTTTTGTACCGTCGGCCAGAGTGCGGACTGCAACATCGGGAGCATAGAGCAGATCGCCTCGGCCGTCGTCGTGAAGAGCGCGGCCGTTGGCGTCTGTCTTGCTTTCGAAGATTATACCGTCGTAGCGCCATTGATCAGGTGCGTCTTCCGGCGCTGACCACACCACAAGGTCGCGTCCGCAATAGTGTGTACGCAGTGCGTCGTGCGACCCGTAGATATAGATTCTCTTCTTGCCCGGTTGGTCAGGGTCGTCGAAAAGATATGGTTCGCCATCGGGTATGTGCTCCCACAGGGGTAAATATGGATTGTGAGCCGACATAAAGTTCCCGCAAACCAGTAATCCTATCGCAATCAATAGCCTGATTCTCATGACGGTCTTATAGGGCCGTTCGTTTAATTATTTCCGGCCAGGGTCAGGGCTCCGGTGGAATTGGGGGTGACCGTGTAGCTCTTTCCGGCTTCGGTGGGGAATTCGATTTGTTTGCCGTCGTAGCTTACGGTGCAGGGTTCGCCGCTTTCTGATTTGATTACGGCTTTGGTCAGATGGCCGTCGGCATAATCGATGTCGACAACGAAGTTTCCGCGGGCGCGAAGGCCGTGGATGTAGCCGTCTTTCCATGCCGAGGGCAGGGCGGGGAGAAGTTGAATCGGTCCCGTATGGCTCTGCAGGAAGAGCTCGGCCACGCCTGCCGTGCCACCGAAGTTACCGTCGATCTGGAACGGCGGGTGAACATCCCAGAGATTATCCGTTGTGCCCTCTTTCAGTAGATTCTGGAAGAGTATGTAGGCGTGGTCGCCGTCGTGCAGACGGGCCCAGTGGTTGAGCTTCCATCCCATGCTCCAGCCTGTGGCCTCGTCGCCGCGCTGACGCAGCGTCGTCTTGCACGCTTCGGCAAGTTCGGGTGTGGTGACCGGGTCGATTGACGAGCCGGGATGGAGACCGAAGAGATGGTTGGTGTGGCGGTGATGGTCGTTGGGATTGTCGATATCCTCATACCACTCCTGCAGCTGGCCGTGCTGGCCAATTTTGTAGGGGCGGATGCGCGCGAGTTTTTCCTCCCATTCGGCTACCGATTCAGGGTCGGTCTTCAGAATCAGAGCAGCTTTGATAGCGTCGGTCAGCACCTCGCGTGTCACAGCGCTGGCGTATGTCGTGCCGCGGTCAGCGCCACCATGTTCGGGCGAGTAGGAGGGCGACACGGTATAGTATCCGTCGTTGAGCGTCAGAAGGTCGGTGGCGAAGTCGGCGCTGGCTTTGATTATCGGATAGCCGATGGTGCGCAGCCATTCGCGGTCGCGCGTATAATCGTAGTATTCCCAGAGCTGTGTGGCGAGCCACGGACCGGCCGAGGGATTATAGTTCCACGACATATCGCCGCTGTTGAGCGGAGCCGTGAATCCGAACGGATTGGCCGAAATTGCTGCCGTCCAGCCGCGCGCGCCATAGTAGTCCTTAGCCGTGGCTTCGCCCGGCTTGACAAGGCTGCGTATATAATCGGTGTAGGGCTCGAAACACTCAAGCAGGTTGGTCGACGTTGCGGGCCAGTAGTTCATCTGCACGTTGATGTTGTTGTGGTAGTCCATCTTCCAGGGGCCATAGACGTTGTTGTGCCACAAGCCCTGAAGATTGGCGGGCAAATTGCCCGGACGCGACGAGCTGATGAGCAGATAGCGTCCAAACTGGAAGTGAGTCTGCTCAAGTCCGTGGTCGAGTGTGCCGTTGCGGTAGTTGGCCAGTCGCTGCGGAGTCGGCAGATTGGGATATGTCTCGCCGGGATTTATTGCGAGCGTCACGCGGTCGTAGAGCGACTTATAGTCGGCAAGATGGCGGTCGGAGAGCGTGGCGTAGGGCATCGCGGCGGCGGCTTCTATCTCAGCGTTGACAATAGCCGTAGGGTCGGCCCCGGTATACGTTTTCGGATCGGTGGTGTCGGGGTTGAAGTTCATGCGGTAGTCGGTGTCGGCAGCGAGGATAAACTCCACGTCGCGCGAGCCGTCGACGGTGATGGTGCCTTCTGTGGCGTCGGTGCTGACTGTTCCGAGGCCGTCGGCAGTGCGTGCCATAACGCGCATAGCCCATTTCATGCCGTTGTTGTCAATCGTTCCCGTGTAGAGAAGTCCTGCTTTTTCGGCAGTGATTTTGTTGAGCTCCTGAGGGGTGGCGAAAGAGAATACGAGCGTCTGTGGAGCTGCGCTCGATGTGAAGCGCCACACCATGATGCTGTCGGGATACGAAGCGAAATAACGGCGCTCGTATTTTGAGCCATTATAGTCGAACTCTACGACAGCAAGTGAATTGTCGAGATTGAGAATACGGCGGTAGTTCTTTGCTGCATCGTCGGGTATGCCTGTGGTGACGTAGGCTTCGCCCAGAGTGGTAAATGTGCCGAAAAGGTCGGGCGTATAGTTGACGTTGCCTCTGAAATGTTCGCTGACGAGCGCTCCGGCTTCCTGATTCCGCCCTTCGTCGAGCAAGCGGCGCACGGTAGTGAGCACCGAATCGGGCACCTGACGGTTCATATTCCAGTATTCCTTCAAACCTGCGGCCGGACCGCCTTTCCAGAGCGATTTTTCATTGAGCACGATGCGTTCGCGATTGACCGATCCTATGACGTTGCCGCCAAACGAACCGTTGCCGATCGGCAGCGAATAGCGTTCCCAGATTTGGTCAGGATTGGTGCTCTCGGCGCGTCCGTCGTCTGTTTTCCAGATAGCTACGCCTTTATCGCTGGGATTGGGGGCGTCAAACCATATAGCGTTACCTTGCGTATAGTCGGTCAGGGGTGCGGCTGACCGGCCGGGAGCTATGCCGGCTATGGCTGCAACCGCTACAAATAGAGCCTTGCTGATTCGGAGATTCATGGGCTGAAATTATAAGGTTATGATTGATTAAACTTTTGCGAATTTAAGCATTTCCTCCCGATTCCGCAACACGGAAATGGTCATCATGGCGCAGTTTTGTGGGCTTTCTGTGTGTTTCCGGGTGCTTTCTGACAGGACTAAATTTTGAGTTAAGCAGCATATTGTATAATTTTGTAGCAACAAACCGAATAAACCTATGTCATTGTCAGATAAACTTCAGGGTGTCGGTGTGGCGCTTGTCACTCCTTTTCTGCCCGATAAATCAATTGATTACGATACGCTCGGACTGCTGATTGACTATCAGATTCAGGGCGGAGCCGATTATATCGTGGCGCTTGGCACCACCTCCGAGGCGCCCACGCTCAGCAATTCGGAGCGCGTCGAGGTCCGTCGATTCATTGTCGACCGTGTAGCCGGTCGGGTGCCCGTCGTTCTCGGCTATGGAGGCAACAATACCCATGCTCTTATCAGTCAGCTTGCGTCCGACGACCTGACAGGTTTCTGCGCCATTCTGTCGGTGACACCGTTCTATAACAAACCTACGCAGGAAGGCCTCTATCGCCATTTCATGGCCGTGGCCGACGCTTCGCCGGTTCCGGTGATACTCTACAATGTGCCCGGACGCACCGGCGTCAACATGGCCGCCGCCACTACGCTTCGCCTCGCGTCTCACCCCAACATCATTGCTATAAAAGAAGCTTCAGGAAATCTCGTGCAGGCGCAGCAGATAATCGCCGGTGCTCCCGAGGGCTTTGCCGTCATCTCCGGCGACGATGCACTCACCATGGCCATGGTCTTTGCCGGGGCTATAGGTGTGATTTCAGTAATAGCCAACGCTCTTCCTGCACCATTCTCCGCGATGGTTCATGCCGCGATGAAGGGCGACGTTGCAACGGCATCGGCTCTCAACCGCGACCTCACTCCTGTCTATCCTCTCTTGGGAATCGATGGCAATCCCGCCGGCATCAAATCGCTCCTCGCCATCTTTGGCTATGGCTCCAACGAACTCCGCCTCCCGCTCGTGCCTGCCACCGCCGCAACAGCTGCCGCTCTTACCGCCGCCACTGCCCCATTCCACCCTTGATTTGAGTAATGCGTTGAACTATAAGCAAAAAGGCCGCAATCTTGAGGTTGCGGCCTTTTTGTGATTCGGATGCGACTCGAACGCATGACCGTCTGCTTAGAAGGCAGATGCTCTATCCAGCTGAGCTACCGAACCGTTGATTATCGGGTGCAAAGTTAGCTATTTTTGCTTATGTCCGCAAATTTAAGCGCCATTTCAAAAGCTTTTCACTAATTTTGAGCCATCAAATCGAATTTTATATGTCACGAAATATTATTCTGGCCGATGATGCCGATGCGCGTCTCGGTCTGTTGCCCCTGACTTTCACCCGCCCGGTGGCGCGGTTGCTTATAGGGCTGTCGACAATCGAACAGAAGTGGCAGCGTCTCCTGCCGGGTGTTTACTCCTATAAGACTGCCGACTATCTTTCGGAGCTTTTCCCGCTCAACGATGCCGGTGGTGATAATCTGATAATTGCGTCGCATGTGATTCCCGACCGAGAGCTTGCCGATGCGGTTGCGTCGCTTCTTCCCGGCGAGGCTCTTGCAGCCGGGGAGACAATGATAGCCCGCCGCGGCGCTGTTGATGCTGCGCCAACGGCCGTCCGCAATTATGCCGGAGATGTTAGACTTATCAGCCGTCCCTACGATTTGTTTCTGGACAATGGCGGTGCTATTGAGGATGATTTTGAGGTCGTGACAGCCGGACGCCGTTCGCAGCCCCTGCCGACGTCGTGTGTGCTCATCGGCGACGCATCGCGTCTGTTCATAGAGGAGGGAGCGAATGTCAGCGGAGCGTTTATTAATGTCGAGGGAGGCTCGGTCTATATCGGAGCCGGAGCTGTGGTTATGGAGGGCGCGTGTCTGCGCGGACCGATAGCCGTGCTTGACCATTCGTCGGTCAATATGGGGGCTAAAATCTATGGCCCTACGACTATTGGGCCACACTCCAAGGTGGGCGGAGAACTTAACAATGTGGTGATTATCGGCTATAGCAATAAGGCTCACGATGGGTTTCTCGGCAACGCCGTGATTGGAGAGTGGTGCAATCTCGGAGCAGGGTGCACTGCCTCAAACCTTAAGAACGACTACACGGAGATAAAGCTCTGGAACTACGCCGCCCGCCGCTTTCAGCGCACCGGTCTGCAGTTCTGCGGCCTGATAATGGGCGACCATTCGAAGGCCGGAATCAACACAATGTTCAACACGGCGACGGTTGTGGGTGTGGGTGTCAATATTCACGGTACCGGTTTCCCGCGCAATTTCGTGCCATCGTTTTCTGACGGTTCGGCGGCAGGTTTTTCCGAGCAACCGTTGTCGCGGTTTCTCGATGTGGCCCGTCGTGTGATGGCGCGACGCGACATCACGCTCGACGATGCAACGTGCCGCATGTATGAGACGCTGTATGCCCTCACTGACACGTATAGATGACTCTTATAATTCGATGCGGTTCTGGCGGTTGCGATGGGTGAACCGCTTGCGTAGCGATATGCCGCGGCGATACATCTGCATGAAGCGCAACCATAGTGAGGATGGTGCCGAGGCAATGTTGGTCGACAGTGAGTCGGCCATCATCGGCACGACGCCTTCGTCGCCGAACTGCTCAGGGTAAATCAGTAGCAGATTGTTTTGCGAGAAGTATTTTCGCAGAAATTCGGGCAGCGAGTCGAGATAGGAGGTAAACGACACGGCTGCGCGTCGCGAGCTGACGACAACCATCAGGTCGTCGTCGAGTATCTTGTTGGCAAGCAGCACGAAATCGTCCATCTGCTCCATCGGCCGGTATTCGTCGCGAATCTCAAACAGTCCGGTGCGGAGCACCGCCCGGATAGCCTTTGAGGTGGCTTCGGTGCAACAGAATATTATGCGGCAGCCGAGCTGACGCGTCAGATTGCCGAGCGCTTCCACCCAGCGGCGGAATCCTGTCTCATATTCGGCTTTCGGCGGAACGGCCACGACGATGCGCGTCACCGTGTTGACCGGGATGAAGCAGCGCGAAATGGCTATCATGCGGTGAGTGGCGCGCAGAAGCTGCTCCAGTTTGTCACCCAGAAAGCTGTCGAGCACCATCGTGCGGCGGTGAAGTCCGATTACCACTTCCGTTATGTCGCGTTCGTGGATGGCATTGAGCACTCCGGTCACGAAGTTATAGTCATAACGCTCAATCGATACCAAACGCAGGTCGACGCTGGCGGCCACCTGTTCGGCTGTGTCGAGCGAGCTGCGGCCGACGGCGCGGCTCTGCGCCGAATTGTCGTTGCGCACATGCAGAGCGTAGAGATTGCGCCGGCCGCCTTCCGCCGGTTGCATCATCACGGCCAGATTGACCAGTTCGACGGCCGATTCGGGATTGGCAACCGGTATGAGTACGTTGCTTGTCCGCGACCGTTCGAGCGCCTTCTCCTTGCGAAGGATTGCATCCTCGCTCACACTCATCACTTTAAGGCGCGATGCCGCCCGCGAGGTGCCGATAGAGCTTACCGTGCATGTGACGAGTATCATCACAATCGTTCCGTCGAGAATCGTTTCCTCGAAGATGCCCATATTGAAGCCAATCATCACCACAGCCAGCGCCACCGCCGTGTGGGCGTTGCTGAGCTGATACATTATCGAGCGGTCGATAGCCCGCATTCCGAAGGTCTTCTGTGTAGCCAGGGCCGCCAGCCATTTCGTGATCATAGCCGTAGCGCTCATAACCGTGGCCGCATAAATGGTGCTCCAGCCCGTGAAAAGCACCTTTACATTGATTAGCATACCGACGCCGATCAGGAAGTAGGGGATGAACAGCGCGTTGCCCACGAACTCTATGCGGCCCATCAGCGGCGATTTGGCCGGTATATAGCGGTTGAGCACCAGACCGGCATAGAACGCGCCGAACACAGCCTCGATGTGGATGGCCACCGCCATTTCCGCCGCCAGAAACACCATGGCCAGCACATAGATGAATTGCAGCACCATCTCGTGATAGCGCTTGAAAAACCAGCGCGTCAACCGCGGATAGATGTAGACCGTCAGCAGGCAATAGACGGCCAGATAGCCGAGCAATTTCAGTATGCCTCCAATCTCAAACTCGCCGTCGCGCGCCACCCCCACGGTAGCTGCAAGCACGATAAGCGCGCCGAGCACCGTGAAAATCGTGCCTGCTATCGCCACAACGACGGCCGGTTGGCGCGTCAGTCCAAAACGCGACACAATCGGGTAGGCCAGAAGCGTGTGGGCGGCGAATATCGAGCCTAAGAGCACCGACGTCAGCAGACTCAGTTTCAGAAACACAAGGCCCGACGCCGCTCCCAGCACCAGCGGGATGATGAACGTAAACATGCCGAATACCATCCCTTTGCGAATATTCTTCTTGAGATGGTACATGTCGATTTCGATGCCGGCCAGAAACATGAGGTAGAGCAGTCCTACCTGGCCGAACACCTCAAAACTCATGTCGCGCGCCAGCAGATTGAGTCCGTAAGGGCCCACAACCACGCCGGCCAGAATCAGGCCTATGACCGTCGGGATTTTCAGACGGTTGAAAATCATGGGCGTCACCAGCATGATTGTGAGAACCACGAGGAAGATGCCCACCGGCGACGTGATTATCGGGCGGGTTGCATTGATGGCGATGGCTGTGAGCGCGCAGACCACGGGGCTTATTTCTTGTGCGCGAGCATAAACTGAGCTATCTGCACGGCATTGAGGGCGGCGCCTTTCTTAATCTGGTCGCCGACAATCCAGAACGTCAATCCGCAGGGATTGGTCAGGTCTTTGCGCAGACGCCCTACATATACGGGGTCTGTGCCGGCGGCATCGAGCGGCATGGGATATTTCTTTGAAGCCGGGTCGTCAACCACCACCAGCCCTTCGGCCTTGGCAAACGCCTCGCGCACGGCCTCAAGTTCGAGCGGCTGCTCTGTCTCGGCCCATATAGCTTCGCTATGGGCGCGGAGCACGGGCACGCGTACGCACATTGCGCTCACGTCAAGATTCGGGGCGTGCATTATCTTTTTCGTCTCATTAAACATCTTCATCTCTTCCTTCGTATAGCCGTTGTCCATAAACACGTCGACCTGCGGAATGAGATTGTAGGCCAGCTGATAGGCAAACTTCTCGACGGTCGGTTCCTTGCCGGCGAGCAGCTCTTCGTACTGATGCTTGAGCTCATCCATGGCCGAAGCTCCCGCGCCGCTCGCAGCCTGATATGTGGCCACGTGTACGCGCATAATCGTGCTAAGGTCATTAATCGGTTTGAGCGCCACGACCATCTGTATCGTCGTGCAGTTGGGGTTGGCGATTATGCCCCGGGGAGCGTCAAAAGCATCCATGCCGTTGACTTCCGGAACAACCAGAGGCACGTCGGCGTCCATGCGGAAGGCGCTCGAATTGTCAATCATAAGCGCGCCGTGACGGGTGATAGTCTCGGCATACTCCTTGCTGACCGAGGCTCCGGCCGACACGAAAGCGAAGTCAACGCCCTTGAAGTCGTCGCCGTGGCGCAGCTCTTTCACCTCATAGTCCTTGCCGCGGAATTTATACACTCGTCCGGCGCTGCGTTTCGAGCCGAAAAGCTGAAGGTTGTCAATGGGGAAATTCTGTTCGTCAAGCACACGGAGAAACTCCTGGCCTACGGCGCCGCTTGCGCCAACTATCGCTACATTCATCGCTGTATTGGTTTAATAAGTCGCTGTATTGGTTTATTTGAAATTAAGTAAAAATCGTCAACTAAAATCGACCCACAAAAATACTCATTTTCCTCCAAACCACCACGCCGTCACCAATCATTCTTGCAATGGTACGTATAATTACTGACTCAAGTCATAGAAAATAAGTTATGGATACTAAAACCGGATTGTAGTGCAAAAAAAGCGGCTTCATCGGCCGGGAGGGGGCGGATGAAGCCGTTAGGGGGTGGATGTTCGAGGGGAGCGCGGTTATTGCTTGGCGTAGCTGAGCACGGTAGGGCTTTCGACGTCGACGCCGAACTGGCGTGCGCGCTCGAGAATGGCTCGGGCCAGCTTGGGCTTCAGGTCTTCGGGACAATAACGGAAATATGCTTCGGCGGCTCTGACGTGGGCTGCGTCGGGCATAGGATATTCACGTCGTTCGGGCAGTCCGAACACGCTGTCCGGAAGCTCCTTTTTCTCTTCGTAGGTTATGCGGTCGCTCATAGTCTTGATGTTTGATAAAAAAGTTAATGTATATATAGTTGTAGTTTAAAGCGATAGTTTCAAGCCAACCTGCAGAAGACCCTGCACGCCGTAGCCCAGTTCGCCATATATCGTGAACAGAGGGCTGAGGCTTACGTCGACACCTACGGGCGACAGCTGCATGCCGAAATAGCCTTTGTTGTAGGAGTCGCCGCCGAGAGGCTGCATGTGTGATATCACGGCGCCTATTCCCACATGGCCATACATCGTCAGCAGGCTGTTGCGATAATAGTCATAGCGGCCGTTGAGCAATATGCCGTGATAGGCTATCTTGCTGTGGTATTCGCCTTTGGTAGTGGTGGTTGAGAGAGTGTATGACGGGCCAATCCAAAGGTTGGGGAGCACCTTGACGTTGAATCCCAGATTGAGGGCACCCCAGGCGTTGTTGACGCCGTGCCATCCGTCGTGATAGTCGGCGCCATCCATCAGTGTATAGCCGCCATAGCTGAGCGAAAGATTCATTTCGCGGGCGTTTGCGCCCATTGTGATGCCGACGAGAGCCAGCAGGGAGATGATGAGTTTCTTCATAATTGCAGTTTTTTGATATTATGCCCGCTTCCGGGATTCGTTAATTTGCCAAACTTTTAACGTCGTGGCGCCCCGCTTTGTTCTCAATTTCGTTGTTTATGCCTATTTTTGCAAACGATTACCAAGTGTAGCGACGATTCTCATGCATAAAATTCAGAAAACCAATGCCGCCCGACTGCTCGACCGTGCCGGCGTAGCCTACAGGCTGATTCCTTATACCGTCGACGAAAACAATCTTGCCGCCGACCATGTGGCCGCCGAGCTGGGCGAGGACATCAACCGCGTCTTTAAAACCCTTGTGCTCCACGGTGAGAAGGCGGGCTATTTCGTGTGTGTCGTGCCGGGCAACTGCGAGGTCGACCTCAAGAAAGCCGCCCGCGCTGCCGGAGCCAAGAAGGCCGACCTTATTCCGATGAAGGAGCTGCTGCCGCTGACGGGCTACATGCGCGGCGGATGCTCTCCAGTGGGCATGAAAAAGCCTTTCCCCACGTTTTTCCACTCGACGGCCACGGATTTCGATGAGATTTTCGTCAGTGCGGGGGTGCGCGGGCTGCAGTTCGGCATCAATCCCGCCGACCTTATCGGCTATGTAGGGGCTACGGTCGCCGATATCGTCGCAAGTACCAATTCTGAAGAAGGGGAGGAGGTGAGGCCATGAATACGTTCGGACAGCTTTTCCGGCTCACGACTTTCGGTGAGTCCCACGGCCCCGCAATCGGCGGCGTCGTCGACGGCATGCCTTCCGGACTGCGCATAGATTTCGATGCGCTTGACGCCATGATGGCCCGCCGGCGCCCCAACAGTTCGGCTGCTTCCACGTCGCGTCGCGAAGCCGACCGCCCCGAGTTCCTTTCCGGCATATTCAACGGCGTGACGACCGGCACTCCGATAGCTTTCGTCATAGCCAACACCGATATGCGCTCGGCCGATTACGGCGCGATAGCCCGCGCTTTCCGCCCCTCGCATGCCGATTACACCTACGAGGTGAAATATGGTCCGTGGCGCGACTATCGCGGCGGCGGACGCGCATCGGCGCGCGAGACGGCCGTGCGTGTTGTGGCCGGAGCTCTCGCCATGCAGGCTCTCGCCACGATGGGTGTCAGCGTCTCGGCCCGGGTGGTGGCCGTGGGTCCTCTTGGGCTTGACAGCAAGGAGCAATGGGCCGGACTGATAGAGCAGGCCCGCGCTGAGGGCGATACGCTCGGTGGCATCGTGGAGTGCGTCGTGACAGGCGTCCCGGCCGGAATCGGCGAGCCTCTGTTCGATAAGCTTCAGGCCCGGCTGGCCGCCGCGATGATGTCGATTCCCGCCGCCAAAGGTTTTGACTATGGCATGGGCTTTGCCGGAGCCGCAATGCGCGGCAGCGAGGCGATGGACCGCTTCAACCCCGACTTTACAACCTCCACAAACTACTCCGGAGGCATCCAGGGTGGCATCGCCAACGGCATGCCTATCACCATGCGCGTTGCCTTCAAGCCGGTAGCTACACTGATGCGCGAGATTCCTACGATCGACCGTCAGGGCCGGCCCGTGGTGCTTCCGCCGCGCGGACGCCACGACGTCTGCGTCGTTCCTCGCGCCGTGCCGGTGGTCGAGTCTATGGCTGCGATGGTCATACTCGACGCCGTATTGCTCAACCGCACCACGCGTCTCTGACACAGCATCCGTCATGCCCCGGCCTCCATTCCCGTTTCCCGACTTCGCCGAATTTCTGAGCCGTTATCTTCCCGGCAAGATACAGAAACTGACGGTCAACGCCGCTCTGTCGTGCCCCAATCGCGACGGCACGAAAGGCCGTGGCGGGTGCACGTACTGCAACAACTCATCGTTTTCGCCCGGATTCGAGCCTCGTCCGGCCACCATCGGCGAGCAACTTCGCCGCAGCCGCGAATTCTTTGCCCGCAAATATAAGTCGATGCGTTATCTGGCCTACTTCCAGAGCTACACATCGACCAATGCCGCGCTCGATACGCTCCTGCCTCTCTATCGCGAGGCTCTTGCCGTCGAAGGGGTCGAAGGGCTGGTAATAGGCACGCGCCCCGACTGTATGCCCGATGCTCTGCTCGACGCCCTGAGCGCCATCCGCGCCACGGGCCGCTTCGTCATGGTCGAATACGGAGCCGAAACTGCCTGCGACGCCACTCTCGCCGCCGTAAACCGCTGCCATACATGGGCCGACACGACCGACGCCGTGCTACGCACCTCGGCCGCCGGCCTACCTGTCGGTCTCCACTTCATCAACGGTCTTCCGGGCGAGGACCGCGACCGTATCCTCGCCACTGTCGATGCCGTCAATGCCTTGCCCGTTGATGTGGTGAAATTTCATCAGCTGCAGATAATCCGCGGCACGCGCCTTCACGCGCAGGTAGCTTCGGGGCAAATCACCGTCCCGACATTTACTGTCGAGCAGTATGCCGACCTCTGCTGCGACATAATCGACCGCCTCCGCCACGACATAGCTATCGACCGCTTCATCTCCCAATCGCCTCCCGAGCTCCTCGTCGCCCCACGCTGGGCCCTGAAAAACTACCAGTTCACCCACCTTCTCGCCGCCCGCTATCACTTACGTCACTGATTTTTGTCCTTTCATACAATTCCGGGCCTTTAATTGCGTTAGAATAGAGTGGAGATGGGGAAAGTTATGTGATTTCGGGTAGAAATTTCATGATTTTTGCATTTTTTTCTTTCCTCATTTCGCTAATTTGTAGAAAAATAAATATTTTTGTACCTTAAAATGCTTTTCTTGAGCGTGTGTGGGCGATTATTTGATAAGAATTCTCAATCCTTTATGGCACGACAAGGATACACAGTGCAAGTAAACTATAAATAGATTTAATAAAACAACGCGATAATACCAATATGAAGAAGCTGCTATTTACCGTTTTATGCCTGCTCTCACTGGCACTTCCGATATCGGCGGCAGTCGACGGCAAATTTCAATATTCCTATCCGGCTAAAGAGGATCTTCCTTATGACCTGGGTTACCAGTATTCTAAGTATGACCTTGGAATAGAACCCTATAAAGGTTACGAGATGATGACCCTTAAGCAGCCGGTCACTTTAACCTATAATATCCTTTCCGAACAAGATAGGACCGTTGAGGTCGTATTCGACCCGTTATATCTGGAATTGCAAGATGTCGTTATTCCGGAAAAAGTGACCGATTCGGCCACCGGCATAGAATATACCGTGACAACTATCGGCAAGATGGCATTTGACGACTGTCCGGCAATCCGGTCGGTGATAATGGCAAATTCCATTACCCGAATCGAGGACTATGCTTTCAACATGTGCGAAAACAAGGTGCTTCATCACATAGGTTATATCAAATTTTCCGAAAACCTCACTCATATAGGCAATTTTGCTTTCAAAAATTGCCACAACCTCACCACCGGCTATTATAGTGAGGGTAACCAAATGGAATTAAAGATAAGAAATTTCCTTCAGAATATAGACATTCCTGTTTATGGATTTGGTGCGCGTCTGACCGGCACGGATAACTATTTGCTGCTTCCGGCCTCTGTGGAGTATATCGGTTCTCATGCGTTCGAAGGGTGCTACTTTGAGAGAGAAGACACCGAGTTAAAGTATGGTATATGTAAAGTCAAAATACCCAATCCGAGCTGCGTCATCGGCGATTACGCATTTGCCGGATGCGAGTTTTTGGAGTTGGTAACCATAGGCGAGGAGTTGAACTACAACGGTCTTAAGACTCCCAACCCGCAAACCGCCAAAAAGGGCCGCATAGGCGCCTACGCGTTTGCCAACTGTAGTCTGATGAGATTGGATATCCCTTCATCTATAGAGAGTATCGGGGATAATGCCTTCATCAATTGCTTCAAAAGAGAGATGGCAAAAACTCCAAGAACCCAGGATGGTAGAGTGTATTTCGATGACCTGAATTGGGTCTATCCAAGATCTTTATTTAACAACGACGACGATTATTGGAATGTCTGGAATTTTGGCGGAGGAGATGCAGAACCAAGAGTAAAACAAGAAGTCGAAAAGTGCGAGACTTTATTGAATCAGTGGCATACCAACACTGTGACCATCCATAGCAATCGTACAGTGATAGGTAACAATGCCTTCGCTAACAATCCTCAACTGAAATCAGTCATTATAACCGGATCCGCCGGAGAAATTGGCTCCGGTACCTTCCGTAATTGCCCCGAACTTGCTTCTGTAGAGCTTCCTTCCGATTTGAAGGTGGTCAGCAGCAGCATGTTTTTGAACTGCTCTGCTTTTACAGAAATCAAAATCCCCGGAGGAGTAACCGAAATAAGCGATTCAGCTTTCTATCAGTGCGAAAAGTTAGTAACCGTCACGATGCCCGCCGGTCTCAAAAAAGTGAATCCGTACACGTTCTATGGTTGTAGACGGTTAAATCTCAGTGAACTTCCCGATGGGATAGGCTCTATCGGAGAATATGCCTTTTATCGTTGTGAGAGCATTTCTTCAATCACTATTCCCGACAACGTGACCACTATCGGGGATTATGCTTTTGCCGGGTGTTACAAGCATGAAATGTCTCGAGATAGGGAATTGTTTACCGGTCTGACTAACGTGAAAATCGGCAACCGCGTTACCAAGATTGGCGCGTATGCTTTCGATGGCTGCCGACACCTTGGTCGGGTTGAGTTTGGAAATTCTGTAGAGACAATCGGCGATTATGCCTTCCGGAATTGCATGAGCTGTCCGGAAGAAGAGCATGATGATGACATTTATATCCCGTCAGAGGTGAAGCTTCCCACCTCTCTTACCACAATAGGGACAGGTGCATTTCAAGGATGTCTGCACCTTCCGAGTATCGTCCTCAGCGGGGGCATGACAGAACTGCCTGACTTCGCTTTCGCTTACTGCAGTAACCTTTCTTCGGTTTCTAACTCTTCCACAATAAAATCCATCAGCACATCAGCCTTTTTAGGATGCTATAATCTACAAAATATAGAAAATTTCTACTCTCAGAAAGGATTGAAAGACGGAATATACTATAACGAGAACGAGACCGAAGTAATCTCTGCCCTCCCCACCATTACATCGGCCAAAATCCTGCCGGGTGTCACCAAAATCCACGCCGGGGCTTTTGCTGAATGTGGCGCACTGGAAGCAATAGAGTTTCCTGAAAGTCTTCAGGAAATAGGCTCCCACGCCTTCAAAGACTGTGTATCCCTGAAATCGGCCGAGCTGTTTAATGTGGAGATGGGTGATTCTGTTTATGCCGGCTGCACAGGAATAAAATCAGTCACCATTGCTGAAGATTTTACACAAGACCTTCGGGACAATTGGTTTGCCGGATGCGTTTATATGTCAGTTATAAAGGTCGAAGAGAATAATGAAAAATATTCCTCTTACCAATATGATGATTACGGGGTGCTTCTGGATAAAAAATGCACCACATTACTTCGCGCTCCTTCGGGTATTGAATATTTAGAACTTCCCGAAAGCGTCACAAAAATCGGAGACTACTCCTGCTCAAACTGTTTTAACCTTTCTGAAGTGGTAATTCCTTCAACTGTGACGCATATCGGCGCTCATGCTTTTGATGGTTGCTATATGGAAGAAGTTGACAACAATGGAAATATAACAAATTCTGGGGGGCTTGGGTACGTTTATTTTATAAATCCAGCAGTAACAATTGATGAATATGCATTTAGCAACTGTAAATTTTTGTCATATATAGAATGGAGCGGAGACGCTGAACCCGGTGTCATGGGCAGTATCGGTGCTTTCGCTTTCAATAATTGTGAAAAACTGACACTTGCAGCTGAAGATCTCACGTATGCTATTATAGACTCTTTGAAGCCATACGCGTTTGCCAATTTCTCTGGTATTGAGGAAATAGAACTTCCTGAAACGCTAGTGACCATAGGCGACCATGCTTTCGACAGCTGCGAAAATCTCACATCGGTAGTTTTCCCCGAAGGTCTGAAGAGTATAGGACGCAGTGCCTTCAAATCAACTGCCCTTACATCCATTAAGCTCCCTGACGCTATCGAGGAGATAGGCGACTCAGCCTTCATGGATTGCAGCAAAGTGATGGCATTGAAACTCCCCGAGAGCTTGAAAAAGATTAATTCTTATTCATTCTACAGATGTTTCTCCGGAGCAGAGTTTGATAGTACACCGGCGGAAGAGAATTTTAATCTTTCTGTCGAAATTCCCGGCGGTGTAAAATCTATCGGAGATTATGCTTTTTATGGGTGTGCAGCCAATTTCCATAAGTACAAACGACAGAACAATACCTTTTCAGACATTCATTATTTTTACTATTATGGTCTTTCATCATTAATAATCGGTGAAAATGTCGAGACCATTGGAGCCCATGCTTTTGATGGGTGCTACCATCTTTTTGACGTAAAAATGGGTGATGCCGTAACTTCAATAGGCGACTACGCTTTTAAGAATTGTTTTAAAGAGCGTTTTAAAGGCGTCAAATCAGCGGCATATACTAAGACCGGTAATATTACAAGTAAAGAAGGATATGATGATTTTACTGTAATATGGGACATGAGCGATACCATTCCTCAGCCGATTTCTTTATCGGATAGGATGATTACGGTGGGAGAAGGTGCCTTCAGCGGTTGTGCGGCATTACCCTCTATCAATTTCCCCGGCTCATTGGAAACAATTCCCTACATGGCATTCAACGGATGTCATAGCCTTTCGAAGATAGAACTCGGCGATGGTATTAAAAATATTGGCGATTATGCTTTCGCAGGTTGCAAGCGTGTGAAAGAGATTTCTATTCCAGCTTCCTTGGAAAAGGGAAGTCGAGTTTTCGTGGACTGCGACAGCGCATTTACGGTAACGTATCTCGCGTCTAAGCCCAAGGCATTTGATGAAGGTTTCTTCTCGCCAAAGGTATATGCCAGCCATGAAGCGGCGGTCTATGCACCTAACGCTTTACTCGAAGACCTCAAGGGGATTAACCCGTGGGCTCTTTTCTATAAGATTGTAGCCAGTGACGAGACTCTCTTGCATCTGGAGCGGGTTCTCGAAGTGAAAAACGGTCTCCGTTTCCGTGTCCTCAGCAATAAGCCTCATCCTTACTGCGAGGTTGCCGGCCCTGCCGTAGCCGCTACCGAACCCACTACCTACACTGTGCCCGAATATGTGAAGAACATTGATCCGGAAAGCGAATATTATAATAAGGACTACAAAGTGATAAGAATTGGCAATGATGCTTTTGAAAATGATCTTAACCTCGTTGGCATTAATATTCCGGAAAATGTGTACGACATCGGACAGGAGGCTTTCAACGGTTGCAAAAACCTGCTCGAAATCAACCTGCCTAACTCCATCACCAATCTGGGCGAACGCGCTTTTGCCAACTGCTATGGATTGACTTATTTCGAAGTTCCGCCGCTCGTCACCCGTCTAAATGCCGGAGTGCTGAAAGACTGCCGTGGACTTTACTCTATTCGAATGCACGACGATATCGAAGAGCTTGGCCCGGAATCTTTAATGGACTGCCGACATCTGCGCAAGTTCGAGCGCTCCGACAACTGGAAGTTGAAGGTTATCGGCGACTATGCTCTGAAAAATTGCATAGAGCTCGAAGAGATAAATATCCCGGAGGGTGTAACGAAAATCGGAAAAGAGGCAATGTATTATTGCCAGAAACTTAACACTGTCAGCCTCCCGAAAACGCTGGAAGAACTTGGCGAAAATACTTTCGACGATTGCGAGGTGCTCACCACAATCAAGGTCTATACCGAGACACCTCCTAAGACCATAGGCGAACGAAATCTCACTGATCAGAGCTGCAAGATCTACGTGCAGGCAAAATCCCTTGACGCCTACAAGAAGTTCTGGGATATGCATGTGCATCGTATAGTGTCGGGCATTGAAGTCACGCAGCCTACCCGTGGAGAAATGCCGGAATATAAACCTGAGGACCTCACATATAAAATCTCATGGAGAAAGCCTCTCGAGGGTCAGGAAATGACATGGTCGGCCCGCAACAGTGCGGTAGCCACTGCCGATGGAGCTCACGACGGCACTTTCCTTATTAATGGTGTAGGCCGCTCTGACATTCATGTCGAGACGGATCAGCATTTCTATCACGACTGTATTCTGGAGGTTTATCCGCAGTTAGCCGATGCCAACTGGGACGGCCGATTCGACATCTCTGATGCTGTCAACATCGCGAACTATGTAGTGCTCAATCCCGGCGTCCTCGTCAACTGGTGGGAAACCGCCCGTACGGATTTTGAGAACGAGAAAGATTGGTATGGATTCTATAGTGTCGGGGCCGATGTCAATAAGGATAAATCCATATCCGTAGCCGATGCCTCCGCTGTAGTGAAGGCCGTGTTGGCGCTGTCGCCCGAAATAGAAGCTCTCAATGAGAGCCGGGCTGATGCCGACGTAGCAAGTTATCGCTTCGAGCGCGTCGATGCCCTTGTGATTGGCGCTTCAACCTCGTCGACCTCGTCCGGATTCACGATTCCGGTGATGCTCGACAACAGCACCGACTACGTGGCCCTGCAGGCCAACATCAGTGTGCCCGAAGGCATGACACTCGAAGACGTTAAGGTCGGAGAGCGCGCCGCAGCCCATACATTAAGCACGCGCCGCATCGACGCCCGCACAATGCGCGTGGTGCTCTTCGACTTGAATAATACCGCGTTCGAAGCCACCGCAGCTCCGGTTCTGGAGCTTGTGGTGGGCGGGTCGCGCAGCGTCAGCGCCGACGATGTCAGCATCTATGGCATCGTGGCCTCCGACATAGCCTCAAACAGCTATGACCTGACCTCGCGCACCATGGGCGCCAGCTCTGCGATAGGCGACGGCGCGGGTCGCGAACCGGGCGCCGACGGCGCCGTGACGCCCACCTTCGACGGCCTGCTCATCAACGGCGCCCGCGGTAAGGCAATCAACGTCTACACCGTCGACGGCCGATTGGTCAAAGCCCTGACTGCCGCATCCGACTCCGAGCATGTGAGCCTCTCGACCGGCATCTACATCGTGGCCGTAGGCACCGACGCCATGAAAGTCGCTGTAAAATAACGAAACCTAACATCACCGATGATGAAAAAGCTGTATAAGATTTTCCTGCTGCTTGCGCTGACCGTGACCTCGGCAGCATACGCCGACAACCGTTTCTACGTGAAGCCGACAGCGTTGGAGCCCGGCACCACCGGCACGCTCGAAATATTGCTTGACAATAGTCAGCCTATATATGGATTTCAGGCCGGACTGAAATTGACAGGCGACCTTGAGCCGATAGTGAAGCCGGATGGTAAGCTCGACATCACTTTTGATACCAGGCGTGCCGACGATTCCTATCAGATTATCTCCAATCAAAAAAATGGGGAAATCTTAATGGCAGCTTTTTCAGCTTCTCACCGTCCATTCGGCGGTGAATCGGGCGGATGTGTTGTTAAAATCGGAGTGACTGTCGCTCCCGGTTACTCAGGTGGCCTGGCCGCGCTTTCAGGCATAAAGTTAGTCGACGAAGATGACCGCGATATAACTCTTTCGCGCTCCGAGACTCCTTTAGGCGTACTCCCTACGGCAATTGCCTTGAATGTTGAGACGCTAACCCTGCTTAACGGCGATATTGTTCCGCTCGAAGTGACATTTACGCCTGACTACACCACCGTAAGAGATCTAACCTGGACGTCGGCCGACCCGTCGGTTGTCACCGTGTCGCCCGACGGAGTGATTACTGCCGTGAACCGCGGTACGACCGAAATTACGGCTACCACTGTCAACGGCAAGACAGCCTCGGTCACGGTGACGGTGCTCATACCGACAGAGGGCATCACACTCGAGCCCTCCGAAATCATAATGGAAAAGGGCTCCACCGAGTTACTGACAGCTCTGCTGTTTCCGCCCGACAATACGGATGAGCTGCAATGGTCGTCAAGCAATGTGACGATTGCCACCATCGAGGGCGGAGAGACGTTTGGTTCCGGTGTGCGGGGCATGCTCACGGCAATCGGCCCGGGCGAGGCAATAATCACGGCAAAATGCGGCGACTATGAGGCAACTTGTAAAGTGACCGTTATCGTCACTCCTACCGAAATAGTGCTCGACCGTAACACTGCCGAAATAACATGCCGCGATATCCTCACACTGATAGCCACCGTGCTCCCCGACGATGCCACCGATAAGACCGTCACTTGGACTTCAAGCGACGAGAGCGTCGCCACGGTCGACGCTTCAGGTCGCGTCACCCCGCTCACCCCGGGCACGACCGTCATCACGGCGTCATGTGGGCCGGCCAGCGCCACCTGTACGGTGACCGTTGTGCCGATTCCCGTGACCGGTATCACGATTACCAACACCTCGATGCTCATGCGCGTGGGCTATACCACGGAGCTCGCCGCTCTTGTTCGGCCGGTCGATGCCACCGACCCGTCGGTTGTGTGGAGCTGCGACAATGAATCGATTGTAACCGTCGACAGCGAGGGTGTCGTGACGGCGCTTGCTGTCGGCGAGGCCATCGTAACCGTGACATCCGTCTCCAATCCGGAGGTGATGGCCCGATGCATGATAACTGTCGAGACCGAAAACGTGATTATCGGTGTGAACAGCATCGCAATAAGCGACGACGCTATCGAAATATATGAGGGCGACACCTACCGGCTCACCGCCACAATCATTCCTGAAGATGCCACCGACCGCACCATAACCTGGCGGTCGGCCGACCCCACGGTTGCCACTGTATCGGCCGATGGTGTCGTCACGGGTATAACGGCCGGCACGGTCACGGTTTACGCTTCGTCGTCCAACGGTCTGACGGCCGACTGCTTCGTAACCGTCATTGCCCGGACAGTCGAACCTACCGGGATATCGCTGAGCAATACCTCGATGCTTATGCGCGTGGGCTACACGGCCGAACTTATTCCGGTCATTGAGCCCGACAACGCTACGGATAAGACCGTGACGTGGCATTCGGCCGACGAGTCGATAGCCACTGTTGACGCGAACGGCATTGTCACCGCCCTTAAAGTCGGTGTGGTAAGAATCATCGCAACGACAGTCAACGGCCTGACCGCCTATTGCGAGGTAACGGTCGAAGAAGAGATTTTCGCCGTTGCGGAGATAACCCTCAACAAAACCGAACTGACCCTGACCGAAGGCGAAACCTTCAACCTCATCGCAACAATCACGCCCGAAAATGCTACCGACAAAACGGTGACATGGCGAACGTCAGACCCCACCGTGGCAACCGTCTCGGCAACCGGTGTCGTAACGGCCATCAAAGCCGGAACAGCATCGATTTACGCCTCGTCGTCCAACGGTCTGACGGCCGAGTGTGTAGTCACAGTCGTGCCCGTAGAGCCTGTGGCAGTCATTGGAATTTCGCTCTCCAACACTGAAATGGTGATGCGTAAAGGCCATACGGCGGAGCTTCTGGCGATTATCCGTCCTGTTGATGCAGCCGACCAATCGGTGATATGGTCGACTGACGACGGGTCGATAGCTACCGTGGACCAAAACGGTAATGTCACCGCCGTCGAAGTGGGCGTCACCCGCATCGTTGCCACCACGAGCAATGGCCTGACGGCTATCTGCACCGTGACCGTTGTCGACGACATCAAGGCCGTAGACGGAATCACGCTTAACAAGACCGAGCTGACCCTGACCGAAGGCGAAACCTTCAACCTCATTGCAACAATCACTCCGGCCAACGCTGCCGATAAGTCGGTGACCTGGCGTTCGTCTGACCGCGCTACCGCCACTGTGTCGACTGAAGGCCTGGTTACAGCCGTCACTCCCGGTGTAACCACGATTTACGCCTCGTCGTCCAACGGTCTGACCGCCGAGTGCGTGGTAACGGTCGTTCCCCGCGGTCCCATCCCTGTCACCGGCATCACACTCTCCCAAAGCGAACTGCTCATGAGAGTGAGTTATACTACAGACCTGTTTGCGATTGTCCTTCCGGTCGACGCGACGGATCCGTCGGTGACATGGTCGTCTGACGATGAATCGATAGTCACCGTCGACCAGACCGGTCGCGTCAGCGCCTTCGCGGTCGGTGTGACGATAGTCCGGGCCACGACCTCTAACGGATTGACGGCTATCTGCGTCGTCACTGTCGTCCCTGAAATCATAGCCGTGACGGATATCACGCTCGACCCGACGGAGCTCACGCTCATCGAAGGCGAGACCTTCACGCTCACAGCCACCATCACCCCCGACAATGCTACGGACAAGACGGTCACCTGGCTGTCGTCCAACAGCAGCGTCGCCACCGTGTCAGATGCGGGCGTCGTTACGGCGACCGGAGCCGGCACGGCTATAATCTACGCCTCGTCGTCCAATGGTCTGACCGCTACATGCGACGTCACAGTCCTGCCGTTGACGATAGAAGTGATTACAATCAGCCTCGACCCGACCGAGCTCGTGCTGTCGGAAGGCGAAACAGCAGGCCTTACGGCGACGATTACGCCTGAGGATGCCACGGATCAGACCGTGACCTGGCTTTCAAACAACACCGACATCGCCACGGTCGAGGATGGCGTGGTCACCGGCGTCAAAGCCGGCTTTGCGACCATCACGGCAAAGAGCGCCAACGGCAAGGCCGCCTACTGCGCCGTGACCGTCAACGAGCGCCCGCTCACACCTCGTCAGCTCCTGCGCAAAGGCGACGGAACGACCTGCACATTCATCGTCATGATGGGCCTTCCGGATTCGGAGCTCACCGAGCGCGGCTACCGCTTCGCCTACGGCTATACCGACAGAAACGGCCAGTCGCGAATCATAGGCCAGACACCTCTGCGCTACTGCCACACCACACCTGAAATTTTCAACGACGAAACATTGGATTTCTGGGCCTACTCGATGTTTGAGACGGCCGACGGAAAGACCCTCAACAGCAACCTGCGCCATCTCGACGGACGAGAGGAGGTGTGCTTCGACGCTTCAGTCTTCGGAAGCGGAACGCAGACGTCCAGGGCCGACGACGACTGGATTAAGGTGACCCCGACAGCTCTCTATATCACGCCGAGCGAGTCAGGCGAAATGCACGTCGACATCTATGGAATGACAGGCGTTCCCGTATTCTCCAAGTCATATAGCAGTGAAGCTTCGACCACTCACGAAATCGAGCTCAGCCGCTTCGCCGTCGGCTCCTATGTCGTGTCGGCAAGTTGCGGCAACCGCATACAATCCAAGAAAATCATCGTCCGATAAAACAAATCACCCAATGAATATGAAAAATAGACTAAGGTATGTCGCGATAGCTGCAATAGCTATGCTTCCGGCATTGACAGCTTCGGCTCAGAGCGCAATCAGTGAAAAGCTCGCCATAAAGGCCACGGCCGATATCGGTCTGGGCGGTGCTATGAGCGTAAGCTCCGAACTGCCCGGCATGTCGACGAAATCATCGTCGTCCGACTTCGGCCTCGGCCTCGGCTGGACTTTCTGGAAGATGGGTCCCAACTCGCTTGAAGCTAATATCGGGTTCGGATTCGGCAAAACCTCCGTCACGGCCGACCTCCCGGAGCTCGATTACCACTACTCCGCACCCGCAGCGGCCGACATGGACGACGAGCCATATATACGCTACTACCAGCTCAGCGACCTTCATCAGAAAATCTCGGCAAGCAAGGTCGTTGTCCCGATCTATCTCAACTACCGTTACGAAATCAACA
>CAYUYQ010000004.1:0-4048 GCA_964449335.1 uncultured Bacteroides sp. | reverse complement strand
GGCAACACATTCAAGAAAGCGATTGCTACAGGCACCACATTCACCGCCGACAATGCTCCCGTCACCTACACGGTTGCCGAAGGCCAGAAAGTAAATCCTCTCACCTCCTACCTTACTTCCTCCAAACTCTCCCGCCTCTCCCTCGCTCTCTCGCTCACCTACCGCTTCTAATTGCTCCATAAGCTGAAAAAACATAAATCCCCCGCTATCGACTACTGATGGCGGGGGATTGTTCTATCATTATATGGGTTAAGCGGGATGACTCGGGTCGGCCGGGAGGCCAACTCTCCTAAGCTACGCGGCGATGGTTAGATTTATTGTTTTTGGGCGCGTACGGAGCGGGTCACGTTGGAGCGACCGGAGGAGCGGCGCTCTTTAGCGGGCTTCGTGGGTTTGCGCTTTGCGACGGTGGTTGATTTGCGGGTGGGGACAGGCTTCTTGGCCGAAGAAGCGGCGGCCGAGTCGGGCTGCTCTTCGTTCATAGCCTGAATCTCGTCGAGCGAGGGAATCCATAGGCCTTTCTCGAAAGCTTGGAGTCGATGCTCGATACTGTCGCGGGCGTGCTGAAGCGCTTCAGGTGTCTGGTGAATCTGGGCGAGCGCGAGGTTGCGGCGGTTGGCGGTCTTGTAGATGTCGCCTTTGTAGAGACGGAGGTTGAAGTAGTCGTTGAGGGTGTGGGTGGCGAGGTTGTTGTCGTCGGAGCCCGGCAGGATGATGCCATCGATATATGGCCGGAGGTCATCCATTTTCACCCAGAACACTGGGTAGCGCAGGGTCTCCACGCCATAGTCGTCGGCGCGGTGCAGGACGGGGCAGATGGCCTCGACGCGACGACGCATGCGGTTTTCGTGGCGGTCAAACTCCCAGCGCTCGATGATATAGTAGCTCTGCACTTCTTCCGATGGAATGTCGGCCGACTCAACTGTGATGCTTCCCTTTGCCTCGTTATATGGTATGTGGAAGCGGTCGAGGACTTCGCCGGGCTTTGAGCGGTAGCGCTCGGCGAATGATTCGCGTCCGCCTATAAATTCGTAGGCCGGAAGGCGTCCGGCCGCTACGAGTTTTACAATCGTGCGAAACAGGTTGTCGTCGCCCGATTCCGGGTCGTTGGGCTGTCCGAGGGGAGCGTTGGCTTCGTCTGTGAGGTCGAGCGAGCGGTAAATCACGCGGAGCCACTGTAGGTCGGAGTCGCCACGGTCGGTTCGGGCGAGGCGCTGCTTGAGGCGCGTGTCGGAGTCGGCGGGGCGGGTCGATTGGCGTGAGGCGGGTGCGCCACGCTGCAGTTGGCTGCTGCTTGTCGGTTGCTGGGCCGAGGCTGCCGCGCTAAGCATGATGATTATGGCTGATACGATAATATGTTTCATCGGAGTCGGTGGTGATTTAGTAGGGGTTTACAAATGATTAGCCGATGGTGACCTCAAGCGGGCTCAGCGTGCGCTCCACCCCGTCGGGGCCTTTGACCTTTATGCGGGTTATGAAGAAACGTTTGCCGCGCGAAAGCCGGCGGAATGAGTCGAGCTGACGGCGTGAGAAGCGGTTGCCGTCGGAGACTTCGGCCATGGCGTTGCCCATCGAGTCGAAGACGATGGTCTCGAAGCTGAGCACGTTGAAGTCGATGTCGAGCATGTCGTCGTCGATTGCTGCTCCGAGCCCTCCGGAGGCCAGCAGGGAGGCTTTGGGCAAGGGCCGGCCGCCTTTGTAGCGGTTGTCGGCGCCGAGAATTATGTAGGCTGTGGGGTCGGGCAGACGACGTACGCGAAATGTGTAGGTGCCGACGGTGCGCCGCGAGCCATCCATATCGGCGGTGACCGTAATTGTGGCGGGTGTCCCCGGTGCGCCGGGACGCGCTATCCAGTGATCGCCGCTGCGTGTGAGCGAGCCGTTGGTCATGGTGGCGCTGACGGCCGACGCGGGTACGCCGGGCGCTGAAATGCTCACCGGATTGTCGATTCCGGCGTAGAGCACGTTCATCATCGTGGCTGAGACGGTGGCCGAGGGCTCAATTACGGTGTAGGACGAGGCGAACGGATGTCGGCTCGATGTGCCGTCGCCGTGAGTCACTTCGAGATAGCCTTCGACCTTATGGGAGCCGGAGCCTGTGGCGGTCTGCTCGTAGTGGCCGTCGGTGGCGGCCAGACGGTTGCCGCCGATGTAGATGGCCGGCCGCGAGGTGGTGTCGACAGCGGCAAGAACAATGTCGGCGGCGTAGCGCGAACCGCGCATGACGTATTGCGACTGGGGTATGACGAAAGCGTTGAGCTCGTTGACCCTGACATCGCCGGCATCAATCATGGTGTGAATCGACGCGAGGGCTTCGCCTTCGGCGTATCTCACGTCGTTCTGAAGCTTGGTGAGCAGTGTGACGGCGGCTATGGCCGGTTGCTTGTCGAACCATGCTTTTTCCCACGGCTGCGGGTCGGCGCCTGATTTGCGGCTGACGGAGTCGGTGGAGAGCGCGCGGGCTATGCCCGTCTGTATGGCGGGGTCGGCCACAAACGAGCGTGCGAAGGCTGAAAAGGCATCGACGCTGTCGCGGAGCGCCAAAGCCGGGGGCTCCGCTCCGGCGAGCATCACGTCGGCCGAAGCGTCTTTATCCTCGAGGTTGTCGAGCGCCGAGGGGTTGCCGTCTGGGCCATCGGCCTGACGGGCTATGGCATATTTGAGCGAGTCAATCATGGCGTAGAGCGACGCCGAACGCCGACGGACGTCGGCTCCGCGGTCGGCCCATGCCCGAGCCTTGGCCGGATTGGTAAGCGCGGCGTTCTCGATGGCTGCATAGGTGGCCGCATTGCGGCGCTCTATTTCGGCGCCGGTGCGCGAGAGGCCGGCGTCGACCTGACTGAAGCCGTCGAGCACGTCGTGAGATATGTAGAGTGCCAGCATCGCTGTCAGAACGATGTACATCAGATTTATCATCTTCTGTCGGGGCGATCCCGGGCGATTGGCTTGTGACATGGTTTAGGGTTGGTGATTGGTATTCATCGCGTCGAGCATGCGGGCATAGACGCGGTTGAGTTTTTCGAGGTTGGCGGTGAGTTTCTCGCTCTCGGAGCCGTGACGGGAGGCGCCCTCGGCAACCGACTCGTAGGTATCGCCGACGCGGCGCATGCCACGGTTCATGTTTTCAAGCGCATCGAGCTGCCCGGCGGCGCTTTTGAGCTGCTGCTCGAGGAGGGCGTTGATGGTGCTGAGGTTACGGCTCATGGTCTGCATCTGCTCGAAGAGGGCAGTGATTGATGCTTCTATTTCCGAGGTGGGAAGGGCTACCGGGGTCTCAGCCCGGAATGTCTGGGGCGCTGCCGGGCTTTGCTGAGCACCGGCCGGACGGTATGGAGCCGAGCTCGGCTCCTGAAGGGACGGCTGCGCTCCCGACGGCTGTGCTCCGGATTGGGGCGCGGCGTGCTGGGGCGCGGCGGAGGCCGGGGCTTGTGTGGCGCCATCGAGCTGAGGGAAAACAGTCTCCCAGTTGTAGTCGCGTGCCGGGCGGTCGAAGGCCGAAAGAAGGAATATAATCACTTCCGTGCCCATGCCGATGCAGAGCAGGGTGTTGCCGCCTTTTACGTCGAGAAATTTGAACATAGCGCCGCAGATGACGATGGCGGCGCCTACACTGTAGGCGAAATTGAAGAATCGCTGGCCGCGCTCGCCCGAGAGCATGCGTTCGACAGCGTTGCCGTATCGCTTGATTTTACCCATTATTTCTTGCGTTTAGATTTTCGTCCTTTGTCAAAACCGATGTAGGTGCGCACGCAGCGGAAACCGATGTAGGAGCGCTGCTCGTTCTGATATTCCCATGAGCGGAGGTCGGAGCGCACGTTGTGGGCCACATCCTTCCACGAACCTCCGCGTACAATCTTTCGCTTGAGGCGGTAGGGGTCTTCCTGAGCGGCGTCGTAGCGATACTCGGGATTCATGTCGCCCTGCAGCTGGCTGACGCTCTCGGTGAAGGCTGTGGAGGTCCACTCGCTGACGTTGCCCGCCATGTCGTAGAGGCCGAAGCTGTTGGGCGAGTAAGTGCCGGTGCGCGAGGTGATGAGCTGGCCGTCCT
>CAYUYQ010000003.1:30970-43028 GCA_964449335.1 uncultured Bacteroides sp. | reverse complement strand
CAGGACCCCAACATTAAAAGTGTTGTGCTCTACCAGCTGAGCTAGCGAATCTCCGGTTGATTCAGGGAAAAGTGATGTGCTTTTCCTTAAAAGCGATGCAAAGGTAGAGCGTTTTTTTTGTTTGTGCAAGTTTTTTTGATGTTTTTTATTGAGATAAATTTTCGATGTGCGAAATTGGAATGCGTTAATGGTTTTAACATAGTCGATTATATACGAAGCCAAAATTAAAAATGCTGTTGTGGGTGCGATGGATCCGATATAATACAACGCTTCCATATAGCCCATTCACAATGCCTACTAAATCCATGCACATGAAAAGATAATGAAAGGATAATCCGAAGGTGGTGGATGATTACGCGAAAAAAGTTAGTAAATTTGCAGTTGCAGTTTTGTTATAACGATATATCACGTTTATGCGCCGACACGTTGTTTCACGTTTTCTCCATCTGTGGCTCTCGGTCCCGGTCGGGATTGTGATTGCGATTATATGCCTTTCGGGGGCTTTGCTCGTTTTCGAGCGCGATTTCAGTGCTGTGGGGCAGGGGCGTGTTGAGTCGCCCGGAGGTCAGCCGCTTGGTCTCGACAGTATCGTTGCGTCGGCATCGAAATCGATTTCAGACAATAAGATTGTGGGCGTCACAATCTATCCCGACTCAGCGCGGGCCTATAAGGTGATGCTCGCCCGTCCGGCTATGGCAGCCCTATGGGTCAATCAATATACCGGCCGCGTCATGGGTGAATATCGTCGTCCGGCTATATTCCGTTTTGCGAGTGCGGCTCATCGCCGTCTGTTTGCTCAATCGATGTCGCAGGGAGGCAATCCTGCGGTGGCTCGAACGGTGGTGGGTGTCACGTCGATATTACTTGTTGTCATCGTCATCACCGGTGTAATCTTGTGGTGGCCTACCTCTGGCGGACAGTGGAAGAGTCGATTCACAGTTCCGCTTCATAGCGGCGCCTTTGCGTTCTGGCACGGGGTGCATTGTGCCGGAGGTGCAGTGGTGGCCGTGGTGCTACTGCTTTGCGCCCTGACGGGGCTTACATGGTCGTTCAAGTGGTATAGCACGGGAGTTTACGCGATGCTCGGTTCGGATACGGCCAAATCGGCACGGCGCACCAAGAGTATAGAAGATATATCGGCATGGCAGAAGGCCTTCGAGCGAATAGAACCGCAAGTGCGGAATAGGGAAGTGCGTATATACCAGGGTGAGATTGACGTCGTCAGGGGCGTGACCGGTAACCGTCAGGCCGTAGATACGTATTGTTTCGATAGCGCTACCGGCAACATAACTGCCGTAGAGCCATACGATTCAAAGCCTCGCTCCAACCATATAAAAGGCTGGATTTATTCGCTTCACGTCGGAAGTTGGGGCGGCTGGCTGACCAAACTTATTTATTTTCTGGCGATGATTGTTGGCGCGACGCTTCCGCTTTCCGGGTATTATCTGTGGATAAAGCGTATTGTCTGCAAGAAATCCAACATTGCAAATCAAAAACATAGCGAACTATGATTACGATGGTAACGGGCGGACAGCGGTCCGGGAAGAGTGCGTTCGCCGAGTCACTGGTTCTCGCTCGGTCGCAAAAGCCGATTTACGTTGCAACGGCACGAATTCTTGACGACGATTTCCGACGTCGTGTCGACGTCCATCGTCAGCGTCGAGGGCCTATGTGGACAACTATTGAGGAGCCGCTCAATGTCGGAACTATTGACATCGCGCCGCGCTCGATAGTGCTTCTCGACTGTCTCACCCTCCTTGCTACAAATTGGTTTTTTGAGTGTGGCGAGAGTGTTGAGCGTGCCCGGAAGCAGGTTGTGTCACAGCTTGATATGCTTTTCGCACGCGATGCCGATTTTGTGGTCGTCACAAACGAAGTCGGTCTTGGCGGCGTCTCCGCCAATGCCCTCCAGCGCCGGTTTGCCGACCTTCAGGGCGCATTAAATCAGGCTGTGGCTGCGCGTGCCGATGAGGTCTACCTCGTTGTAAGTGGAATCCCCGTAAAAATTAAATCAAATAATAATTCGATATAAGATGGAGTTCAACATAAAACCTGTCGACCGTAGTCGGCAGAACAGTGTAATTGCAAAGATTGACAATCTCACCAAGCCAAAAGGTTCGCTCGGCATGCTCGAAGACCTGGCTCTGCAGATATGTCTCATCCAGAATACGCTGACACCCGAACTTAAGGCTCCCCACAATGTGCTTTTTGCCGCCGATCATGGCGTGATTGAGGAGGGCGTCAGCGTCTCGCCCAAAGAAGTCACCTGGCAACAGCTCAGTCACTTCTCGAAGGGTGGTGCGGGTATTAATTTCCTCTGCGAGCAGCATGGTTTCCGGTTGGTGTTGGTCGATGCCGGCGTTGACTATGAGATTCCGGCCGGTCATGGAATAATTGACATGAAAGTGCGTCGAAGCACGCGCAATTTCCTTTATGGGCCAGCCATGACCGCCGAAGAATTTGAGATGTGTCTCGAGCGCGGGGCGGACGTGGTCGACGAAATTCATCGCACTACCGGGTGCAATATAATAAGCTTCGGCGAGATGGGCAGTGGCAACACCTCATCATCGTCGATGTGGATGCATCTGTTCACCGGCATACCGCTTGACGATTGCGTCGGCGCAGGCGCAGGGTTAAACCGGTCGGGAATCTCACACAAGCGTGATGTCCTCGGTCGGGCATTGGCCAATTATTCCGGCGGAGATGACGCGAGAAGCAAAATGGCATGGTTCGGAGGCTATGAAATGGTTATGGCCGTAGGCGGTATGCTGCGGGCGGCTGAACTCGGCATGATTATTATAGTCGACGGATTTATAATGACATCCTGCATCCTTGCTGCGTCAAGGTTATATCCCACGGTGCTGGACTATGCTATTTTCGGCCATCAGGGCGACGAGAGCGGTCATCGACTCATGCTTGAGTCCCTCAACGCCTCGCCGGTGCTTCGGCTCAATCTGCGTCTCGGTGAGGGCAGTGGTGCTGTCTGCGCTTATCCCATCATTGAGTCGGCTGTCCGAATGATTACACGTATGGATCAGTTTGGTGACGCCAACGTCACCCGTTACTTCTAAACTTCGTCCGAGATGCAACGTCTGTTCGCTGCCCTTATTTTTTTCACCAGGCTTCCGTTGTGGCGAATCGTAACCCCTCCGCCGTCGGCCTATACCGATGTTGTTGTCTTCTGGCCTTTTGTCGGGTGGTTCACCGGAGGAGTGGCGGCGCTTGCCATGTTCGGCCTATCCTACGTCATGCCGTGGACTGTCGCGTTGGTGCTTGCGATTGTGATTCGTCTTCTGTTTACCGGTGCGCTCCACGAAGACGGTCTGGCCGATTTCTGCGATGCGTTCGGATGTGGAGGCGATCGTGCCCGCATGCTTACCATTATGAAGGACTCGCATATCGGGACCTACGGTGTCATCGGACTGATAGTCTACTATCTGCTCGTGGTAGCCATATTGTCAGCTATGCCTGTGTGGATAGGAACGTGCGTGTTCTTCGCCGCCGATTCATTCGCCAAGCTTTGTGCAGCCCAGTTAATCAATTTTTTGCTATACGCGCGCCCAGAAGGTGCAAAAAACGGAATCTCTTATTCGCCCATGACGGTCGGCAAATGGATACTGTGCTTCATGTTCGGAATCATT
The DNA here is from genome assembly GCA_964449335.1 of uncultured Bacteroides sp. Taxonomy (GTDB): domain Bacteria; phylum Bacteroidota; class Bacteroidia; order Bacteroidales; family Muribaculaceae; genus Paramuribaculum. The sequence continues at coordinate 39,387 of CAYUYQ010000003.1, read as the reverse complement.
CCGTTAGCAATTTCAACGTTCCTCATCGGACTGTCGCTGCTGTGGGCGTGCGTCCTTCCTGTCGTGACCATGCTTTGGCTCGTATGGTTGATGAAGCGACGAATTGGAGGCTATACGGGCGATTGCTGCGGGGCGGCCGACTTGATTTGCGAACTTGCGTTCCTTTTAGGTGCTTCTGCAGTGTTTTATTTCGGATGATATGCGGCTGATACTCGTGCGTCATACTTCTGTAGCTGTCGAGCGTGGTGTGTGCTACGGTCAGACCGATGTCGGACTTAACGATACGTTTCCACGCGAGGCGGCCGTAGTAAAGGCCGCTTTGGCCGCATACCACGCCGACGAAGTCTATTGCAGTCCGCTTTCGCGCTGCAGGGCGTTGGCTGAATTCTGTGGCTATGGCGATGCCGTCATAGACCGTCGACTGATAGAAATGTCGTTTGGCGAGTGGGAAATGCAGCGTTTTGACGAAATCACCGACCCTCGGATTCAGGAGTGGTATGCCGACTATATCAACGTGGCCGCGACCGGAGGCGAATCGGTAATCATGCAGCGCAACCGTTTCCTTGATTTTGTGCGCTCCGTCGACGATGGTTCCGATAAGACGGTACTGCTCTTCACCCATGGTGGAATCCTGATGCAGGCCCTTGTATGCTTCCGCCGAATGAGCTACGACGAAGCCTTAGCCCTAAAGTTGCCCTACGGTGCTATAGTAGAAACAGAAGTCTGACCGATGCCGTAAGAGCTATCATCAGTACTTCAGCCGTGCGGTTAATTCTTACGGCTACTTTCATATCACTGTATGTAAGCTCCCTCTCATTCTCACCTATAAAAGGTTTATAGACCGTCTGACCGAAATAATCATGAGGGCCGCCGAACCGACAGTCAAGCGCTCCGGCCAGTGCCGCTTCCGGCCAGCCGCTGTTAGGACTGGCGTGGCAACGGCTGTAGCGTCTCACGAATCGCCAGATTGTCAGATGACCGGTAGCTAATACCATAAGCATAGCCGTGAGTCGTGCAGGTATATAGTTGGCCAGGTCATCAATCTTGGCAGCCGTGAAGCCGAACGAGCCGAAACGCTCATTTCGGTATCCAATCATTGAATCGAGAGTGTTGATCATCTTGTAAGCTATCATGCCCGGCAATCCAAGGAGGGCATACCAGAATAGAGGCGCCACGACGCCGTCGCTCAGATTCTCGGCGAGTGTCTCGAGCGCGGCTGTACGCACTTCGCGGTCACTCAGCGCGGCAGTATCGCGACCTACGATTCTCCCTACCTGCCGCCGTCCTTCGTCGAGAGATCGGTCAGCGGCAGAGAATACGTCACGCACTTCGCGTATGAGCGTTGTTCCGGCCAGACAAAAAAACACACCGGCAGTTTCTACCGCGATTTTTACCCATATAAACGGAGTCAGAGCGCGCAGAGCGAAAAACGTTACGATAAACACACTGACAGTCAGACCTACAGCCGTGCATGCCCCTTTCGCCTTTCGATGTGAGCCTTTATTTAGCGCATGTTCCAAAGCAGAAATCGCTTTGCCGAACCCTACAACCGGGTGTGGCAGACACTGTGGGTCGCCGAATATAATGTCGAGAAGCCAGCCACCGAAAAGCGGGATAAGAGCTATAGCGTAATCCATCGTCCGATTTCGTTTATCAATTGATTGTTTTCTTCGGGAGTTTGTGCGGCGACTCTGAAATGTCGCTCGCCGAGACCCTCGAAATTCGATGCGTCGCGAATCAATATTCCTGCCTCATTGATAAGATGCTCTTTAAGCTCTGCCGCCGTGCCGTGAGGTAATTCGCATAATATAAAATTGCAGTCCGTGGGCCATACGCTAATTCCCATTCCGGTCAGTGATTTCGCCATTCGCAATGCTTCGGCGTGGAGTCGCGGAGCATCAATCACGTATTCGGCCGAATGCTCAATCATAAACAGAGCAGCCTTTATAGCCAGACCGTTGACACCCCACGGCATCCTCCAGGCCTTTACGCGTTCGAGAAGCGCACGGTTGCCTATTGCGTAGCCTATTCTCAGACCGGGGATGGCAAAACGTTTTGTCATCGAGCCGAGTAGTATGATGTTTCCGGCAGCTACCGCTTCTGTGGCTGTTAGAGTTTCCATGAGCGTGTAATCGGCGTATGCCTGATCTATTACGAAAATCTTGTCGGGATTAGAGCGGGCAGTCTTGAGCAACTTTTCTTTCAGGATTGTGTTGCCGGTTGGATTGTTAGGATTGCATAACCACACCAGCTGACAGTCTTTCGGAAGAGCCGTGAGCGAACTGATGAAACTGATTGTGTGTCCGTGCATCCGGCATGCGTCCTGATACTCGCGAAACGTCGGAGCAATAATCGCCGACTTGCAGCGGGCAGCCGTCTGTGCAAGCAGGTAGATTGCTTCCGTGGCTCCGTTTGTCACCATTACTTCCTCCGGTCTGACACCGTACATCGCTGCGACTGCGGTTTCAACCGACCCGGGTGAGGGTTCGGGATAGCACGATACGGCATCGGGCTGCGCCGCCAGATATTCCATAAGCCGGCTATGGTCGAATGCTGAAATATTCGAACTGAAATTATGCTTCACCTTATTGCCGTAGCGCCATAGGTCATCTCCGTGTCCGTCAATCATTTCTCACTCATTATATTGTAAAGCCGTTTAATATCTATGTGCTTGCGCAGATGGGCTGCGAGTGCATCATATTGTGTCTCCTTAAAGGCGGCGTAGTCAAACTTTGTGTCGACTTTTGTGGCATAGGGTTTCAATATGTGTTCGATTACGGTTGCATTGTCAAGCAGCCCGTGGATATAGCTGCCGAAGCTGCGTCCGTCATCGCTCATGCAGCCGTCGGTCTGTCCGTCTTCGAGAATATTAACGGGTCGGGCTCCTTCGGCGAGAGTAGTGCGCCCCATGTGTATCTCGTAGCCTTCACATCGCGCATCATCGTCACGAAATCTGAAATGCACCCGTCGGGTTACTTTTTCACCTGACATAGTGGTGGCGCTGGGAAGAATACCCAGACCGGGCGAAGCCGTGATTTCGCCCTCCACGCCATCCGGATCGGTCACCATGGTACCGAGCATCTGATAGCCTCCACAAATACCAATCACGGTCTTACCATCGCGATGAGCTCTCACTATAGCCTGCGCGAGCCCAGATCGCCGCAATTCACAGAGGTCGGCTATCGTAGCTTTACTTCCCGGAATGATTATGAGGTCGGCATCAGCCACGTCGTCAGCACGGTTGGTGTAGAAAAGGTTGACACCCGGATGACGTTCGAGTACATTGAAATCGGTAAAATTCGAGATATGCCGCAGAAGAATCACAGCGACATTTATTTTGCCATTACTCGTCGCTCGGTTTTTTATCGAAAGAGCCACAGAATCCTCCTCTTCGATATGAATGTCAGGAGCGTATGGCACCACGCCGAGCACCGGCACTCCACATATTTCCTCCATCATCGCACGCCCTTTTTCGAAAAGCCGTAAATCTCCGCGAAATTTGTTGACGATAATACCCTTGATGCGTTTGCGGTCGTCAGGGGTCTGGAGCATTATCGAGCCGTAGGCGCTTGCAAAAACCCCTCCGCGGTCAATGTCTGCCACAAGAATCACCTTGGCGTCGGCGTGGCGGGCCATAGGCATATTCACCAGGTCGCTGTCGCGCAGATTTATCTCCGAAATGCTTCCGGCGCCTTCCATCACTATCGGATTATAGCGCAGGCTCAGTCGGTCAAAAGCCTCGTTTACAATCTTGCGAAGCTGCTCGCGCCCTTCTTTGCGGAAATACTCATAGGCATCGCGGTTGCCTTCCGGTCGTCCGTGGATGATTACCTGCGAGGTGTGGCGTCCCGATGGCTTGAGCAGTATCGGATTCATGTCGGTATTGCAGTCTATTCCGGCCGCCTCGGCTTGCACTGCCTGCGCGCGGCCTATCTCGCGGCCGTCGGGCGTGGCAAAGGAGTTTAAGGCCATATTCTGGGCCTTAAACGGAGCCGGAGTGTAACCGTCCTGTAGGAATATACGGCAGAGTCCGGTGGCAATCAGGCTTTTGCCGACGTCGCTGCCTGTGCCGGCAAGCATTATGGGGCTTAGTCGCTTCATTCTGTTTTTTTGGTGCGTTTATATGAAAATGCTTTCCATCGTTCTTCTTCCATTTCGGCTCCGAGCATTTCGTTGCGGGCCATGATGAAAAACAGGTCCGACAACCTATTGACAAACGTGGTGATTTCCTCCGGAACCGGATCTTCGGCGTCGAGAGCCCACAACCTTCGTTCGGCTCTGCGGGCAGTGACTCTGCAGCGATGCAGCTGCGACGAGAGAGGCGTTCCGCCCGGAAGTATAAAGTATTCAGGCACGTCTTTTTCGGCCGAGAGTGAATCGATGAGGTCTTCAAGCCGTTCAACCATCCCATGGGGCAACGTATTGGGATTGTCGCCGCGCATCTCCGCCTTTGTGGCCACAAGACTCATGGCGGTCATGAGATAAATCTGTACATCTTTGAGCGTCTGTTGCCAGCGGTGGGCCGACGGCATCATTGAGCGCGCCATCCCGATTTCGACGTTTAGCTCGTCGAGCGCGCCGTTAGCCTCTATGCGTATATCGGTTTTCGGCACGCGGATGCGTCCGTGAATCGATGTCATGCCTTTATCGCCGGTGCGGGTGTAGATTCGCTTCATAAGTCAAACAGTTTAAGAATATCGTTTTCGGCCCAATAGAGATGAGTGTAGCCGGCGATTACATTTTTATATCTGTAGACCGGTGTTGCGACATCATGTCCTCTGACGTTAGTCTGTTGCGACTGAGCTTTTTCAGCCCTTGAATCATCGGCTATCCTTGAGTAATGAAATTCGTGGCCGCGAAGCGTGATGCCGTCAATCGCTACTGTCCGGTAGCCGAGCGTAAGCCGGGCCTCTTTCATCGTAGTCGTCAGTGGTAGGACGCCACACATTTTCTTTCCGTCGATTTCTTCTCCGAGGTATATCATGCCGCCACACTCACCATATATCCGTCCACCGCCTTCAGCATATTGCCTGATACTTTGGCGCATTGATTCATTGTCTTCAAGACGGTCGGCATACAGTTCGGGATAGCCTCCGGGCAGATATACGAAATCAGCGTCGGGCAGGCGGCTATCGTTGAGCGGTGAAAAAAAGGCAAGTTCTACGTCGTAGTGCGGCGAGGTCAACAAACTGCGGATATTTTCCTCATAGATGAAGTTAAATGCTTCGTCGCGTGCCACGGCCACTTTCAGGCGAGGACAGATAGAGCGCGAACACTCGCCATCGTTGACCGGTCGACATTCCATCGCTGTAGCCTCAAGCAACCGGTCAATGTCAATCCCTTCGGCGACGGCATTGGCGGCATTGTCGATGTAACGTTCCATATCATCGCGCGCACCGAGTGTGAGACCCAAGTGACGCGAGGGGGTGACGAGTGAATCATTGCGGCGCATATAGCCCAGACATTCCACTCCGGCATCGGCGCACGCATCTTTCAGGAACGAGAAGTGTGACTCCGAAGCAACGCGGTTGAATATCACACCGGCCACGCGCACACCGGTCACGAAGCGGGTAAATCCGTAAATCGTGGCGGCTACACTGTAGGCCGTCGATGCTGCATTGACCAATAGGACAACAGGTATGTCTAATATTCGAGCGATGTCAGCGCTGCTGCCTCTCATACGGTCAAAGCCGTCAAGCATACCCATCACTCCCTCCACAATCGACACATCGGCTCGGTCGCTGTATCGGCGGAATATTTCACGCACGTGATTCTCCGAGGCCATAAATGTGTCGAGGTTTATCGAAGTACAACCACAGGCAGCTGCATGGAACTGAGTGTCGATATAATCCGGTCCGCATTTAAACGGCTGCACTGTCACACCGCGGGCGGTGAGAGCGCGCATAAGTCCGAGTGACAATGTGGTTTTGCCGCATCCCGAGGAAGTGGCGGCAATCAAAAACTTCGACCGTGTCATTAAAATCATGATTTCTGAAAGGCAAAGTTAGCCAACTATTCGTAAATTTGTGCTATCTTTAATGTGATATATGGAGCTCGGAGTCGCATTGTGCGATGACAGATTGCATTTATCATCCATTTTTCCCGCTATGAGTAGAATAAAAGTTATCGGTATAGGGCCCGGAGCGCAGGGCGATATGACGCAGTATGCTATCGCATCGCTGCGCGAGGCCGCAGTGGTGGTCGGCTACAAACTGTATCTGCCGTTTGTGGAGCCGCTTCTCAGACCTGACGTGGAGATAGTCAGCAACGGCATGAAGCAGGAGCGTGACCGTGTGGCGCGTGCGTTTGAGATAGCCGAGAGCGGACGCGATGTGTGTGTTATCAGTTCCGGCGATTCCGGCATTTACGGCATGGCGCCTCTTGTCTATGAGATGAAGTTCAGCCGTGGCAGCGATGTCGAGATTGAGGTCATTCCCGGCATCAGTGCTTTTCAGAAAGCTGCATCGCTGCTTGGAGCTCCGGTAGGTCACGATTTCTGTGTGATATCGCTCAGCGATTTGCTCACTCCGTGGGAAGTAATAGAAAAGCGCATCAAGGCTGCCGTTACGGGCGACTTCGTCACGGCCGTATATAATCCCCGCAGCAACGGACGCTACTGGCAGCTTCACCGTCTGAAAGAGCTGTTTCTCGACGGACGTTCGCCATCGACCCCCGTCGGCTACGTGCGTCAGGCCGGGCGCGATGGCGAGAATAAGGTACTGACGACACTTGGCGAGTTCAATCCCGACGATGTAGATATGTTTACTGTCGTGGTAATCGGCAATTCGATGACTTATAATGCCGACAGTGTAATGATTACTCCTCGTGGCTATTATTCCGGCGAAGAAGACGTTGATACTGGCGTAGGCCAGTCAATAATGATAAAGAGCTTCCGCACAATTGAACGAGAGCTCAACAATAAAGAAATCCCGCTTGACCTCAAGTGGCCGTTGCTTCACGCAATCCATACTACGGCTGATTTCGATATGGAAAATATCGTCAAAGCCGACCCGGGAGCTGTCGAGCGTATTTATGATGCATTGGCATCAGGTCGAGTGAAAACAATTGTCACCGATGTGACAATGGCTGCCTCCGGCATCAGAAAAGGAGCGCTGCAGCGTCTTGGCCTGGAGGTGAAGTGCTATCTCAATGAGCCCGGAGTCGCCGAATATGCCGAGGAAAACGGCATAACCCGCACTCAGGCCGGAATCCGGAAGGCTGTAGCAGACTATCCCGACGCACTTTTCGTATTTGGCAACGCACCGACGGCGCTGATGGAATTGTGTGCGCTCATGCGCCGCGGAAAGGCCCGACCGTGTGGAATCATTGCAGCCCCCGTAGGGTTTGTGCATGTCTGCGAAAGCAAACACATGGTAAAACCGTTCACCGATATACCGAAAATTATTGTCGAAGGACGCAAAGGCGGCAGCAATCTTGCTGCTACGCTCGTCAATTCAATCCTTTGCTGGCCTGATGCCGAGCAGCTAAAACCCGGTAGAGATGTCTGATCTTCGCTTTACAATAATCGGATTGTCTGATAGCGCTACGCAGGATTTTCCGGCGGCTGTGCTCCAATCGGTTTCCGCCGGTCGCGTATTTTCCGGCGGGGTGCGTCACCGCACGCTCGTGGAGCATCTCTTGCCTGATGGCGCGAGCTGGATTGATGTGAAAGTGCCTTTATCCGACACCTTTGAGCGTTATCGTAAGCATGGCGGTGAAATAGTGGTGTTTGCCTCTGGCGACCCGTTGTTCTACGGCCTTGCCACAACGCTGCGCCGAGAGTTTCCCGACGCTTCAATCCGGGTGATTCCGACATTCAATTCGCTTCAGATGCTTGCTCACCGCCTCCTGCTCCCGTATCAGGATATGCGTTGTGTCTCCCTTACAGGTCGGCCGTGGAAAAATCTGGGTGATGCGCTGATTGAAGATCGGGAGTTGATAGGAATACTGACAGACCGAACCCACACTCCCGACGCCATAGCCCGCCGCATGCTTGATTATGGTTACAATAACTACATCATGAATGTCGGCGAGCAACTTGGTAATGAAACTCGGGAGCGTGTAGAGATATTGTCGCTTGAGAAAGCTGTCAACAGTAGCTTCGCAATGCCTAATTGCGTGATTCTGCAGCGGACAAGCAAACGTAAGCGCTTCTTTGGTATCCCCGAGTCGGTATTCTCTCATCTTAACGGCCGGGAAAAGATGATTACCAAAATGCCGATACGTCTGTTAAGTCTGTCATTGCTTGACTTATATAACCACCGCTCGCTGTGGGATGTCGGATTTTGCACCGGATCAATTTCCATTGAAGCCCGCCTGCAATTTCCCCACCTTGATATCACCGCATTCGAGCGCCGACAGGAGTCGGAAGCGCTGCTTGCTGAAAACACCCGGAAATTCGGGGCGCCCGATATCAA
>CAYUYQ010000003.1:0-30870 GCA_964449335.1 uncultured Bacteroides sp. | reverse complement strand
GCGTCAATACTTGGAGCCGAGGCCGTAATCACTACGCAGAGTGACGGCGCCGGCCTCTGGGCTCTCGACACTCTCGCCGATAAATATGGCTGGATTGTCGACGCTGACAAAGCAGCAATGAATTCGGCTATATTCCGATTTGTCAATGGCGAGCAGGTGGGCCTCTTGCTTGATGTCAACGATGAAGGAACGCGCGAAATGCTACGTACGCTTCCTCCCAACGTCAAAGTCGTAGGTTCGATAGAGGAAGCCGCAGACTGTAAACTGATAATCGCTGTTACATACCGCATATACGAGTCGCCGGTGAAGATACTGTACTATCGTCCGAAAGCGCTTACTGTCGGCATCGGTTGCCGCAAAGATTGCGAGCCGGCAGGAGTGGCCGAGCATATGGAGCAGACCATGATAGCACAGCACGTCAGTCCGCTGTCGATTAAAACGGTTTCTACCATCGAGTTGAAAAAGGACGAGGCTCTTTTTGCGAAACTAACGTCGCGTTGGGAGGCAGACGGCCGGGTGTTTTCGGCCGATGAACTCTCGGAAATCAAGGTTCCCAATCCTTCGGAGAAAGTCAGGGAGGTTACGGGGGTATGGGGCGTTGCCGAAAGTTGTGCGCTTGCCGCTTCCGCCGGAAAACTGCTGATTGAGAAACAAAAAGGAAAGATGACCGATGACAATGATTTTACCTTTGCCGTGGCTGTCAACGCCGAAGCCTTGGCGCATGGTCACATAGAAATCGTCGGAGCCGGACCCGGCGACCCTGAATTGGTGTCGGTGCGCGGAAAGCGATTCCTCGAAGAAGCCGATCTGATTCTCTACGCCGGCAGTCTTGTGCCGGTGGAGTTGACCCATTATGCCAAACCGGGTTGCACGGTGCGCAGTTCTGCCGGTATGAATCTTGAAGAGCAGTTCGCTCTGATGAAGGAGTTTTACGACCGCGGATGCCTGATAGTCCGGCTCCACACGGGTGACCCCTGCATCTATGGTGCTATTCAGGAGCAGATGGCATTTTTCGACCGCTACGCGATGTCATATCACATAACGCCCGGTATCTCCTCTTTCCAGGCTGCTGCGGCAGCTCTTCGCTCGCAGTTCACGATTCCGGAAAAGGTGCAGTCCATCATCCTCACGCGTGGTGAGGGACGCACACCCATGCCAGAAAAAGAGAAGCTACACCTGCTTGCCCGTTCGCAGAGCACTATGTGTATCTATCTTAGTGCGGCGATTGTCGACGATGTGCAGCGCGAACTGCTGATGGCGTATCCTCCGGAGACTCCTGTAGCGGCTTGCTATAAGCTGACTTGGAAAGAAGAAAAAATCTATCGTGGAGAACTGAAGAATCTTGCGAAGATTGTCCACGACAACAACTTGTCACTTACCACGCTGCTTGTTGTCGGGGAAGCGATTGACAACCGAGGCGGCCTGTCGAAACTCTACGACCGCAGTTTCTCACATCTGTTCAGAAAATGATACTTGTATTCGGCGGCACTACTGAAGGACGTCTGGCGGCAAAGACGCTCGACGAGGCGGGTACGCCGTTTTATTATTCGACGCGTGGCGATATGCAGCGCGTGGAAGGTAAGCATCTACTGCCTGTCAATGGAACGCTTGACCGTGAGGCCATGATGCGTTTCTGTCGCGAAAAAGCGATAAAGTGCATTGTCGATGCTGCTCATCCTTTTGCGACGCAACTTCACGAGACCGTGGCCGAAGTAGCCGCACAGCTCAGCGTGCCCGTCATCAGGCTTGAACGCTCATACACCTCGCGAGATACCGCCGGGATAATCTGGTGTGAGAGTTTTGACGACGCGCTTTCGAAGCTGAAAGAATATGGCGTAAAATCATTGCTTGCCTTAACCGGCGTACAGACCATTGCGCGACTCCGACCGTTCTGGTCGGTGCATCATTGTGTATTCCGTATTCTCAATCGTGAGGAATCGTGGCAGAAAGCAGCGGCAGCAGGATTTCCTTTGGATAGTCTGATTGCATATTCACCGGATGACGGACTTGAGGAAATCATCCGCGATTGCGGTGCCGATGCGATTATCACGAAGGAGAGTGGCGAATCCGGTGGCTTTGAGTCAAAACTGGAGGCTGCGAAGAAGTGCGGAATCAAATTTTTTGCAGTGAAACGGCCGTCACTGTCTGCACGGTTCGTCACGGTGACCGGCTGCCATGGACTGAGGCGTGAGGTTGAGAAGAATTGTCCCGGATTCTTTAAACTCCGCTCTGGATTTACTACCGGTGCGTGCGCTACTGCAGCTGCCAAAGCCGCTGCCACTGCTCTGTTGACGGGTGAGGCGCCGGAGGAAATCATTTTCAGTCTGCCTGACGGTGAGGAGATGGTCATGGCGATTGAAGACGTGATGATAGATGAACGAAAGGCTACGGCTACGGTGGTGAAGGATGCCGGAGATGATCCTGACGTCACTAATGGATGCCGAATATCTGTGACGGTGGCTCTTGCCGACGGACCCGACATAAAGTTTATTGCAGGTGATGGAGTCGGAACCGTAACTTTGCCGGGTTTAGGACTCGAACCCGGGCAAGCGGCAATCAACCCTGTGCCACGGAAGATGATCGAGCAAGAACTGCGCGCGCTTTACCTCGACGGGGGGCTTGAAGTGACTGTAAGTGTCGAGGGTGGCGCTGAACTAGCTCAACGCACATTCAATCCTAAGCTTGGTATAGTTGGCGGTATCTCGATTATCGGGACATCGGGAATAGTCCGTCCGTTTTCTAACGAAGCATTCGTGGAGTCGCTCAGACGCGAGATGGAGGTGGCGCGCGCGATAGGTTGCCGTCATATCGTGGTCAATTCCGGAGCGAAAAGTGAGCGATTCGTTAAAGCGCTTTATCCCGAGCTCATTACGCAGGCGTTTATACACTACGGTAATGCCATTGGCGAGACGATGGCTATAGCATCTCAGCTCGGCGTGGAGCGTCTGACAATTGGCATAATGATTGGTAAGGCTGTTAAGCTTGCTGAGGGAAATACGGACACGCACAGTAAAAACGTCACTATCAACCACGACTTCCTCGCAGGAGTGGCGCGCGAAGCGGGATGCTCGGAAGCGGCAGTTGAGACAATCAGAGGAGTCAGACTTGCGCGCGAACTCTGGAGCAGTCTGAGCGAGCCGGATGCGCAGCTTTTTTTCAGCCGAATAACCGAATTATGCCATCGCGTGTGCCGCAGCATTTACACCCGTGGCGCTCTCGAAACCTTACTTATCACCGATTCCGGAGAGATTCCTTACCGCATCAATGAGTTCGGCGATTGAACAGACGCTCAGGCCGTCGATAACGAAGTAAGAGTCGTTGACGGTGATTGCGTGGGGTGACGTCGAGTCGGCTTTTGCCTCGATTCCGAGACGGCGCAGGGCTTTTGCCGCCATTGCCGCTCTCGGGCCTTCGCCCGTAAGCGTGATTTCGCCTTTCAGCTGATTGTCGATTCGGAACAGGCCGCTTTCAAGGTCAAACACCACTCCTTCGCGCTCGAAAAAGCGGCTCATATCACCGTCGAGCGACAAGTCTTCCGGCGTCCCGATGCGCAATCCGTGCGCTTTATCCACAAGCCATATTTTATCGGCAATCTGCAGGGCCAGTTCGAGGTCGTGGGTCGATAGAAATACCGTCTTATTTTTCTCGCGGGCAAGGCGCAGGAGAAGTTGCATGATTTCAACCTTGCTGGGATAGTCGAGAAAGGCCGTAGGTTCGTCGAGAAACACAATCGGTGTTTCCTGCGCGAGCGATTTGGCAATCATCACTTTCTGACGTTCGCCGTCGCTGAGCGTCTGCATCTGGCGGTTGCGTAGCGCCCCGATGCCCACCATCTCTATAGCTGTATCGACAATATGTCGGTCGGACGGCGAGATGCGTCCCCAGAAGCCGGTGTAGGGGCTACGTCCCATACCGACGAGATCGAGGACACTCATATTGTTCAGCGATATACGCTCTGTCAGTACGACGCTGATGGTGCGTGCCAGCCGAATGTCCGAATAGTTGTCGAGTGGTCGTCCGTCAATTACTATTTCGCCGGAAAGCGGCGGAAGAAATGCCGACAGAGTTTTCAGCAGTGTCGATTTACCTGCTCCGTTCGGCCCGAGCAGACACGTAAGCTCCGACGGATACAACTTTGCATTGATGCCGGAGGTAATGGCAGTCTGCTGACCTTTCGAAGTATAGCCCGTGGTCACGTTGTGGAGTGTTATGGCGGGACGTCGCTGCTTCATATCGCGTGCTTACGTTTGTTGAACAATACCCACATCACTACCGGAGCGCCGATAAGAGCCGTCACTGAATTGACCGGAAGCGCCCCCTCAAATCCCGGCATTCTCGCCACAAGGCTGCACAACAGGGCCAGCGATGCTCCGGCAAGCATCGAGGCCGGAAGTATTGTAGCGTGATTGGAAGTGCGGAATATGCCCCGGCAGAGGTGCGGCACAGCCAGACCGAGAAACACTATCGGACCGCAATAAGCCGTCACGACGGCCACAAGCACACCCGAACATCCGATGACAAGCAGTCGTGCCCGACGGATATTGAGGCCGAGATTGCGAGCATAGGAATCGCCGAGAAGAAGCAGGTTCAATGTCTTTATGAGCAGAAAAGATGTTGGTAGCAGGATGAGCATCAAAATGATGAATACCGAAGTCTGGCCGCCGGATACGCGTGAGAAACTTCCGAGGCCCCATATTACGTAGGCACGAATATCTTCCTCAGCACTGAAAAATTTCAGAACGCCGATTATGGCGTTGGCAATATATCCAATCATCACACCCATAATCAGTAGTGTGACGTTGCCTCTCACTTTCTGAGCCACAATTGCTATCAATGCCATTACGAGCAGCGAACCTATTATGGCCGATACGGTGATTGCCACCTCGCCGATAGCTCCGAGTTTGCTGAGAGCAACGTTGCCGAGACACCCCGACAGAAGAACCACAAACGCCACGCCAAGACTCGCTCCGGAGCTGATACCGAGCACCGACGGTCCGGCAAGCGGATTGTGAAATACCGTCTGCATCAGCAGACCGCTGACGGCCAGTCCGGCCCCGGCCATTATCGCTGTAAGAGCCTGCGGCAATCGCGATTTCAGTACGATATTGCGCCATATTTCCGATTCACCGGTGCCTCCTGTCAGTATGGTGACGACAGCTTTGGCCGGAATATGAACCGAGCCAAGCAGTAGGTTGAGCACGAGAAACAGCAGAATGGAAACCGCGAGGGCCACCATCAGCAATGTGGCTGTCGAACGTTTCATTTCATCAGGTGGTAGTAGACGGGTTGATGGTCAGGAAGTATTTCGGGGTGAAACACATGGACGAAGTCGGCCAGCACGACTTCCGGTTCGACCGGCATTCGCTCATAGAACGGCACTTCCTTCATGTTGCAGTAGACTACGCCGTGATTTTTCCATGCATCGAAATCAGTATAGCGCTTATCCTGGGCTTCAAGTACACTGTAGTCGTACGTTCCGTCGTGGCTGTTGACTATGCGCCAGTATTCGGCATTGGCCGCGTTGGTGTAGACCGTTTCATAGTCAAGTGTCACGCCTCCGGATTCATTATTGTCTCTAAGAAAATAATCAGCTCCGGCATCCTTAAAAAGCTGGGCGAGAAAGCTCCGGCCTCCAACGGCATACCAGTTTCCGCCACGCATTTCGCCGCTGAACACCGTAGGACGCGTCTCCACGGCTGCCGTGCGCTCTTTCAGGGCGTTGTAGCGCGATTCAATTCCGTCGAATGTCTCGTTGGCTTCGCGTTCATGTCCGGTCAGCAGCCCAACAACCTTTATCCATTCGGCTTGTCCAAGTGGAGTAAGCTCTTTGTAGCCAAGATGAGGTATTAGCGGGATGTCGACGTTGCGGATTGCGTCGTAGCCTCCACGCTTGAAGGGCGAGATAAGAATCACATCGGGGTCGAGCGCTATGATTACCTCGTTGTCGAAATTTCCTTCAATCCCAATTTTATGTGTCTTGCCGCTACGCAACTGCTCATTCATCTTCGGGTTGTGGAGATGGCGGGTGCTGGTTATTCCCACTACCTTATCCTCCAGTCCGAGTTTGAGAAAATTAGAAAGCTGAAGCGATGTCATGCAGATGGCCGTCCGCACGGGCGTTTCGATGCGGGTATACCCTTCAGGTGTGTCGGCGTCGACGCCACGGGGCACAAGAGCAAAATGAAACTGCTCTTTCTCGTTGTTTTCGGGATCGTTTATGTCGAGAAGCGTGTAACCGTCGGCATACGTCACGTTGAAGCCCTTGGCGTGATGCGGTGAAATCATGGCTGCCGAATCGACAATTACCGTTGTTTCGGTCCTCGCGTCGGTCTGCGATGAATGGCGTTTGCAGGCTGCCCCTGCTGTCAGCAATGTCACTGCAATGGCAAGAGATATGGCGTTTAAGAGTTTCATTCGTTTTTATCGACTTTCGTTTTCTAACAACAAAGATAGTAATTCTACGGATTATTTCAGATTTCAGTTGAGGATTGCACCGGAGTAATTGGGAGAGGTTTTTTTAAATGTCTTCCCGGAAGCCTGTCGCAGGGGTCCGGGAAGACGTCGTTTACCAAATATGATGAAGTATAGTTTATGATGATGAGAGTTTACTCGCGGTTTTCAACTATGCGTATCTGCTCGAAGAAATAGCCCGACGCCATTTCGGCGCCTTTAGTGGTCGAACCGTCGGCCACGTCGTAGATGTAAATCTTGGGATTGGTGTTTTCGGCATCGACTCCGATATATGCTTTGCCGTCGACGGTTGCCATGCGCGATGAGAAACGTCCGCTGCTGTAGTCCAGACGTTTTCCTTCGAAAGCCACGGGCTTGCTTTCTTTTGTCACGACGTCAATGACGGTATAGTAGTGGCTGAAATCGTCGATGCCCGTGCCTAACTGGTCTTCACGTGCGTAGGCCATAATCTTGTTTTCGCCGATATACATAACCGAGATAAGTTTACCGGGGGCCGTGTAGCCGTCGTAACTACGGTCGAAGTCGGTCGAGCCGGCAGGTATTTTGAGGAGATGGCTGTGCTCGTTGCCTTCTTCGTCGTCGGTCACGCACGCTATGTAGAGATTGTTCTCGCCATCAAGGAATGTGGTGGTCTGAAGAAGTTCACCGTAGGCCGTGCCGACCATCTCGCAGTTAAGGAAGCAGGGGGTATTGCTTTCAACCGCCATTGTCTCCGGATTGATTACAGCGGTAATCATTGGAGTCACGCGCTGCCCGCGGCGTCCCGATGTTTTTGCATAGTAGAAGTAAAACAGTTTGTTATCCGACGGACGGTAGTTGAGGATGCCGGAGGTAGTAAAGATTTCTCCACCGGCGGGCATCTCGACATTGAGTGTGCCTTCGGCAATTATGGTCATGTCGTCGGTGTTGAGTTTGGTCCACAGGATTTTGTCGGCGTCGCCGTTGGCCGCCATAACGACGAGTGTATTATCATTAATCCAGGCGTGGGTGTATTTGCGGGCCGAGTAGGTGTTGTCCTTGAACCGACGCTCAGCTATCACTTCAATCTTATTGTCTTCAATGACATACTTTCCAAAGCAGTCGCCTGAAACGGGTACCTGATAGTAATAGGCACCTTTCTGAATTGTTTCGAGTGTGAGTACGGAGTTAATTTCAACTCCGGTTCCCTCGAAGTTAATCTCGGCCTGATCGGCATCGAGAGTTTCGAGACTGCGCACGAGTGTCTGGACGTCGCGGGCCATGCCGCCGTGTTTGTCGAGCGCTACCCATAAATCAAAATGGTAGTTCTGGGTTTCCTGTGGCTCGTCGGGATTATCTGGAGTGTCGGGGGTATCAGGGGTGGGTTCCGGCTTTTCCTGCGGGGGAGTCGGATCGTCGCTTGAGCATGAAGTCTGACCGAATGAAAGAAGTAGTGAGGCCAGAGCCATTGTTACGAACTTAAGCTTTTTCATCTGAAAATATTTTTAGGTGAATAGTGTGATAATCAGTCTATGAATACGCGGAATTTGGCGAAGAACGCGCGGCCCGGTTTCTGAAGCATGTAGTTGTCGAAAGTCAGACGGTCAAACAGGTTGGTACACTCGATTGTCAGGTTATACCTGCCCGAGAGCCATGCATAGCTGAGCGAGAGGTCGGTGACACACTGTGTGGGAATCTTAGCCTTCGATTCTTTAGAGCCGTAGGCTTCCCAGTTGAGATAATACCAGTGAATCCATTGGAAGTCGGCTCCCAGACGCAAACGGTCGTCGCGACGCATAAGTGAGGACCATGAGTAGGCGGCCTGAGTGTTGGCGAAGAGCCACGGACGGTTGGGAACGCGGTTGCGGTATGTTGCCGACGGATTGCCGTCGGGTTTGAGGCGGCGCATGTTGCGCGCATCGGAATAGCTGAGATTAAACGAAGCTTCAATGCGGTTGCTGAGCGTGTAGGCTATATCGAAGTCTACGCCTTTCACTTTTATAGCCGGTTCGTTGACAAACTGCATAAGTCCGTCGCGTTCGCTCACCACGGCGCGGATATAGTTTTGAACGTTGCGCAGATAGCCGTTTGCTTCATACGTCAGGGTATTATCACCGTTGATGTGCCACGTTCCAAACAGTCCGAGGTTATAGTTATTACTTGTCTCAGGGTTAAGGGTCAGATTGGGATAGACCGTGATGCCGTTTCCGAGAAGTTCGCGCGACAGCGGAAGGCGCACGCTATGTTCGTAAGACCCTTTTACCGCAAGCGGTCCGAAGATGATATAGCGGCTGCCAAGTCCGGCTCCATAGTACGATTTGGTGTTTTCTCGTTCGATTTTATCTGAGCCGGTGATGGTGAAATTATCGGTCTGACGAATCTCGGTATGATTGATGTAATCTTTTACGAAAAACAAATTTTGCAGACGCTCGCGAAAGAATTTCTGCGAGTAGGTGAGTGATAGGATGTGCTTTGTTATCACGTCGTTTGACGGCTCGAATGACTTGTCGCGCTCGTCGTGGCGTCGGTTGCCTCGACGGTTCATGAGATAGTTGACGGAAAGGTTGTGGTGGCTGCCGAAATCGTAGTCCACACCGGCAGAAACGATGGTGAGCGGTCGGTTGTAGACGCGTATGGAGCGCGTGCGGTTGGTGATTTCGCTGCCTGAGGATGGTATCCACGAACCGTCCCAGGAGTAGAGGCGGAATGCCGTATCGACGGTCTGACTGCGGTCCCACGTGTGGTTTACGTTGAGCCGCGTCGTAAGGTCGCCGAAACGCTTGTTGTAGCGTGCGCCGAGACTCCACGAACGGGCGTTGCGCTCAGCTTGTCCATAGACTTTGGTCTGCATGGCTCCGGTCTGTATGTCTTTGTCGATTTTCGAGAATGAACACTCAAAGAAGAATGCGTCGGCCCAACTGACATCGTTTATGCCCGCCGACAACTGCGCGAAGATTGACTGATAGTCATCGTGGAAGCGCTTTTTGTCGGTGTAGACGTATTTCTCGGCATCATCGTCCCACACTTTTACGTCGTGCATAAGGTAATCATTTTTCGAGTGGCTGAAGCTGAACGTAGGTCTGACCACAATCTTGGTGCGCGGAATGAAATATTGTCCGGTCAGGTCGGCTGTCTGGGTGTGAAACGATCCGGCACCATACGACGCATCGAGATAATTGTTTCGGATTTTCTTGGTGACAATGTTGACAGCGCCACCGAGAGCATCGGAGCCCAGCCATGCCGGCACGACGCCCTTGAACAACTCGATACGTTCAACGGTGTTGAGCGGTATGTTGTCGAGGTTGAAGTATGACCCCTTAGTGTCAAGTGGCACCCCATCGATAAAATAGCGGATTGAGTTGCCCGATAGACCGTTAATAGAAAGATCGTAGTCTGAGCCCGTGCCGCCTTCGCGGCGCACTTTGACGCCCGACGTGCGGTCAATAATATCCTTCACGTTGGTCATGCGGTTGACATCGCTTTTGATTTCAACAGCGTTGACATTGAATGCGCTCTGAGCCAGACGCCGAGCTCCCGTGGCAGCCGTTACGCTCACCTCCGAAAGCGACGTCGAGGTCTCCTTGAGGGTGAAATTTAGAGTTGAATCATTATTAAGGGTCACTTCAATCACGGTTGGCTCATAGCCGATAGCCGATGCCTGCACGCTGTGTCGGCCCGCGGCGAGCGTAAGTTCGTAGGCTCCGTCGACGTTGGCCGCGCACTTGGCCTTGGTGTTCAGTATGGCTACGGTTGAATATGGTATCGGAGCACCATCGGTTGTCGTCACCACACCGCGCAGACGCACAGTCGCGCCGACGGCACACAGCGGCAGCAGTGTGATGATGAGCGTTAGAAATGTAATGAAGCGTAACCTTGTCATTGCCTTTTGCGATTTAGATAATTTGGGGGAAAGTCCGACAACCAAACGTCTCACAATCGGCGACCGTGCATAAGAAAACTGCAAACGGATAGCACGGTCCGACAGGGGAGGTTTTGATGTTTTGTTTCCCGAAAACTACAAAACTGTATGTTGCTTTGGCAGGTCTTCTGACTTTTCCCTCTCCGCCGAGCCTTCCCGGCCCACGGGCCAGTGGCATAGTTCAGCGAAGCTTCAGCGGGGAATTACAGCAGCGGGTCTGTTCAGGACTTTCACCTGATTCCCTTTTCATCACGCACGGCAGTGGACGGCGTGACACCAAAACATCCGCAAAGCTAAGACAAATTTCCCAAACCACCAAATCAAAAATTGCAAATCGCTGTAACATTATATTTTATTTGTGTGGGTTGGGATAAATGAGTAAGTTTGCGGGTAGAAAACCAATTTTTTTGCTATGTTTAATAATCAACCGCGGGGACTTTATGTCCTCGCACTTGCTAACACCGGAGAGCGTTTCGGCTACTATACGATGCTCTCTATTTTTCTATTGTTTCTACAGGCTAAGTTCGGACTCGATTCGGCTGCTTCAGGAAAAATCTATGCTATTTTTCTTGCCGTCGTCTATTTCATGCCGCTGATAGGTGGCTGGCTGGCTGACCGTTGGAGTTTTTCGAAATGTGTCGTTTCGGGTCTGGCGGTAATGCTTGCGGGCTATGCACTCATGTCGGTTCCTACCGATATCCGCTCGTCGGCCTCGCTGATGATATTGTTTGCCGCTCTGTTTCTGATTGCTGCCGGAACAGGCCTGTTCAAGGGCAATCTGCAGGTGATGGTCGGAGACCTTTACAATTCACCTCAATACAGCGGACAGCGCGACGCGGCGTTCAGCCTTTTCTATATGGCTATAAATATCGGCTCGATGTATGCGCCCATGGCAGCCACTGCAATGTGTAACCTCGCTCTCGAGGGAGCGGGGATGAGCTACGTGGCCTCGCTTCCTGCGCTGTGCAATGAGTATCTCGATGGCGCTGCTAATGCTCAGGAACTGATTGCGGCTGCCGCATCAGGCGGAATGAATCCGGGCGAAAATCTTGCTGAATTTGCCGCAAACTATATAACCGTGCTTTCTACAGGCTACTCCTATGCTTTTGCTCTCGCTTGCGTTTCGCTGGTGATAAGTTTCTTTATCTACCGCTTAGGGCGCTCGACTTATAAGCACATCCTTAATCAGAAGCAACAGCAGGCTTCCGGCGAGGCTGTGCAGGCAGGACCGGAGCTTTCGCCGGCGCAGACCCGTCAGCGCGTAGTGGCGCTGCTGCTGGTGTTTGCAGTGGTTATATTCTTCTGGATGGTGTTTAATCAGAACGGTGCGGCACTGACGGAGTTTGCCAAGAGCTGCACGTCGCCCGAGGCCGGAGGATGGACCCGCATCGGATTTAACGTGTGGGCTCTGACAGCAATTGCAATTGGTGTTTACGCCGGCTTCGGCATGGTGCAGTCGAAGGGCCGGACCGCCAAGTTGATAAGCGGTGCGGTGCTCGTCGTGTGCGTGGCTCTGACGGTCTATTTCTATATGTCGACCCCCAACCCATTGACGGGCATACAGCCGCAGGAGTATCAGCAGTTCAATCCGTTCTATGTCGTGGCGCTCACACCGGTGTCGATAGCGATTTTCGGCTGGATGGCACGCCGCAAAAAAGAGCCTTCGGCACCGCGAAAGATTGGCTACGGCATGATTTTAGCGGCAGTGGCCTATGGCGTCATGCTGTTAGGGTCTATCAGTATCGTTGGGACGAGCGGTGCGGTGTCGCCCAACTGGCTTATCTCGACCTACCTCCTGCTGACGTTTGCCGAATTGCTTTTATCGCCTATGGGCATCAGCTTTGTGAGCAAGGTTGCTCCTCCTAAACTCAAGGGCGCTATGATGGGTGGATGGTTTGCGGCCACGGCTATAGGTAATTATCTTGTTTCGGTCCCGATGGAACTTTGGGACAAGATTCCTGTGTGGGTAATTTGGCTCATTCTTGGTGGTCTGTGCCTCGTTTCGGCTATATTTATATTCTCGATAATGAAGAAGCTCGAAGATGCAACGGACGACGCTGACGAGGAAACACCCGCAAAACTCGTCGCCGACGAAGAGGAACTGGCGAGCGAGACCGTGATCTGATCAAAAGGCATATCCAACAAATAAGTGAGAGTGTGTCACGCCTACTCGGATGGGCCAGTGTGACACACTCTCACTTATTATTTCAAAATGCCGGATGAAGCCGAGCCCGAAACAGATGGCTCATTATCGCTTTTAACTTTTTTGCCGAAGCCAAAAGTATACGTAGCTGCTAATTGAACCAGCGCCCGGCTCTTACCACCTATACGATACTCATCCGTGTCATAATATTTGCTTCGCATCACGAAGTGGTCGTTACGATAATTCCATCGTGTGGGATTAATAATATCACCACGAATATTCCAATGGGAATCAGACCAACCTACGGTGACGTACCAGTCACTCTTACCGTAAGCCCATAAGCCGTTCATACAACCGTCGGCACTCGCATGGTCGGAAGAATAAGTGAGTGTAAAATTCCAGTTCCCGACATAGTAGCGCGCACGGGCATACCAGTTGATGTAAGAATGATTGACATTGTAGGGAATTCCATTGTGATTGAGTAATTGGCCTATTCTCCCAGAGAACACCAGAGTGCGGTTAAGAAACTTAGCAGAGCCGCTTACTCCGTAAGTTCCTTGGGCAAAACTACCCATAGGTTGCTTTATCGTGCGCAGTATTCCTGTCGGAGATGCCTCATAGTCATAGACATATCTGTCACCTACAATCCACGCCCATGCAAAGGCGTTGAGGCTGAAATCGTTGTTCGGAACCCAAGTGTAGGTAAAATCAAAATCGTAACTTTTTGACGGAATGAGGTTTGGATTGCCGGTATATTTCATCAGTGGAGTTGCGTCGATAATCTTGTCGCTCTTAAAACTCGGAGATGGAAGCCATGATTCGTAACTGAGTGAAAGGCTGAGTGAGTTACGGCTATTGGGAGCATATTGAAGCGATAGATTTGCCTTTGGCGTAGAAGGACGGTCAACCATTTCACCGAATTGCAATCTGTCCCAATCCCACGCGAAAGAGGCTGAGCCATATATCTTGCTAATCGTGACATCATATCTGATACCCGCTTCTATTCGTGATGATTTAGCCCGGTCAAACGACATAACTGAGCCCGTGTACAGAGTGCGGTTATATTCATACGAACCGGACATGAAACCAAGAAGATTACCGTATTTTCCGAAATCATGATTGAATTTCAGGTTTCCATTCAGCTGATTTGTATTGTCAGTTGCGCCGTTGAAAATCGGAGAAAAACCGGTTTCAAGATACGACGAATTCTGATCTGTATGAGAGTAGACGTATGAGGGAGAAAATGTCAGGGAGTTGTTTTTCGGTAGCGAAAAGAAGTAATAACCATTGTATGCTATATATCTTGCCCGGTTGTCAAGAGTAGAGCTATATGATGAAGCCGGGAAATCAGCCGGAACGTATGATACATGGCCATCCTTGTCGGAGTGAGGAGTAGCATTGAGACTTGCATTGATTTGCGACGAAGCCTGAATCTTATCAGAGTTGTATGTCGCCTTAAATGCAGCAAGGTATTGCTGATTGTTATGTCTTGAAGATGTGAGACCGGATAGGCGATTAAATTCCTTGATACTTCCGTCGGGCTGAGGCAGTCTATAGGTTTCGAGTAGTTCCGAACCATCATGCGTACTGTTGGTAGTGAACCCGTATCCCATAAGGTCATAGGTCATCTTCTTGTATTGAAACCTCACATTGCCAAGAAGCTGCTCACTCCAAAGGCTCACGAGATTGGCGTGGTTGAAGGCTTTGATGTAACCGCCATACTCATATTGCTGCATGATGAAGTTGATTACATAAGGATTTCCCTGAAGCCTCGGATCTGACGGATATTCATAATACTCGACCCGTTTGACATCACTTGTCCGCATAGCCTGAAGTTCGTTTTCCGATGCAGGCAGATAGTCTATGAAAACAGCTACCGGTTTGCCGGCAGTGGTCACTACATTGCTGCCTGATATAAGACCAAGCTGAGGTATGGCCATGTGGCCAAGCAGGTCGGCTCCTGTCTGCGATGCCGCTTTCTGGCGGGAGGTCGGGATATATACCGAGCGATCGGCATATAAGTGAGAGTAATCAGCTTCGACGGTAACCGTTTCAAGATTGACGGCGCGCTCAGACATTACGATTGTCCCGATGTCGAAAGTGTTGCAGAGATGATATGTGGTGTTGTAACCGATGCATGAGAGTTTGGCAATCACTTTCTGTCGGTCACAAGGAATGGTGAATCGGCCGTTTTCATTAGTAATTCCATAGGTTATTACAGTTGAATCACGGGGAGCGAGGAGAAGGACTGTCGCCGCGGCAACCGGTTCGTTGTCGCTGCTTACGGCTCTTCCGGTGTAGACAAACCGGCCATGTTGGAGGGCTTCGATATAGTAGGCGTTTTTGGATTTGATGACTGATACCGGATTCAAGCCGATTGTCTGACGGAGAGCGTCGTAAGCGTTATCGGAATTTACGGCCATTGAGGTTTTATAGTTTTCAAGTTCATTGTAGATGAAATTGATTTCGAGTTCCGGATGGTTGGCTACGATGGTCTGAATAGCTTTGGGAAGCGGAGTCGAATTAAAACGGTATGAGAATTTCTCGGCGCAGGCCACGAAGCACACTGACACGGCGCAGATAAGCATAATGATTCTTGCCATGATGTCAGTCGATATTGATGGTTTTGTCTTTGAGTGTGAGATGAATCTGCTCAAAGTTATTGAGACTCTCCACAATGTCCTCTACCGGGAGCGACTGATTCCAACGGAAATATAGGCGTAGTGATTTCGATGAATCGTTTCCGAACACAACATCATAGCCATAGTGTAGGGCAATTCTGCTCATAATGGAATCAAGAGGCTCATTTTCGAAAACTATGATTTCGACAGCATCGGCGTTTTCACCGTCGACCACTTTAAATGTATCCCGGTCGGCGACAACCATTTCAGGCTCTACCACGGCATTTATTTCGGTAGCGGTCGCTTCGCGATGATTAAAGCGATTCATTCCGACACCGATAATGGCCGCAACGGCTGTAAAGGAAGCGATTGCGATAGCGATGGAGGCAGCAATGTTGCGCGATAATACTTTCGTCAGCCATTGACGATTGAGCGTAGCCGATAGGCGATGATTGTTTTTGAACTTATCCCATTCTTTTTCTACATCAGGGATTGAAATCATCTGTAAACTTGCTTTCGTTTTGTCAAGTAAATCGAACACATCTTTTACCTCCGGATCAGTCAGCATTGCCTCAATTTCGGCGGAAGTGTAATGCTCCGGATGCTCCATGGCATCAAACAGTCGGTCAATTTTATCCATTTTCAGAAAATTTTTGGCGTAAGACATCTATCGCATGACGCAAATGCTTATAGACAGCAACTTTGCTGATGCTGAGATTTTCAGCTATCTCCTGATAGCTTTTTCCATCATAGAATCTCAGATTAACCACGCGCCGGCACGCTTCAGTCAAGTCATTTGCGACTGAGGCCTGTATCAGGGCTATTGTAGCATCATCAGGCCAATCCTCATCTTCGATTTCCGCCTCGTCGACTGAGTAAATCTCTTTCATCCGGTCCTGAGCCGAAAGACTGCGGATATACTTAAGGCATCGGTTGCGCACTGCTTTCATCAGATACGCTTCCGATACCTTTGCCATACCGGAAACCAGCAGAGCTTCAAAGACATCGTGCACAATGTCGCGTGCCGCACTATCGTCACGCAGAATCAGCATTGCAAGCCGGTACATTGCTGCGTAGTGAGAGCGGAATAACTGTCCTATGTCATCATAATTCGTCATACATATCTATGACCCCTCACACGCCAAAAAACTAACCACTCAGAGCAAAATAATTCAATTATGAAAACAAATCATCCATTGTTAGCTCGCTATGTACTATGCTCCATGCCGTAGGATTAGCTAATCCATAGGTTGTTACAAAAGTCTGTACAACGGCTTTCGTTGTCTTGGTAACCTCTTGGAATAGCCAAAGACGCTCTCGCAGTTTTTTCTCATATTCTTTTGTGATTTTGAATTTATTCGTGCTGAATTTTATCTCAAAGAGATGTATAATTCTGTCAGCTCGTTCAATTACCATGTCAACCTGGGCTCCCGAGGTTGTATTGTTCTTATCAGCAAAATGTCGCCAAGTTGATACAGATGTTGCCATTCCTCCGATTCCCATACTTTTTTTGATTTGCTCATGATGTTGAAGACAAATAAGTTCAAAAGTCAGACCCATCCAGGACAGGATGGAATGCGAGGATAAATTATGTGTCCACCACTGACGGTCCAGAGAACCGTCAGATTCAAGGAATTTATAATAGAATAAAGTATAAAAATCTGTAAGGCGGTAGACACTGTCTTTTTTCTTGTTGCCGTATTGTAGTCGTTTATCGATGAAATCGCTGCGTTCGAGATTCTTTAAAATTCCTGTTAATGTGCTTCCGGAAATCTTGGTTATCTCCGAAATTTCTTTACGTGTTAATCCAGATTTGTTTTCTGCAAGAACTTTGACCACGTTAATATATGTTTGAGCATTGGAAAACAGTGCATTGTACAATTCATCAAACTCCATCCTCAATTTTCCTCTCGGGTCGAAACAAAGTCTGTCAATATTTTTAGCGACACTCTCACTTGGTTCTAACAGGCTTAGGTAATAAGGAACACCACCAGTAAGCATATAAAATTGTAAGGTCTGATAGCGGTCTTTGGGAAAGCGGCGTTTGATAAGATATTCTTCGGTTTCGCATAAAGAAAATGGCCGGAGGTATATGCTTTCGGTAATACGGTTGTGTAAACCGCCTTGATTTTCAATAAGGTTTTCAACCATCCACGAGGTTGAAGAACCTGTGGCAATGAATAGAATGTCTTCCTGTCCATCCGCCCAACTGTTCCAAAAATATTCCAATGCACTGACAAAATCAGACCGCTGGGTATCTATCCACGGCATTTCATCAAAGAACACAACTTTTTTCCGGTCAGATGGTAGCGATTCAAGGTATTCTTCAAGCGCATCAAAAGCGTCACTCCATGATTTCAAATCGTTGATTTTTACTTTTGCATATTTCTTTAAGGCTTTAGCAAAATTGGCTAATTGAACTTTGCTTGACAGTCTATGTCCACCCACAAATTTGAAATCATACTTTTTGTTAAAATACTGTTCAATAAGATATGTCTTACCAATGCGCCGGCGACCATATACAATCACAAATTCAGATTTGTCTGATTGCAGACATTTTTGGAGTTGTGCACACTCTTTATGTCGTGCGATAAGTTTATTTGTCATAGTTCAATTATTGAACTGCAAAATTACAAAAAAAGATGAGTTTTAAAGAATGAGTTTTACCCAAATGTGTGTGTGAAATATGATATCTGGGTTGGACTCAGTGTTGCGCTGCTGTGAGGTGAGTTATGTTTTAGGCTTGAAATTTAGGACTTTACAGAAGGGAATTATATAAAGAAAGACTCTGAGTGATTGTCCTTATTGGATATACTTTGCTATGACTTTAAATCCCAACAGGTTATTATTCGAGATATCTTACCCCCAATCTCGTCGGATAGATTTAATAAAACAAGACTGCGCGCCAAAATAGTCAGATTTAGGCACACAGTCTTTTATAGGGGCCACATCAAAGGATGCGATGAAACTCCGAATGACAGGATTTGAGTGCCTGCCGACCTTTGTAATCCGCCTGGGCTAATTAAGCCTCCCCTCGCGGGGATGGGGCCCGCCATTGGCCGACTAAGCTTGTCTCGGTATTTCATTAAAAATTGATGAGTTTCCCAATCAACTTTGATGTGGTAGAAGTTAAGTCTTTTTCGGGATATCGAAGCTCTCTTGCTTTGATTTTATAACGCAAAGATAATTCAAAGGGTTCAATTTTGCAAGAAGAATAAAAAGAAAAAAAATTTGTTTGCCGCTGCAACTTTTCGCATACCCCATCCGTCAAATAGAATGAACAGCAGTTTTAACTATTCAATCACATTTTTAGCCAGTGAGATGATTATAGACCTGAAAGATATCAACAAGACCTATCCCGGTGTCGTGCCGCTGCACGTGCTGAAGGATATAAACCTTTCAATCGACAAAGGTGAACTCGTGTCAATCATGGGCGCTTCCGGCTCGGGAAAATCGACATTACTTAATATAATAGGTATTCTCGACACCTACGACTCGGGCGACTATCGGCTCGACGGAGTGGAAATCCGCAATCTCAGCGAAAACCGTGCTGCCGAACTGCGCAACCGTCTTATCGGATTCGTGTTTCAATCGTTTAACCTTATCAGTTATAAGGATGCGGTGGAGAATGTGGCATTGCCGCTGTTCTATCAGGGCGTACCGCGCCGCAAGCGCAATACGATGGCAATGGAGCAGCTCGAACGAATGGGTCTGGCTGACCGCGCCCACCATCTTCCCGGCGAACTGTCGGGAGGACAGAAACAGCGAGTGGCGATAGCCCGCGCGCTCATCACCAAGCCGTCGCTTATTCTTGCCGACGAACCTACGGGTGCGCTCGACTCCAAGACTTCAAAGGAGGTGATGGAAGTGTTCCGGCAGCTCAACTCCGATGGCATGACAATCGTCATAGTGACACATGATCCCGGTGTGGGCGAGCAGACCAACCGTATAATCCGTATTTCCGACGGACGCATAATTTCCTGACGCGATGATTGACCTTTTTCTTGAAATAGGGCAAACACTGAGCCACAACAAACTTCGTACGGCCTTGACCGGATTTGCTGTTGCGTGGGGCATATTCATGCTCATCGTGCTGCTTGGAATGGGCCACGGAGTGTTCAACGCGTTCAGCCATCAGATGGATGGCGACCGCACGAAATCGTTTACGGTATGGAACGGATGGACCACTAAACCATACAAAGGCTATCAGTCCCAGCGACTTATCCAGATGGACCAGCGCGACCTGGCGACACTCGAACATGATGGAAAAGGAACTGTCAGTAAAGCCATAGCAGCAGTGCGTCTTGATAGCGCTCAGGTTTCGACTCAGAAGGATTATGTGACCGATGGAGTGAACGGAGCGTTCCCCTCGACCCGGGATATGGAGAAACTCAATATGATTGACGGCCGTTTCATCAACGATAATGATATGAATCAGCGTCGGCGTGTAATCGTGCTCCGCGACCGAAGTGCGCGCATACTTTTCGGCGATGAGAAAAATGCCGTCGGTAAATATATCACGGCAATGAAACTGAGTTGGCAGGTGGTGGGTGTCTACAGCCACGACTGGCAGACCGACGCTTACGTGCCATTCGCCACGGCTATGGCTCTCACCGGCGATGACGGAAAAGTGAGCAGCATAAACGTTCTGGCTCCGTCAATGAAAAACGCCGAAGACGCTGCAGCAGCCGAGACTTTAGTACGGTCCACGTTGGCTCGCGAGCACGAGTTTGACCCGACCGACACCGGTGGCGTGTATATCTGGAACCGCTTTAACGGCTACCTCGAAGGTATGACCGCCATGACAATCCTCGAAATGGCTATATGGGTAATCGGTATTCTGACGATGCTTTCCGGTATAGTAGGCGTGAGCAATATCATGTTTGTATCGGTGCGTGAGCGCACCCACGAGATAGGCATACGCCGCGCCATCGGAGCCAAACCGCGCTCTATTCTCATCCAGATTATTACCGAGAGTGTGGCGATAACGGCATTGTTCGGCTACATCGGTATCGTGCTGGGTATGCTTGTGCTCGGAGGCATCGACAAGATGTTTGGTAATCTCGACTTTCTGCGCAACCCTTCAGTGACGCTGTCCATGGCTATAGAAGTCACCATAGTGCTGGTGGTCGCCGGTGCGTTTGCCGGATTGTTCCCGGCCATCAAAGCCACCAAAGTCAAACCTGTAGAGGCTTTGCGCGATGAGTAATCAATCAATAAACAGCAAAAGACGTGAAACTTCCAATATTTGATTCAGACAACTGGCGCGAGATCTACGCAACGCTTTCGCGAAACAAGACGCGCACATTTCTGACAGCGTTCGGTATCTTCTGGGGCACGGCCATGCTCGCCCTCCTATGGGGCGGCGCCGACGGCCTTCAGGGTATGCTGATGAGAAACTTCAACGGCTTCGCGACCAACATGGGCGCTGTGTTCGGCGGCCGAACCACGAAATCGTATCGCGGTTTCAACAAGGGTACGACATGGGAACTCACGACCAACGACATCGACATGATTCGCCGCAATGTATCCGATCTTGAACTGTCGTCGACATCGCTGCAATGGGGCGGTGCGTTCAAATACGGCACGAGATCTTTCTCCGGTCAGTTACAGGGCGTGGAGGCAGACTTCTTTAAGATACAGGTGCCGATGCTGGTCGAAGGGCGTCTGATTAATGCCGCCGACTGCAATATGCGTCAGAAAGTGGCCGTGATAGGCTCGAACGTCGCGGCCGAACTCTTCGGAAATGAATCGCCGCTCGGAAAGTACGTCGATATCAACGGCATATTCTTTAAGGTGGTGGGTGTAGCCAAGCAGAAATCCGATGCGAGTATAGGCGGACGAATTGACGACTGCGCCGTAGTGCCGGGCCCGACAATGCAGACCGCGTTTAATATCGGTAACCGCGTCGGAATCTTCCTTTACACGGCCAAAGAAGGCAATCGCCCTAAAGATCTGCAGCCGGCAATCCGCTCGATGATCAGGAAGAATCATCCTATCGATCCGACCGACGACGATGCATTCTGGTTCATGGACATTTCAGAGCAGTTCGAGATGGTGCAGAACCTGTTTCTTGGAGTCAAGATACTGGCATTGTTCGTAGGTATCGGCACCCTTATGGCCGGAATAATCGGCGTTGGCAATATCATGTGGATTATAGTCAAGGAACGCACGCAGGAGATAGGCATACGCCGTGCCATCGGAGCCAAACCGATTGACATCATCGTTCAGATTCTTTCGGAAAGTACCGTGCTCACAACGATTGCCGGTATCGGAGGCATCTGTTTTGCATCACTGATTCTGGCCGTGGCCGATAAACTGACGTTTGACCCCCTGCGTGGGTCGGCCCACTTCCAGCTTGAATTTTCAAGCGCGGTGACAATCCTCGTGGTGTTCCTCGTGCTCGGAACGGCCGCCGGCATTATACCCGCAGTCAAGGCCATGCACATCAAACCAATCGAAGCAATCAACGATAAATAATAACCGACATCATAAAAACCGAAATGAAAAAGTTTTTTAAGATTTTCATCTGGATTCTGGTAGGAGTGCTTTTCATCGGCACATTCGTTTACCTCTATTTCAATTCAAAGCCAAAACAGATAAGCTATGAACTTGTGACTCCCGACAGTGGCGACATCGAGCGCACGACGGTGCTCACCGGCAAAATCGAGCCGCGCGACGAAATCGCCATCAAGCCGCAGATTTCAGGCATCATATCGAAAATAAACGTTGAGCCCGGCGACGTTGTGAACGTCGGCGATGTAATCGCCGAAATCAAAGTCATTCCCGATGCTTCGCAGCTTTCGTCGGCCGAAAGCCGCGTGAATTCGGCAAAAATCAATCTGGAAGACGCCCGCCTTAAGCATGAGCGCAACGAGGCTCTCTATAACCGCAAGGTGATAAGCCGCGAGGAGTATGAGGGAACGCGTACGGCCTACGATAATGCCAAACAGGAACTGGCAGCTGCGCAGGACGCCGTGACTATCGTTCGTCAGGGTGTGTCGCGCTACAACGCAGCTGAGAGCAACACGCAAGTACGTGCTACAATTACCGGCCTTGTGCTTGATGTTCCCGTAAAAGTCGGAACGTCGGTGATTCAGGCCAATACGTTCAACGACGGAACGACCGTGGCCACGATAGCCGATATGACGAACCTTATCTTTAAAGGCACGGTCGACGAGACCGAAGTAGGTTTGCTCCGCACCGGAATGCCCGTAGCCATAACCATCGGCGCGCTCCCTGACCTCAAGCCGTCGGCTGAAATCGAATACATCGCTCCCAAGGGCACTGAGTCGAGTGGCGCCAACACCTTCGAGGTCAAAGCGGCTCTGCAGGTTGACTCTACCGCTACACTTCGCGCCGGCTATAGCGCCAACGCCACCGTCACGCTTAGCAAATCAAGTGGAGTTATGCGGCTGCCCGAGAGCGTGGTGGAGTTTTCAGGCGACAGCACGTTCGTCTATGTGCTTACTGATAGTGTGCCCGAGATGAAATTCACCCGCACTCCGGTCGTAACCGGAACTTCCGACGGCATCCATATCGAGGTCAAGAGCGGCATAGATAAGGATAGCAAAGTGCGAGGCGCCGAGAAACCTTAATGGCCAGATGTCAGTAGTTTAACAAACTAAGTCAAGTAAAGAGATGAAGAAAACCTATATATTGACAGCTTTGCTTGTCGGAGCGGCAGCGGTTGCGTCGGCAGCCGAAGTGTGGACTCTCGACAGCTGCATAAACTACGCTGTCGAACACAATATCAACGTGCGTTCACGCATGCTCCAGCAGCGCTCGGCCGAGCTCGAAATCACTGAAGCCAAGGATGCGTTTCTGCCTCAGGTGTCAGCCGGAGCATCGCAGAATTTCAGTTTCGGCCGCGGCCTGACCGCCGAGAACACATACGCCAACCGAAATACACAGCAGACCGGATTTTCAGCCGACATGTCGGTGCCGCTTTTCCAGGGAATGTCGAGGGTGCGTCGTCTTGACTACGCCAAATCAAACCTGCGCACGATGGTTGAGCAGACCGAGGCGGCCAAAGATGATATAACGCTCAATGTCATTTCGCAATATCTTCAGGTGCTATATTACGGTGAGATATACGATGTGGCATGCCATCAGCTCGACTTGTCGAACGTGGAGATGGAGCGCCGTAAAATATTGTTCGAGAACGGGAAGATTCCCGAGCTCGACCTTACTCAGGCACGTTCGCAGGTGGCGCAGGACGAGCTTAGCAAAGTCAATGCCGCCAACAACCGCGTGCTCGCGCTTGTTGATCTCGCCCAGCTTCTTCAGCTCGACGATGTTGAAGGATTCGATATCGCGCCTTTAGGCGATGGCGATATGCCCCTTCTGTCGGCCGAAACGGTCTACGAAAACGCCCTTGTCAATAACCACGCCATGCGTGCCGCCCGTCTGGGCGTAGAAGCTGCCCAGAAGAATATTTCTCTGGCCAAGAGCGGCTATCTTCCGACGCTTTCGTTCAATGCCGGACTGTCGACGGGCTACTATCGTCTTGCCGGAGAGAATAACTCTCCGTTCCATCGCCAGATGAGCACAAACTTTACCAAAGGTTTGGGATTCTCATTGCGAATTCCGTTGTTCGACGGATTCTCGACACGTAATTCCGTTCGCCGCGCGCGCATCCAGGAACTCAACTCGCGTCTGCAGCTCGACGATGCCCGCCAGAATCTTTATAGGTCAATACAGCAGGCCTATTATCAGGCCCTGGCAGCCGACAAGCGGCGCGCAGCGGCCGGGGTCGCTCTCGACGCAACCCGAGCGGCTCTGGAAGCCATGACCGAAAAGTATAACTTCGGGCGAGCCAACGCCACGGAATTTGAAGAAGCAAAGACAAATTATATCAAGGCCGCTTCCGAGTCGGTTCAGGCACGCTATGAGGCTATGCTGCGCATGCGCATACTCGAGTTCTACAATCGCAACTGACAAATTAAAACATAAATATTGGTACATTAATCCTGAGGGCATGTAAGCGTTGGGTCGCCGGCTGCTCTCAGGCTTTTTTTATGTATGTACGGTAACAAAACACACCGAAAAACGGCTTAATAGTCATAAAAATCAGGTTTTTTGTTGGAGATTGGGATAATATGGCTAACTTTGCCTTGCTGCTTGGTAGCAGTGTCAGCAATCTGACTGCAAGAAAGGTACAAAAAGGTATTCTAAGGTAAAGGATGATAAAGGATGCATTAGAAAAAGTGATCAGTGAGGATTTGTCGGAAATCTGGACTTTGCTCGACGGCGAAGAAAAGCGCAGAATAACCGACAATTTCACTCTGCATCATTTTAAAAAAAATCAGATAATATATGCCGAGCATGAAGAGCCGGAGTATCTATGGTGTCTGCTGAAGGGTAAGGCTAAGCTCCATAAAGATGGTGTGGGCGGCCGCCAGCAGATTCTCAGGCTTATCCGCCCCGTGCAGTATTTCGGCTACCGTGCTTTTTTCGCAGGCGAGCCATACGTGTCGAGCGCAACGGCCATGGAGCCTTCGACCGTCGGAGCAATACCGATGAGTGTCGTTGTGGATATGATTGACACCAATAAAGATGTGGCGTGGTTTTTCATCCACGAACTGTCGCGTAATCTGGGCAGTTCCGACACCCG
The DNA here is from genome assembly GCA_964449335.1 of uncultured Bacteroides sp. GTDB lineage: Bacteria > Bacteroidota > Bacteroidia > Bacteroidales > Muribaculaceae > Paramuribaculum. The sequence continues at coordinate 6,142 of CAYUYQ010000003.1, read as the reverse complement.
TATAGTCAATCTTACGCAGAAGCATATCCGAGGCCGTCTTGCCGAGGCAATAATGGTGCTGAAGGAGCACTACGGCTACGAGGACGACGGCATGACCCTGCGCGTCTACATGGCCCGTGAGGATCTGGCCAATCTTTCCAATATGACCACTTCAAATGCTATCCGCACGCTCACGGCTTTTGTCAACGAAAAAATAATCGTTGTTGATGGCCGGCAGATAAGAATAGTCAATGAGGGACAGCTGAAAAAAATCAGCAAATACGGCTGATTGCCGTTTCGCCGCAGTACCAACCATAATTCTCTCTTTCCAACTTTCCGCCGACGGAATGTGTTGAAAAGAGAGAACGTTTTTTAATAACACTTCCAAACACTACGTATAATGACACAACCTGATATAACCGCATCAATCCTCGCCAGAATGGGTTTTGAATCTCTCACACCCATGCAGCAGACCGCGGCCTCGACCGAAAGCCGCCGGATAATGCTCATAGCTCCTACCGGTACGGGTAAGACACTCGCTTTTACCCTCGCAACGCTTCGTCGGCTCGGACATCCGGGTGAGGGGACAGCGGCTATAGTTCTCGCCCCGTCGCGCGAACTGGTCATACAGGTAGCTGAAGTGGTGCGTCGGGCTGCCGGCGGCGAGTATAAGACGGTGGCTTTCTACGGCGGCCATTCGATGACCGATGAGAAAAATGCGCTGTCGCAGACGCCCGATATAATAGTGGCGACTCCGGGCCGTCTGCTCGACCACATGAAGCGAGGTCAGGTTGACGCGCCGCAGTTGAAAGTATTCGTCATCGACGAGTACGACAAATGTCTAGAATTGGGTTTCGAGGATGAAATGCGTCGCATCTGCAGTCGGCTTCCGCTGAAAAATGCGGCCATCGTCTTGACTTCGGCCACACGTCTGGCTGAGATGCCGGCTTATCTCCCGATGAAGGATTGTGAGGTAATCGAGGCTGATAGCGGTCGCTCGCCTCGCGAGCGAATGGAAGTGGTCGAGGTTCCCTCGTTTGAGCGTGACAAGCTCGCAACGCTCACGTCGCTCCTCGGTAGCATAGCCAAAGGTGCCCGTACAATCGTCTTTGTCAATCACCGTGAGAGTGCAGAGCGTGTCTGGAACCATCTGCGCAAACTCGGAGTGGCTGCCGCGCTTTACCATGGTGGCCTCGACCAGGAGCAGAGAGCTACGGCGGTCGACGTGTTTACCAACGGTACGGCCCCTGTGCTCGTGGCCACAGACTTAGCGGCACGAGGTCTCGACATTGCCGGTGTGGAAAATGTTGTTCATTATCATCTGCCGGTCGACGAGCAGGCTTGGATTCACCGCAACGGGCGCACGGCGCGCGTCGACGCCAGCGGCACGGTCTACGTCATTGTTGCCGAAGGCGAAAACATCCCTGAATTCGCTGAATTTGACCGAAAATATATACCCGACCCGGAGTTGCGCCCTAAAGCCGGAAGCCCGGTGGCGACAATCTATGTACAGGGCGGGAAAAAAGAGAAGATTTCACGTGGCGACATAGTCGGTTTTCTGGTAAAAAACGCTCCTGTCGATGCTTCGGAGATAGGCCTGATAGCTTTGCGTGACCACAATGCGCTCGTGGCTGTGCCCGCATCGAAAGCAGCTGCCATACTCGAGGCCGTGGCCGATTGTCGTCTGAAGGGCAAAAAAGTGCGCATGAGCCGTCTGAAAATCTAAACTGCGCCCATACACATTTAGCCGCAAACTGTGCCATAGGTTAAGTATTTGTTAAAAACATATAATTTGCAAAAGTTTTAACTACATTTGCAAAACGACTCGTCTGCGTGTGACTCCGGGTCTGACTATTTAGTATAACTATCCGAATCTAAACCGAAACATAATATGGCAAAAGTTTACGGAGCCGTAGAAATCAACGCCGAGCGCTGCAAAGGTTGCGACCTCTGCGTTGTGGCTTGTCCGACCGATGTACTCGGACTCCAACCCAAAGAAGTCAATAATAAAGGATATCATTTCGCCTACGCTGTAGAGCCCGAAAAGTGTATAGGCTGCGCGGCGTGCGCCACGGTGTGCCCCGACGGATGCATCGAAGTATATCGCGTGGTAGAGAAATGAAGTCACCACGATAGCGGTCAACCAAGAAAAACGTCAAAACAAAATATATGAAAGAAGAAGTAAGACTGATGAAAGGCAACGAAGCCATAGCCCATGCGGCCGTGCGCTACGGTGCCGACGGCTATTTCGGCTATCCTATCACCCCGCAGAGCGAGGTGCTTGAGACTCTCGAGGCGCTGATGCCGTGGGAGACTACCGGCATGGTGGTGCTTCAGGCCGAAAGTGAAGTCGCATCTATAAATATGGTCTACGGTGGCGCCGCCACGGGTAAAGCAGTAATGACCTCATCGTCGAGTCCCGGCATAAGTCTGATGCAGGAGGGCCTGTCGTATATCGCAGCCGGAGAGTTGCCGTGTCTGGTAGTCAATGTGATGCGTGGTGGTCCCGGCCTGGGTACGATTCATCCTTCGCAGAGTGACTATTTTCAGGCCACTCGTGGCGGCGGTCATGGCGATTACCATTTCATAGTTCTTGCTCCGTCAACGGTGCAGGAGATGGCCGATTTCGTTGGTCTTGGATTTGATCTGGCTTTCAAATACCGCACTCCGGCCATGCTGCTTGCCGACGGTATTGTGGGGCAGATGATGGAAAAGGTTGTTCTGCCCCCGCAGCGTCCGCGTCGCACCGAGCGTGAGATTCGCGAGCAGTGTCCGTGGGCTGTCACCGGCCGTCCGGCTACGCGCAAGCCCAACGTGATGACCACGCTCGAACTTGACAGCTATAAGATGGAGGAGAACAACCGCCGTTTCCAGCAGACCTATGCTCTTATAGAGCAAAACGAGGTGAGATATGAAGAGTATTTTACCGACGATGCCGAGTATCTGATGGTAGCATTTGGTTCGATAGCACGAATCTGTCTGAAAGCAATTGAGGATGCCCGTGCACAGGGAATGAAAATCGGTCTGATACGTCCGATAACTCTCTGGCCGTTCCCCTACGCTCCGATAGCCGAGATGTCGCATAAAGTGAAAGGTATTCTGACCGTTGAGCTCAACGCCGGACAGATGATTCAGGACGTGCGTCTCGCCACGGAAGGACGTGTGCCCGTATGGCACTTTGGCCGAATGGGCGGCATCGTGCCTAATCCACAGGAGGTGCTCGACGCGCTCAATGCTGAAATCGCGGCTCAGAAGAAGTAAATAAAAACATCACTCCATTTGTTCAAACCGATGAAACAGGAAGAAATAAAACGCGAGGAGAATAAGGTCTATTCAAAGCCCGAGCTTCTCAACGACAATCCGATGCACTACTGCCCCGGATGCAGCCACGGAGTGGTGCACAAACTCGTTGCCGAGGTAATAAAGGAAATGGGTGCCGAACACATCGCCATAGGCGTTGCGCCGGTTGGTTGCGCCGTGTTTGCCTACAACTATATAGATATTGACTGGATTGAGGCCGCTCACGGTCGCGCTCCCGCTGTGGCAACAGCGGCAAAGCGCCTCAACACGGATCGTCTGGTGTTCACCTATCAGGGCGACGGCGACCTTGCGGCTATCGGCACCGCTGAGACTATCCACGCGGCTAACCGCGGAGAAAATATAGCGATTATTTTCATTAATAATGCCATATACGGCATGACCGGAGGCCAGATGGCTCCTACGACGCTCGAAGGCCAGGTTACAGCCACCACCCCCTACGGCCGCCGCGTTGACCTTAACGGCTATCCAATCAAGATTTCCGATATACTGGCTCAGCTTGACGGCACATGCTACGTTACCCGACAATCCGTCCACACTCCCGCTTCCGTGCGCAAGACCAAGGCTGCGATACGCAAGGCTTTCGAGAACTCACTTGCCGGAAAAGGCACCTCGATAGTTGAAGTGGTCAGCACGTGCAACAGCGGCTGGAAAATGTCGCCGGCCAAGGCCAACGAGTGGATGGTCAACAATATGTTCCCAAAATATCCTCTTGGAGATATTAAAAACACCGACAATCAATGAAAAGAGAAATAATTATAGCCGGTTTCGGCGGTCAGGGTGTGCTCTCAATGGGTAAGATTCTTGCCTATGCAGGCCTGATTGATGACCTTGAAATTACCTGGATGCCATCCTATGGTCCCGAACAGCGCGGCGGTACGGCCAATGTCACCGTGGTGCTTTCCGATTCAAAAATCAGCTCGCCTGTGCTCGACAGCTACGATGTGGCGGTAATCCTCAACCAGCAGAGTCTCGATAAGTTTGAAAGCAAGGTCAAGCCGGGCGGAGTGCTCATATATGATCCTTACGGCATACACCGCCTGCCTGAGCGTAAGGACATAAAGGTTTATCCGGTTGAAGCTATGGAGGCCACGTTCGGAATGAAGAGCGCCAAGAGCTACAACATGGTTGTGTTGGGCGCGCTGCTGAAAATTGACCCGGTCGTTTCGGTCGATTCCGTGATGCTGGGTCTTAAAAAGACTCTGCCTGAGCGTCATCACCATCTGCTTCCGGCCAACCGCGACGCGGTGATGAAGGGCATGGAACTTGTAGAAACCGTGTGACAATCGTATATCCCGTTATTTTTTTTGATGAAAATTGAGGGTGAATCAAAATATTCTCTTACTTTTGCAGATACATTGTTCATTCGTTAAACATCATTCAAATTATTAAAGACTATGGCTTACGTAATCACTGACAAATGCGTTGCTTGTGGAACTTGTCTTCCCGTTTGCCCCGTAGAAGCTATCTCTGAAGGCGAAATCTACCACATCGATCCCGACACCTGCATCGAGTGCGGTTCATGTGCAGAAGTTTGCCCCAACGAAGCTATCATTCCGGGCTAAGCAGCAGATTATAACTCAAAAAATAATACCCCGTTTGCGTGAAGCATCCGGGGTATTATTTTTAATGCTGGCTTTTTAGTTGCCGTAGGTCAGGATGGTGAAGTAGGCATTAGAGCCGTAGGCATTCGGCATCGGGGCATATTCGAGCGTCACGAAGTCGCCGTTGTAACCGAACCATTGGGCCGTCATGCGGTAGCCGTTGCCGGTGTAGGAGGTCGGTGTGCCCAGTGTGATGCAGAGATTATTGTAAACGCTGCGGAATCTGGAGGGGTCGGGATAGGATGTTTCGTAGAAGAAACGCGACCCGATGAGAATACCTGCATTGTATGTGAGCACGGCCTGAGGCCAGAAGAAATTCTGTTCGGCAACGTTGTTGAGAATCACCTCGTTGCTTGCCGTATAGTAAGCAAGATTATTATTGGTGAGAGCGTTGAGGGTGGCATTCATGGCCATGCCCAGCGTTAGCCCGAGGAATGACGGCATAAGCGGACGGCGATGAAGCGGACGCCAATTGGGCGGAGGCACCGGACGCGCCCACGGATGGCGAAGCGGACGCACCACAGGGCGCGGGCCGGGGCGATGACCAGCGTTGTGCGACGGACCGGGACGAACACCGGGGTTAGGACGCGGGGGCGCCGGGCGATGAGCCTGCGGAGGAGTCGGCGCATGAGGAGGAGTCGTAGGCCTGTGATTAGGCACAGCAGGCTTATGAGGAGGAGTCACGGGTTTATGTGAGGGGACATCGGGTTTATGCTGATGGTTGCCGTTGTTGGACGGCTGTCCGGGCCGTACACCCTGATTGCCGGGGCGTTTACCCTGATTATCGGGACGCGCTGCCGGTGTCGACGGACGGGCGTTGCCCATCGAGTGACCGTCGTCTTTGCGCCCGGGGCGCGAGGGTCGGGCATTCTGATTGCTGCCGGTGGCGGACGTGCGCGAGGGTCGGGTGGCCGAATTATTGCCGCCGCGATATGACTCCTTGCGTTCCGACTGGTTATGGCGGTTGTTGTGTCGCTGGGCAGTAGCCGAAGGCAGCGACGTAGTCAGGCTGAATAATGCTACAAAGAGAGCAATAATGATTCGTTTCATTGCCGTTGTGGTTTATTGCGGTTCGACATTTATGCTTATTTGATAGTGAAAAGTCGTGTTAGTTTAATCGTCGGTCGCGCTAATTTACGCCTTTTTGTGTGCCAATTGACCGTTGCGGCCATTAATTTGATAGATTTAACAATTCACTTCGTCGGAAGTTCCCGTCAGTCGTCCGCTATATAGCGCTTCAT
>CAYUYQ010000002.1:0-43676 GCA_964449335.1 uncultured Bacteroides sp. | reverse complement strand
AAGTCGGGATTGAGTGGCTTCAGCAGAAATTCGGTAGCTATAAGATAGTCGTTGGGGTCGGAGTCGTAGGATATGGCTACCGGAACGATATTTACACTCATTATATTTTCAAGCGTCGAACCGCCTCCTTCGAGACTTATCATCTTTATGAGGCTTTCCTGAGTGACATCGTTGGAATCCTTCGCCCGGCCCTCACGCTGTGCAATCCAAAGGCTTTCGTGCTTGGAATTGATGCAATAGTGGATATAAGCTGAAAGCTGCCTCGCAGCCACCAGGGCCTGAGTGATTTTCAGATTTCGTTTCACGATGAAGCTTTTGTTGAGCTTCACAAGATCGGTAATCCAATCGTAAATCAACAGATTATTGCCTATTGCCACCTCAGATGTCGGGAAATCGTTGGTCAGAAAGCAATAGTTGAGAAACGATGCGTCGAGCACGATATCGCGGTGGTTTGACATGAAGGTATAACGCTCTTCACGGCTGATATTGTCAAGACCGCCTACGGTAATGCCCGATGTAGTCTTGTTGACAAGCATTTCAAGGAACGGGCGCATGATTTTATGCTGAAACTCGTCGCCGTCTTTCACGCTGAGCAGCTGATTGACGAACTGAGGGAAGTCAATGTCGGGCATCACATATTTCACAGCATCTTCAAAACCCTCCTCCTTGACGAGTTTTGCCATTTTTTCCTTAAATTCGTCTTGCCCGAATGGGGCTATATCGCTGAAGTCATATTCTTGATTCATATCTTCTCAGAACTTTCAAGTGAACCGATAGATGTTAAAAATTACTCAAAGGTAGCTATAATAATCAAGTTTAGTCAAATAATGACTTTAATCTTAATGTTATTTAAGATTATGCACGCGCGGGGATGAAACGTGCATTGGAAGCCGCGTCTATCACTCGTTGTTGCTTGTCTGACGCAGGGCGGTTGCCCCGCTATAAGTGCGCCATCGGTCTATCATGGAGGTCATGTCGGCAGGCACTTCGGAGGTGAAAAACATCTCCTTACGGGTACGGGGGTGAATGAAGCCGAGCGTACGCGCATGGAGCGCCTGACGCGGACAGATTTTGAAGCAGTTCTCTACAAACTGGCGGTACTTGGCCGTGCGCTCGCCTCGTAGGATTTCATCGCCTCCGTATCGCGCATCGTTAAGCAGGGGATGACCGATATGCTTCATGTGGACTCTTATCTGATGTGTGCGTCCGGTTTCGAGTACGCACTTGACGACAGAAACATAGCCTAACTTTTCAATAACATCATAGTTTGTGGCGGCATGTTTTCCTTCGGAACCATCGGGGAAGACCGTCATTTGAAGGCGGTCTTTCGGATTGCGACCTATATTGCCCTCGATGCGGCCTTCCTCTGGGTTGGGTGTGCCCCATACCACAGCTACATATTCGCGTTTCGTTGTCTTTTCGAAAAACTGTTTTCCCAAAAATGTTTTTGCATCGGGATTCTTAGCAACGACAAGAAGGCCGGAGGTGTCTTTGTCGATACGATGAACAAGTCCAAGGCGGGGATCATTGACGTCGTAATTGGGATTGTCGCGGAAATGCCATGCAAGCGCATTGACAAGCGTACCGTGGTAGTTGCCATGACCCGGATGCACCACAAGTCCGGGCTGTTTATTGACTACAAGCACATCGTCGTCCTCATAAACGATGTCAAGAGGGATGTCTTCAGCAAGAATCTCAAAGTCGTAACGCGGGCGATCCATCACCACGCTCACCACGTCGAGCGGTTTTACGCGATAGTTGCTTTTGACCGGTTTACCATTTACAAGTATGCAACCGGCTTCTGCTGCCTGTTGCACGCGGTTGCGCGATGAGCGCTGCAGCCTTTCTACAAGGAATTTATCGACCCGGAGCAATTGCTGACCCTTGTCGGCGACGAAGCGGAAATGCTCGTACATTTCGCCCTCATCACCTTCGATTACGTCAGATGTCTCCGCTTCGATTGCGGACTCCTCGGGATTTACAGCAGGCGTTTCGGAAATAATGTCAGAACTCATTGCATCATATCGGATTGTTCGGTCGGGATTGCCTCCAAATCGAGTGAATCATTCATCGCTATATTGCCGTCGCCCACTTCGAGCACTACGCGGGAGTTTACCGGAATACGTGTGCCTGCCGTCAGTGGAACGCCGTCACGGGTCGCTTTAAGTACCAATCCTTTAAAATCAGACGATACCATTCTGACAACTATGTCGTTAATTCCAAGTCCTTGAAGCGTTGATTGAGCTTGTCTTAGTGAGATGTCGGTAAGAGTTGGTACGGTGACTGACTTGGGGCTGAAGGCATTAATCGTCACGTAAATAAGGCGTCCGTCTTTAACCTTTGTTCCAACTTTTGGATTTTGCTCGACGACGGTGCCGGGCTTGGTCGTGGTGTCGTAGATTGAGTCAGTCAATTCAACGGTAAAACCGGAGCCAAGCAGTTTCTTCTCGGCCTCGGCATAGCTAAGGCCTTTGACTTCGGGCACGACCAGAAATTGTCCGTGGTGCGTCCACGAGTCAAGCCAGATTGTGGCAATCCAGATGATGACTATTCCTACGCCACACATTATTAATAGATTTATAAGCACTTTGAACCATAGCTGGTCGGCGCGCCTTACTTTGGGCTTTTCTTCAGTTTCCACGTTGAAAAAATATTCGTTAGAAGTAAAAACGGCTGCGGCGGAGCGCAGATAACCGCGAGTACAAAATTAAGTAAAATTTCGTTACGTACATATTCTCAGGGCATACTCAGTTTAAAAACAACAAAAACAACTGAAATTTAGGAGAGTTAATTAGTTATTTCAAAAAAAAGTAGTACCTTTGCACCCGAAAACGATAAAAAACCAATTTAATTAACTAATTTAATGGCAACAAAAATCAGATTACAGCGTCATGGTCGTAAGAACTATGCGTTTTATCCTATTGTAATCGCCGATAGCAGGGCACCACGAGATGGTAAGTTTATTGAAAGGATAGGTTCCTATAATCCGAACACTAATCCTGCTACAATAACATTAAACTTCGAACGGGCTTTGTATTGGATCAACGTAGGCGCACAGCCCACTGACACCGTACGCACAATTCTTTCCAACGAAGGCGTACTTCTGATGAAGCATCTTCAGGGTGGTGTAAAGAAAGGTGCATTCGACGAGGCAGAGGCTCAGCGTCGTTTCGAGGCTTGGAAGCAGAAAAAGCAGGCAGCTGTTGATGCACTGCGCACTTCTATGGCCGACAAGAAAGAGCAGGCCATCAAGCAGCGTCTCGCTGACGAGCAGGCCAAGAACAACGCCAAGGCTGAGGCCGTAGCTAAGAAAAAAGCTGAACTCGCTGCCGCAAAAGCCGCTGAAGAAGCTGCTAAAGCTGCTGAAGAAGTTTCTGCTGAAGAAGCTCCCGCTGCCGAATAAGCGTTTTCACGCTCTCTCCACTAAGTTGGAAGACAAATCACTGAGGCTGTCCCACGCAATATGGGGCGGCCTCAAATTTTAGAGTCGGGTGGCTCTTGACGTAAAACTTTATTGCCCGCTCCCGATTTTTCATTAAATTTGCATCAAAGTAGCAGAAAATAACAAACTATCAATACTCACCACCATGTCGGAAAAAGAAATCGAAATTACCGAGGAGAAAAAAGGACTTAATTTTGTAGAGCAGGCCGTGTGGGATGACCTTCAGGCCGGTAAGAACGGAGGCAGACTCAACACCCGTTTCCCGCCCGAACCCAACGGCTATCTTCATATAGGCCATGCAAAAGCCATCTGCATGGATTTCGGCGTGGCTGAGAAGTTCGGTGGTACATGCAATCTGAGATTTGATGACACCAATCCGGTGAAAGAGGATGTGGAGTATGTCGATTCAATCAAGGAAGATATCCATTGGCTCGGTTTTGACTGGGGTGACCGCGAGTACTATGCAAGCGATTATTTCCCGAAACTCTATGATTTGGCGATACGCCTGATTAAAGAGGGCAAAGCCTATGTTGACGATCAGACATCCGAGGAAATAGCCCGTCAGAAAGGGACACCCACGGTTTCCGGTACGGAAAGTCCGTACCGTAATCGCTCGGTAGAGGAGAATCTCGATTTGTTTGAACGCATGAACAAAGGCGAATTTGAGGAAGGTTCGCGTGTGCTCCGTGCCAAAATCGATATGGCTAACCCCAATATGCATTTCCGTGATCCGATAATGTATCGCATCATCAAATATCCTCACCACCGTACCGGAAATACATGGAACGTCTATCCCATGTATGACTTCGCCCATGGTCAGAGCGACTATTTCGAGGGCGTCACTCACTCAATCTGCACATTGGAGTTTGAGGTGCACCGTCCGCTTTATGAATATTTCGTTAAGGAATTGGCTGATGAGAGCTATTGCCCCCGCCAGATTGAGTTTAACCGCTTGAATCTGACATATACCGTGATGAGTAAGCGTAAACTGCTCCAGTTGGTCAAGGAAGGTCTGGTAGCCGGTTGGGATGACCCCCGTATGCCGACAATCAGCGGTATGCGCCGTCGCGGTTTCACACCCAAATCCATCCGCAACTTCGTCGATAAAATCGGCTATACGAAATACGAGGCTCTTAACGACATCTCGCTTCTGGAGCATGCTGTCAGAGAAGATCTCAATGCCATATCGACCCGAGGTATGGCTGTAATCAACCCCGTGAAACTCGTTATCACAAACTATCCCGAAGGCAAGACCGAGATGGTGGAGATGGAGAACAATCCGGAGGAGCCTAATTCGGGTACACATGAGATGCCTTTCTCTCGCGAAATTTATATCGAGCGTGATGACTTTATGGAGAATCCTACCAAAAAGTTCTTCCGTCTGGCTCCCGGCGCTGAAGTGCGTCTGAAAGGCGCATATATTATAAAGTGCACCGGTGTCACCAAGGATGAGGAAGGAAACATCGTGGAAATACAGTGTACCTACGATCCCGAAACCCGCAGCGGTATGCCCGGAAGCATGCGCAAGGTAAAAGGTACGCTACACTGGGTTTCGGCCAACGATGCCGGCGATGCGACCGTAAGGATTTACGATCGTCTGTTTGCCGTTGAAAATCCCGGAGCAGAAACAGAGCGTGATTTCCGCGAACTTCTCAATCCGGATTCGCTCAAAGTTGTCGAGCATGTGAAAATCGAACCGTTCCTTGCCAAAAATGCCGTTCCCGGTGCTCACTTCCAGTTCCAGCGCATCGGCTACTTCACTCCGGATAAGGACAGCACACCCGATAAGTTGGTGTTTAACCGCACAATCGCGCTTAAAGACAGCTGGGAAAAGGCTCAAAAAAAATAATAATAGATGGGTGAATTCGACGATCAGCTATCGCTGGAAGAACTCTACAAAAAATATTTGTCAACCCCGGTAAATCTTCGTTCTCAAAAGTTTGATGACGAAGATTTACTGGGTATCTATGATTATGCCGGTGATATTGCCGACCTGACTACCCAAACAGAGATTCTCGCACTGGCTCACGAATTGTATCCCGATGACGAGGATTTTCTAATCAGAAGAGCCTATCATAGGCTGGATAATTCCCTCACCGAGGAGGTTGAGTATATAGCCAAACGCCTTCCGGATGATTCCCTTCATCGCTTCATACTTCTGATGCGACTAAATAACGACGAGACTCCTGAAGCGTGGAATTCGTTGTGCAAAGGCCTGATGAAAGCCTCTCGTAAAAGTCTGGACGATGAGCTGATAATTCGCGTTTTTGAAATTATCAAAACAGAAAGTCAGCTTGATTGGATGCTCGATAATCAGAAAGTTATCGAGGAACGATGCCTGTATAAAGATACATTTCTATATGAACTTGCTATCTGTACCAACGATTTCCGGCGCCCCCGCAAAGCACTTTCGATAGCAAAAAAGCTAACCGAACTGGATCCGTTTGAATCCAAGTTCTGGTACTTACAGGCAAGTATCGAGGGCTATGGACTTTCCGATATCGCTTCGGCAGATAGGGATGCAAGCTATGCTCTGGCTCTCGCACCGGAGTTTGAGCTTGCACAGATTCTCTTAGCTTATCTGGCTCTGCTCGGAAAAAAAGAATTTGAGCGTGGCTTCGGATTGGTCGATGAGGTGTTAAAAGCCGACGACAGTAATCCCGACGCTATAGTTCTGGGCATCCTTCTCGCTTCTGCAAGTGGCGACGGTGTTCGCAAGCAGCGTTATCTATCAGCAATGAAAGTAAGCCGTCTCGACAAGGTTTGTCAGATAGCGTTCGAAATTATTTATGGTGATGAAGGCAGCAGTCTTTCAAACGTTAATCCGGCCGATGTGTTCTTGCTTTACACCGATCGCACTCCCTACGAGGTAGGTCCCGATGCACTTATCAGGGCGGCAGAAAACAACGATGCTCTTATTGCAGCATTTCTGATATTGTATGATCGCAATGAGCCTGCCAATGGGTTTGCCATGAAGGCCAGAATTGCTGAATATCTCGACAAAGCCAGGCGCCCGCACGATGTGTTGACACTTGCGTGCGATTATCTCGATTTCAAGACTCTACTTGATATTTACGGCATTGTGATGATGTATTTTTATGCCAAGGCCGGAATCGAAACGGGCTACAAGGACGAAGTCAGACCAGATCTCAATACAATGGTAGAGACGGCCGAGGAAATGGCCGGTACGCCTGATTTTTTCGATAAGATACAATGGACGGGCATCCTCCAGATGCTGAAAAAGCTACGCACCGATACATACGGCGAGTAGCTTTGTGCGTGAAATCTGTGGGTAATCTTGTCGTTGCTAAATATACGGATTATATTGCTTCTCGTAAGCAATCGATGATGACGGCCCATGGCCCGGATAGACTATAGTCTGCGGGGGAAGCGTTAGCAATCGTGAGGTGATGCTTCGGATAAGTTGAGCGTGATTGCCGCCGGCCAAGTCGGTGCGTCCGATGCTACCGCGGAACAAAGCATCGCCTGTAATGACAAATCCCGATGCCGGACAATAAAACGATACCGAGCCGGGGGAATGTCCGGGCGTTTCAATCACCTCGAGATATTCTTTTCCGAGATAGAGCCGCTCGCCGTCGTGCAGTTCGGTGTCGATGGTCAGAGGTGTTGGCTCCGGAATACGGAGCCGGAACATTCGGGCCTGTGCCGCACGCTGCTTTCCGAAGAAATCATCGCCGGCTGAGGCGTTGACTTTCAAACCGTATGTATCGACCACGTAGTCAATTCCAAACGTGTGATCGATATGAAGGTGTGTGCAGAGAAGGTATTTCAGCTTCAAACCCTTTTCGGTGATAAATGATGAAAAGGTTTCGGCCTCGGCCGGCTTAACCATAGCGGGATCAATTACGGCCGCTTCAAGCGTGGTTTTGTCCCAAACCACGTAGGTATTTACTTCAAAAAGGCTGAATTCAAATGATTTAATTTCCATAATTCTTCACATTTCAACGTAAAGGAGGTACTTGTCGGAAAAACACGGCTCAGGAAGAAGCGTATCGAGCGGAACTTCCATTACCGGTCGGCGCACACCGGCAATCTCCGATGTCAAGTCGCCCCCCTTTAGACATAACAATCCATTCGGGATTGCGTTTTTCGATGAGGCGGAAATATTTTTGCGCACAAGCGGCACGAGTTGGTCGAGGCGCATGACAGCCCGACTCACCACGAAGTCATAACGGGTGCGACATTCACCAATATCGCCATGTTGAAAACTGACGTTTTTTAGCCCGATACGTTCAGCAATATCTGCAGCGACCTTGATTTTCTTTCCGATTCGGTCAATCATGTGAATCGAGCACTCGGGCCACATAATCGCGAGGGGAATGCCGGGGAAACCGCCACCTGTACCCATATCAAGAAATGTTGTATCGGCAACCGGTGTTATAAATCGGGCAATGGCGAGCGAGTGAAGGACGTGATGTAGATACAGATTATCTATATCCTTGCGCGATATGACATTGATTTTCTCATTCCATTCGTGATAGAGACCGTCGAGCATGCCGAACTGTTTTTCCTGTAGCGGGGTGAGAGAGGGGAAATATTTCTTAATGGTATTCATCTTTGATATGCCGTAATTGGATTGTGGATGTCATTTTGTGCAAATATCGCTACATTTTGTTAAATTTGAGCAATAATTTAGGAATACCAATGATAAAAATAGGTAAATGGAACACTCTGAAAGTCGTGCGACATGTCGATTTCGGAGTATATCTCGACGGCGGCGAGTCAGGCGAAATACTCATGCCGGCTAAATATATAGAATCGCCTCTGGAAGTAGGCGAGGAGGTCGACGTGTTTGTTTATCGCGATGGCTCGGAGCGGCTTGTCGCAACGAAAGAGCACCCGCTCGCTACGGTAGGGGAGTTTGCCTATCTTGAGTGTGCGGCCGTCAACCGTATCGGAGCATTTATGGACTGGGGTGTGGTCAAGCAGCTTCTCGTTCCGTTTTCTGAAATGAAATTGCAGATGAAGCAGGGCCATCGTTATATGGTCTACGTCTATCTCGACGACGCGTCAGGACGCATAGTCGGCTCGGCGAAAATTGAAAAATTTCTCGGCAATGTCTATCCCGATTATCGAGTCGGTCAAACTGTAAAAGCCCGAATTATCAGGCGGAACGATTTGGGCTATCCGTGTATAGTCGATAATCTCCACAAAGGCATGATTTATCTGAGCGACACGTTCTGTGACTATCATCCGGGGCAATTGATCGAAGCCAGAGTGAAGCAGGTGCGTCGCGATGGAAAGATAGACCTGACGCCCGGTGGAAAATCGCTTGACCGCACGCTCGATATTGCTTCGAGGATTTTAGATCTGATTGAATCAGAAGGAAGCTTGCCGCTGAGCGACAAGTCGTCTCCTGAAGAAATAAAAGAGCGGTTGTCATGTAGCAAAAAGGACTTTAAAAAGGCTCTTGGCCATCTGTTGAAAGAGGGTAAAGTGCGTTCTGCCGATGGAAGAATCGTATTTTTAGAGTGATTATAGGCTTAAATTGAAAAAAAATTGCCACCTTTGTATCAATTTATTTCAGTAGCTAACAACATTAAAGCAATGGAATTTACAGCAAGTCAGATTGCAGCTCTGTGCAACGGCACAGTTGAAGGCGACGGAGACGTGAAAATCAATAACTTCGCTAAGATTGAAGAGGGAAAACCCGGCGCCATTTCGTTTCTGGCGAATGTGAAATATACCCACTACATCTACTCAACCAAGTCATCGGCGGTACTTGTGAGCAAGGATTTCGTAGCCGAAGAGCCTATCTCGGCCACGCTTATACGCGTCGATGATCCCTATGCCACAGTTGCCCATCTGCTTCAGATGGCCCAGCAGATGATGACTCCGGTCTATACCGGTATAGAGGAGCCCGTTCATATAGCTGAAGGGGTGACAGTGCCTGACGACGCATATATCGGCGCATTTGCCTATATAGGAAAGAACGTAAAACTCGGAAAAGGAGTCAAGATATTTCCGCAGTCCTATCTCGGCGATAACGTGACGATTGGCGATAACACGGTGCTTTATCCCGGAGTGAAAATCTACCATGGCTGTAAGGTCGGAAACCGCTGCATAATCCATGCCGGAGCCGTAATCGGAGCTGATGGTTTCGGATTTGCGCCGACAGACCATGGCTACGACAAGATTCCACAGATTGGCAACGTCGCTATCGGTGATGACGTCGAGATAGGAGCCAATACTACGATTGACCGTGCCATGATGGGTAGCACTCAGATTAAAGATGGTGTGAAAATCGATAATCTTATACAGATTGGCCACAATTGTGTGATAGGCGAAATGACTGCAATGGCTGCTCAGGCCGGTGTAGCCGGTTCGACGAAAGTTGGCAAGCAATGCATGATAGGCGGTCAGGTCGGTTTGGCCGGACATATCACGATAGGCGACGACGTTCAGATTGCGGCTCAGAGCGGCCTTCATAAGGATGCCCCCTCAGGCTCACGCCTCTTCGGAGCGCCGGCCATCGATATAAAGGAGGCAGCCCGACAGACAATCTACATCAAGCGTTTGCCCGAACTCAATAAAGCTGTCAATCAGCTCAAGAAAGAACTTGAATCACTGAAAAAAACATTAGAAAAGTAAAATATAGCCGATGAAACAAATAACGCTCGACAGCACTTTTACCGTAAGTGGTAAAGGCCTCCACACCGGCAAGGTTATCACCGCCACATTTAAGCCGGCACCCGAAAATCATGGTTACAAGCTGCAGCGCACCGACCTTGAGGGTTCGCCCATGATTGCTGCGCTTGCCGAAAACGTGGTTCAGACGACCCGCGGTACGGTAATCGCCAACGGCGATGTAACAGTAAGCACTATCGAACACGCAATGGCTGCCCTCTATGCTGCCGGAATCGACAACGTGCTGATAGAGCTTGACGGTCCCGAAATGCCGATTCTCGATGGCAGTGCACGTGTGTTTGTCGATAAAATCAAAGAAGCGGGACTTAAAGAGCAGAATGACGACAAGAAATATTATGTCATCAAGCGAAAGACCGAGATTAAGGACGAAGAAACCGGTGCATCAATCGTGATTCTTCCCGACGATGATTTCAGAGTAGAGGTAAAGGTCGAATTTGATTCGCCTGTTATCCCCAATCAATACGCTTCGCTTGAGAGCATGGCCGATTTTGACAGCGAGATTTCATCGAGTCGCACGTTTGTATTCGTTCGCGAAATCGAGCCACTGATTAAAGGCAATCTTATTAAAGGTGGCGATTTGGATAATGCTATCGTCATTTATGACCGCCCGATGGAACAATCAGAGCTCGACCATCTGGCCGATGCAATGAATGTGTCCCGTAAGAATGTTTCGGAACTTGGCTACGTACAGGAGCGTCCGCTGTTTGCAAGCAACGAACCTGCCCGCCACAAGCTCATGGACCTTATCGGCGATCTGGCGTTGACAGGCCGTCCGATTAAGGGTTTTGTGATTGCAACCAAGCCCGGACATACAATTAACACCAAGTTCTCGAAATTGATTCGCAAAGATATCAAGCATCAGGAAATACAGGCCCCGAGCTATGATCCCAACAAGGCCCCGCTGATGGACAATATGCGAATCCGCGAACTGCTACCTCACCGCTATCCGTTCCAGCTTGTCGATAAAATCATTGAGAAAGGCATCAACTATATTGTCGGCATGAAAAACATCACTGCCAACGAACCTTTTTTCCCCGGCCATTTCCCGCAGGAGCCTGTGCTTCCCGGTGTGCTTCAGATTGAAGCCATGGCCCAGACTGGTGGACTGCTTGTGCTCAGCCAGGTCGATGAACCGGAGCGCTACTCAACCTACTTCATGAAGATTGACAACGTCAAGTTCCGCCAGAAAGTCGTTCCGGGCGATACACTCATATTCCACGTTTCATTCATGACTCCGCTCCGTCGCGGTTGCGCCGTGATGAAAGGCTACGCTTTCGTAGGCGACAAGATTGTGACAGAGTGTGAATTCATGGCTCAAATCATTAAAAACAAGTAAAGACACATGAAACAACCCTTAGCATACGTACATCCCTCGGCTAAAATCCATCCGAGTGTGGTGATAGAACCGTTTGTAACCATTGAAGGCAATGTAGAGATAGGTGAAGGCACCCATATCTGCAACAATGTCACGATTATGGACGGTGCCCGAATCGGTAAGAATTGTCACATTTTCCCCGGGGCTGTAATTTCGGGTATTCCCCAGGATTTGAAGTTCCGTGGCGAAGATACTGTGGCTATTATCGGCGATAACACGGTGATTCGTGAGTGCGCTACGGTCAATCGCGGTACGGCCTCAAAAGGCAAGACCGTTGTAGGCAGCAACTGTCTCATCATGGCTTACTGCCACGTGGCTCATGACTGCGTTGTGGGTGACAATGTCATAATGTCCAATGCTACTCAGCTGGCAGGCGAAGTGATTGTTGATAACTATGCTGTCATTGGTGGTGGCACGCTTGTGCATCAGTTCTGCCATATCGGTCCTCATGTTATGATACAAGGTGGTGCGCTTGTCAACAAAGATATTCCGCCATACGTAAAAGCTGCCCGTGAGCCAATAGCCTATGCCGGAGTCAACTCAATCGGTCTGCGTCGCCGCGGCTTCACCAACGATCAGATTGCCGACATTCAGGAAATCTACCGCTACCTATATCTGTCGGGCCTTAACAACTCCGATGCTGTTGAGCGTATTGAGGCCGAATTACCCGCCACGAAAGAGCGCGACGAAATAATCCTATTCATCCGTAATTCCAAACGCGGCATAATCCGCGGCTACGTATAAATCGCAGCAATTACCCCATTTGATAAATCCCGCCGGAAGCTGATTGGATTGCTTCCGGCGGGATTTGCTATTTCCCTCAATTAAGTTACTATTATCTGATAAAAAAACAGTGAGCCAAAAACATGGGGAATTTTGGCTCACTGAATATTATGTGTAGGATTGGATTACTGCAGGCGGTTTACGACGTTGAGGAGTTTGTGGCCGAGGCCGATGGTGTAGCCTTGCATTACGAAGACAACACGGTTGAACGTGTCGGCGACAATGAAGATGGGGCGACCGTCAACCGAAAGTTCAAATTCTTTGATAAGAGCTTTTGCAATTTCATCGTCAGGGTCAATACCGCGGATAACGGTAGAGGGGAGGGCCGGAAGCGCCTTAAGATTCATCTTTTCAGCGTCGGACTTATCGGCATTGAGCAGAACGATAGGACGTCCCCACTG
The DNA here is from genome assembly GCA_964449335.1 of uncultured Bacteroides sp. Taxonomy (GTDB): domain Bacteria; phylum Bacteroidota; class Bacteroidia; order Bacteroidales; family Muribaculaceae; genus Paramuribaculum. The sequence goes on along the minus strand of CAYUYQ010000002.1, from coordinate 31,006 downwards.
CTCGAGCTCGGCTTTCACGGCTGCGATATCGCGCAGAGCGTGGTTGGTAGGCTCGCTGTTGGGAGCCACGAGGCCAAGCACATAGTAGCCGCGGCCGGTTGCCGAAAGAAGCGATTGCTTTTTGTCGGAGTCAAGCGGGATGAAAAGACTTTCAGCGTTGAACGAACCGATAACCTCAATCTCATCAGTATTATGACGCATTACCAGCGGCACAACTGCTTCCTGACCGGAAACGACATCGAAGAATGTCACGTTGGTCAGTACACTGCCGTCGGCAAGACGCTGGCCGGAAACGAGCATATAGTTGCCCGGATCAAATGCTATGCCGTCTTTGAAGGTATTGCTCCATGAGTTGCCTTCGTCGAAGTTCAGGAGTTCGGGGCGACCGTCGACAATCTTAGAGATAGAGAAGTTTACGTAATAGAGGGGATCTTTAACGTGGCTGTCGGGGGTAAAGGTCAGTTTCAGTGAACCGGGCGTAGAAGCTTTAACCTCTTCGGGGGCGCCGAAGATTACGTCATGCCATGGGCCGCTGCCTTCTCTCCACTGAGTCTTACCGGTGACGGGATCGATGCGCGACGGAATGCCGAATGTGCGAGCGCCGGCCACGAAGAAGATGTCGCGAGACAACGCTGAAGTAACAGGATGAGCCATTACGGCGGCGGGACTCATAGTGACGTTGTCGGGATACCAGTGCTGATCAGCTTTTACGTGAGTCCTAACCCAGTCAGCCCACAGCTCGGGATTGGCTTTGAACTGCTGGCGCTCGGCGGCTGTGAACTTCTTCAAGAACACTTCACGATAGGGCGTGAGAGCCTCAACGAGGACACGGGGCGAAATAATATATTCGTAATCATCACCGTCGGCAGCAGCCAGATGTGCGGCAAGTATTGAGGTGTCGACGTCGCTGCGGTCTTTCATCGTAAGCGTGTTAAGCAGTTTCACGATTCGCTGACGCTCTTGAGGAGTGGCTGAATTGAGATATTTGAGCAGATTCCAGCCATTGCCGCGAGCATCAATAAGAATCTTGTGAAGAACGCTGTCGGGGATGCCGGCAACAGATTGCTGAGTGTTGGAAGCGAAACTTGCGACGTAGGCTCCACGGATTGAATCTTCGACGGTCATGCGACGGCTGTTTTCAGCAGCCATTTCTTTGCTGACGGGGACATCGGCATTACGTGGTGCCGGAGGAACAATGTGCATTTCCATTGAGCCCATACCCTTGGTGTTTTCGAGTTTGACATTGATGGGTTCGCCTTTGCCGACGGTAGCGTGCTTGATACCGAACTTCTTACCATCGGAAGCCCAGATGAGCACGTCGCCCAGACCGGCCGTGAGCGATACCTTACCGTTAGCGTCAGTAACCTGCGAGGCAACAGGATAAAACTCAGCGTAGTTGTAAACGCGGAAATCAACGCGCGCATCCTTTACGGGTTTACCATTCTCATCGGTTACTATTACGGTAATGTCTTCGACAGGAGCGTAGTTGGCGGTAACGTTTACGTCGGTGTGACCACCGATTTTCTGAAGAACGATATCGGAGCCGTTGTAGTCACCGAACACGCGGGCGTGCATCAGCATGCCGCGTGCAGCCGGGGCATTGAACCATCCCTTGTTGAGCACCGGTTCGGGCTCGCATGCACCGAGGAAATACCATTTGCCGTCAGCCCAGACCTCTACCCATGCATGGTTGTCGTCGGTGTGTGCCCAGCGAGGAGTGTAGACCTGACGGGCGGGAATACCCATGGCGCGAAAAGCTGCCACGCCGAAGGTTGATTCCTCACCGCATCGGCCGATGGCTGAACTCATGGTCGCGAGGGGAGCATGCGTGCGGCTGTCGGAGGGCTGATAAGTGGCTTTCTCATGGAGCCAGTGGTTGATTTCGAGGATAGCCTCTTTCATGGGCATATCCTTTATGCGGTCTTTGAGCGCATCATAGATTACGGGGCGCGAAAGATCGAGCGCTTCATTGTTGATACGGACGGGGAGCACATAATGACGGAATTCCAAATCAGGAACCGTCTTACCCCAGGGCATTTCTTCACGGGCCTTGAGGGCATACTGTGCGTTGGTTTTGAAGAACTCTCCGGAATTGTCAGTCATGTCGGGGAGAGCCATGTAGGCATAAAGCATCTCAAGACACTCGCGTTCCTGGGGAGTGAGCTCTGTCTGGAAGATTTCGAAAAGTGCCGGGTCGTTAATCTCGGTTTTTCTTTTCTCGAAATCAGCCTTTACTTTTGCATCAGCTATCTGAGCACTGGCCGGGGCGGTCAATGCCAGACTTAAAGCAGCTGAAATGAGCAATTTTTTCATTTGTGGACTGGTTTAAGGATTATAATTATGAACTATTTGTGCGAGTCGTGACGCTTTTTCGACGCTCGTTGTCGAGCGAGAAAACTCGTCGGCTTCATCGGCGCCCATCTTGGCCGATTCGTTTCTGAATTCCATCGGGCTACCAATGGTGTGGGAGCAAGAAGCGTGAAGCTCGTTGACGCCTGTATTGCGGAGTATCGTTTCAGCATTATCTGGATTGACACCCGAAGCGGCGATAATGGAGACTCTACCGTCGGCATACTTCTGCAAACGGGCAAGCATATCCATTCCTGCCACGGCAGTGGGCTGAAGGCCTGAAGTCAATATCTTGTCAAAGCCGAGATTGACAATTGTGTCGAGCGAACGGAACGGGTCCTTCACCATATCGAAAGCGCGGTGGAAAGTCATATTCATATCCCCGGCAGCTTCACGGAAGCGTCGGCATGCTTCGACGTCAATTTCACCGTCGGGTCGCAAAGCTCCGACAACTACGGCATTCGCACCCGCCTGACGAGCAAATTCAATGTCGGCGACCATCTCGTTGACTTCAGCGGCATCGTAGACGAAGTCGCCGCAACGCGGACGAATGAGCACATTGACCAACGGACCATTGACGGCAATAGCCGCTTTGAGCTGTCCGGCCGAAGGCGTCAATCCGCCCTCACTAAGAGCGCAGCAAAGTTCCACTCGGTCGGCGCCGGCTTCAGCGGCGGCATGGACACTCTGGATGTCGGCCGCGCATATTTCAAGCAGTCGTTTCATTGCGATTATTTCGTTTTCAGTTCTATAACGGTATCTATTTCATCCATCTCAGTGGGGAGAGTGAGTGTTACGACACCATCTTTACCTTTGGCGTATTTTACTTTTGAGCCGTCGGCATAAAGCTTTGCCTCCTGCACCTTTACGTTAAGCGGCAGTGAAAGCTCCTTTAGCGAAGGGTCGTACACATGGACAAACAGGCGGTCACCCTTGCGCGTAGTCACGCCCCACTCCTGTGGCTCGATGTCGCCGGCCTCGGTAGCGAAAATTGTTTCGCCATATTTTGAGGTCCACTCGCCCATACCTTTCAGACGGTCAAGAGCCGTAGCGGGTAAGCTGCCGTCGGGTTGCGGGCCGATGTTGAGCAGCAGGTTTGCGCCCATGCCAGCAGCTTTTACCAGATATCTTACCAGTGTGGGGACGTCCTTATAGTTCTGATCGGCGATTTTATAGCCCCACATGCCATTCATGGTCTCGCACGTTTCGAGCGGCAGACGGGAAACCTCCTGGCCGGATAGGCCGGCTTTGTTTTCGCCCGGAAGGTCGCGCTCAAAAATCTGAATGTCTTCGCCGGGGAAGGGCGTCACGTGATGGTTGTTGCCTATGAGACACGACGGCTGAAGGCTGTGGATAAGTGCGTACTGCTCGGGCAGTCCCCATACGAAAGTATCTTTTTCATAATCGTGATCCCACCAGCCGTCAAACCAAATGGCTCCGATTTTGCCATAGTTGGTTAGGAGTTCGGTCAGCTGATTGTTCATGAACCGGTTGTAGTGTTTCTGGTCAACCTTTGTCGAATCGCGTCCGGTGCCGTGACCAGTGCGTCCCCAAGGATAATCCTCGCGCGTCCAGTCGAGATGCGAATAATAGAAGTGAAGTTTTACGCCCTGTTTTTCACATTCATCTGCCAGTTCTTTCAGAACGTCTCTTTTAAATGGAGTAGCGTCAACAATATTGTAGTCCGACTGGTCGGTATCCCACATAGAGAAACCGTCGTGATGACGCGACGTGATACATATATACTTTGCACCTGCATCTTTAATTGCCTTCACCCAGTCATGGGCATTGAAGTTGGCGGGGTAGAATCCGGCGGCAGCTTTGGCATACTCTTTTGCGTTTAGTCCGGAATTGAGATACCATTCGCCCTGACCAAACATACTGTAGATGCCCCAATGGAGGAAGATACCGAATTTCGCATCGGCAAATTCTTTTTGAGCCTGACGTATTTCAGCCGTCGGAGTGTATGGCACCGCACGGTCGGGATGAACAGCCACAGGCTGCTCCTGTGCCATCGATGCAAGAGGGGAGAGGAGCCCGGCTAATACCGGTACAAGAATGGATAATCGCATGGTCTGGTATTATATTATGGTTATGGATAAGTTCAGTTACGAAAGAGAAAAGTATTCTATAAAAAGCAAAAAAGGGCTTGCGGCCACATTAGGCCGAAGTCCTTTCTTAATATTGATCTAAATTAGAACGGCAGGTCGCTATCGGGGTCAGCAGCCATTCCGGTCATATCAGGCACCGGAGGAATAGGCATGTTGTCGGTCGGACCGGGCTGTGGAGTACCGGCTTTTTCGGCTTTCCATCCGCGTATGCTGGTGTACCAGCGGCCTTGATATTCGCGGCTTTCGATATCGAAACTGAGAGTCACTTCGTCGCCAACGGAAAGAGGATACTGGTCAGCGCGATCTCCGAAGAAATCGAAATGAATCTTTTTAGGATAGGTTTCGGCTGTTTCCAGCACGTACTCTCTTTTTTTCCAGGGATTTCCCGATGCTTTTGAAACGCCCGATACTTCGGGAAGAGCAAGTATGATTTTGCCTTTAATTTCCATAATATGATAATGTTTACTTATTAGTTCATTGCTATACCTAACAGGGCATATCTTGTGACAAATTTAGCTCTTCGCCTCCGAAGTTGCAAATAATATTACCTATCTTTGCATTAAAACTTCAAAAATTACATATATGAGTCAGGAAACATGGTGGACAGCTCCGACGGAGAGCGAAACAGGAAAGCTTATTATGGTAACCGGTCGTAAGGACGTCGAAAAGTTTCGAAGCAATCCGAAGTTTAAAATCAGGATAGAAGTGACGTGGAAATACACGCCTCTGCCTGATGGCATGCCCGATAAAGCGACGTCGGAAGAAATGGAGCGCGTTCAGGAAGCCCTCGTTGCTTGTTTTGCAAAAGACCCGGTAGCCGTCCTGACCGGTATATATACGGGCGATGGCGAACGCAACTGGATTTTCTATTCACTGAGCACAAACATATTCGGACGGAAACTCAATGAAGCGCTTGCCGAATTCCCGATTTTACCTCTGACCATCTACTGCGAAAATGATGCCGATTGGGCGGAGTACGACGAGATGTGCCAGGCCGAAATAAAAATTGATTGAATCACAATCATTACCTAAAGGACATGACATTGCTAAGTCGTTCGGTTAGATTCTGACGGTAGATTTGCCGTATTGCTCAGAACGCCTCTCCAATAGCAAACACCAGACCCGCTGTGTTTTTACCAAATCCGTAATCGATACGGGCATTAACGTTGTGCTTGAATTCAAAGCGAAGACCTATACCCCAATTATAGATCCACTCCGGTTTTATTTCCTCGCTCCGGAAATCTTTAAGCGATGAAAAAAGAGTCGCTCCACCTCCCCACATAGCAAGTCCAAGACGTCGGTAAACGTGCTGACGGATTTCTATCTGTGCTGTAATCTGACTGTTGTCCATATATGACCCCATATAATAGCCGCGCATGCGTATACCATCGGATGCAATCATTTCCCTCATGGTCCACGGCGCTTTTGAACTATTGAATTTCCCGCGTATATCCGTTGCAATGACGGCTCCCTTCCAAGCGCGGAAATAAGCGTCGGCAATTATTTCGTGACTGTTGAAAAAAGAAGGTGCATTTCCAAGAAATTTGGGGTAGAGCATCGGCCGGTAACAGAGATAGATGCCACGAGTCGGAGTCACGAGATTATCTCTTGAATCGATTTCAATCGATGCTCCTATGCCGGTGACATAATATTGGCGTCGCTCGCCGAGCAGAAAATCTGGGCGTGTCAAGTTTCGGGCATCCGTGTAATCCGATTTCAGGTTTGCGCCGACGAAAAATGAATGAGTCAGTCGATAGACATATTTTATATCGAAATCAATCTGTCGGCGGTCGTAGGTCGACTTCGGATTATTGGCTGTTTCCTCTGAATTAATGCCCCAGAAGTCAAGATGCTTTTTATAGATTTCAACCTTGTAGGTCAGACGTGAACGGTTATCAGTAAAAAGATTGTTGCCTTTAAGCGTGAACACGTAGAATCCGTTGATCGACGCATTGATGGAGGCGAATACGTCCGATGGGCCGACAATCGTATCATTGCGGTCAATCCGATACAGACCGGATGCCATTGCTCCGAGCCCAAATGAAGCCTCGCGGGTATATGACGGCGAAAGACCGACGCTCACGTCGAAACGCTTCTCACGCGAACGGTCGACATTTCCCCGGATTAGCGAATTGAGATACCGCTTAATCCAGGATGGTGTACCGCGGAGCAATCCAATCGAATCGACATACTCACTTCGGGATGCGATTGAATCGGGCAGGGAATGTAGATTTGCGCTATTCACGATGGTCGGCATCGAGACGATACCAACCATCAATAATAGAACTCTGATAAGTCTATGCATCTCTACTGGTTGTCGGGTGATGCTGATTTATCCGAATCCGGTAGCTAAGTTAATGCTTAACTATTTTCCCGATTCGCTTTTTTCTTCAGTAGTATCGTTTTCGTCTGAGATGACGGTCGAATCGCTTGCCGGCTCGGTCGCAGGAGTAGTATTCTGATGGTCAGCCGGCGTATCGGTGATTATTTCAGCATCAGTCACGTCAGCTTCGTTCTCACGGGCAGCGAGAATCTCATCGGTGCGGCTCACCCACGGACGTTTACCGAATATCTTCTCAACATCCTCAGTGAAGATTACTTCGCGGGTGACGAGTGTCTGCGCCAGAACACCATGACCTTCAGCATGCTTGCGCAGAATGTTCTTAGCTCGCTCGTATTGTTCGTTGATAATTCGTGAAACCTCCTCGTCAATCATTCGTGCACGCTCGTCGGAATAAGGTTTTGAGAATCCATAATCCTGACCGGTCGAATCGTAATAGCTGAGGTTGGGCAGACGGTCACTCATACCGTAGTAAACCACCATGGCATAAGCTTGTTTTGTAACGCGCTCAAGGTCATTTGCCGCTCCGGTAGAAATGTGACCGAGGAAGAGTTCTTCGGCTGCACGTCCGCCGAGCGTGGAGCAAATTTCATCAAGGAGAGCTTGCGAGGGAGTAATCTGGCGCTCCTCGGGCAGATACCATGCGGCTCCGAGGGCTTTTCCGCGGGGGACAATCGTTACCTTAATAAGAGGATTGGCATAGCGAAGATGCCATGATACGGTGGCATGACCGGCCTCATGGATGGCTATTGCCTGTTTTTCTTCGTCGGTAGTGATTTTTGACCTCTTCTCAAGTCCGCCGATTATTCGGTCGACAGCATCAATGAAGTCCTGGCGGCTCACGCTTTCATGATTATGACGGGCCGCGATAAGCGCTGCTTCATTGCAGACGTTAGCAATATCGGCGCCGGAGAATCCGGGGGTCTGACGGGCAAGCAAATCAACATCGACGCTGTCATCTGTTTTGATTTTAGCCAGATGAACTTTAAAAATGGCAACACGGTCGGGGAGGTCGGGAAGATCGACATAAATTTGGCGGTCGAAACGTCCGGCACGCATTAGTGCTTTGTCAAGAATGTCCGCGCGGTTGGTTGCCGCAAGAATTATGACGCCTGAATTGGTGCCGAAACCGTCCATTTCGGTAAGAAGTTGGTTGAGCGTATTTTCGCGTTCGTCGTTTGCACCCATATTGGGATTCTTGCCACGCGCACGGCCGACGGCGTCAATCTCATCGATGAACACGATGCAAGGAGCCTTTTCTTTTGCCTGACGGAAGAGGTCGCGGACGCGCGATGCGCCGACACCTACAAACATTTCAACGAAATCAGAGCCTGACATTGAGAAGAAAGGAACATTTGCCTCACCGGCTACGGCTTTGGCAAGAAGAGTCTTACCGGTTCCGGGAGGGCCAACGAGCAGCGCACCTTTCGGTATTTTACCACCGAGATTGGTATAGCGCTGAGGATTCTTAAGAAACTCTACAATCTCCTCTATTTCGGTTTTAGCTTCGGAAAGTCCGGCTACATCTTTAAATGTGACCTGAATCGGACCATCCTTATCGAATATCTTAGCTTTCGATTTGCCTACACTGAAAACGCCTCCGGCTCCGCCGCCACCGTCTTTACCCGACATACGGCGCATCATCCAAACCCAGAAAATGATAAGAAGCACTATCGGACCAAAAGACCACAGATAGGCTGAATAGTCCGAGCCACGCTGATAATCAACCGAACCGGTGAATACTCCCTGATTGCGCCATGCTTCTGTCTTTTCATCGAATTTACCTACATCAGGAATTGTGGTGATGACATAGGCTTCGTGTCCTTCTCCGGGAGTGAAATCCTTAAACTGCTGCTGTGCAATCGAATCGGAGAGCACTGCTTTTGCTTCCTTGCGGGAAGAAAGAACGGTTATTGATTTCACGCCACCATGTTCGACGATATCGCAGAACTGGGTATAATTAACCTCTTTTGACATTGAATTATCATCAAGGTAGAGAGCTCCGACGAGGAATACTATAATTATAGCATACATCCAGTACATACTGAACCGGAACATTGGCTTTTTAGGCTTCATATTTTGCATTGGAATGAAACGGGGGCTTATGTTGGGTTTATAGTTTCTTAATTATAATCCGGCTTTTGAATCAGTCTAAATCAGGAATCTCGGTGACAGGGGCATCGCTCCACAGCTCTTCAAGATTGTAGTGAAGACGTTCGGAAGGCAGAAATATATGCACGAGAGTGTCGCCGTAGTCAATTACAATCCATTTTGAATTCTGATAACCGTCGTAATTATACGGCTTGACGCGAGCTGATTCAAGAAGATGTTCACGCACATTGTCGGCTATAGCCGAAACCTGTGTCGGGCTTGAGCCTTCGCAGATAATGAAGTGAGACGCAGCAGCCGATTCGTTATCACTCAAATCGATATGAGTGATTTTTCGGCCTTTTTTATCTTGAATACCGTCAATTATTAGTTGTATGAGTTCGTTTGACTTGGGTGTTGATGTTTTAAGCATCGTGGTGAAAGTAATTTGAAGTTACAAATTTAGCGAAAAGATATGAATCGTTTCCTTACTTTGATAACAAATATAATGCCAAAAAGGTCGAAACGACACTTATTCATAGGCCAGAGTTGTTCCAGGTGAAAGTTTCGCCACAATATGGGAGGGAAGAATAAGAACCGCTGCCGATATGAGGATGACAGCTATATTCAGAGTCAGCACTGTCCACCATTCCAGTTCCATCGGGACGAAATCAAGGTAATATGCCTCGGCATCGAGTGGAAGAAAATGCGTGGTGCGTTGCCAGAAGATAACTGACAGACCGATAATATTGCCTATTAACAGACCTAATGCGACAACCTTTTGAGCAATAAGAATAAAGATAGTCCGAATCTGTGTATTGGTCGCTCCTAAGGCTTTAAGCAAACCGATGGCCGCGACATTCCTAAGAATGATGATGAAGAGTGCTGAAATAAGTGTGAAGGCCGAAACTACTCCCATCAACAGCAGAATCACCACTACATTTGTGTCAAGCAAGTCAAGCCAACTGAAATACATGGCTCCGGTCTGGAGCACATTGTCAATTTGATAGAGGACGGAAGAACCTTCCTGTGATGAAAGTTGAAGCAATCCGTTGTATAGCTCTACCGATTTATCCTCAATCTCATCGAGCGGTACGCCATGAATTTCAATCGATGTCCCGACATCGCTACCGACGCGATTCAGATTCTGAAGCATTGAGATTGGAGCTATGGCCACACGGGTGTCATACTCCGAGAAATGAGTGTCAAATATGCCGCTTATCGTAACGGAGCGCGACCTAATACGATTATCTTCAATAAAATGACAGAACACTTTATCGCCAAGTCTTAACTCAAGAGCTGTGGCGGTCGTACGCGAAACGGCTATTTCATGTCCGGCGCTATCAGACGGCATCGAGCCTTCAACGAGAGCTGAGGAAATGAAATCAGCAGACTTGCCGTTCCCGATACCACGCAGAATCAGTCCTGCGAAATTGTCATCTGTTTTCAGTAACGCAGGCTGATTGAATACGGGATAAATCTCCGAACTACCTGTCGCTTCTTCGATTGTCGCCTTCAGCCGTGGCGTGAGCCTAATACCCTTGTCAGGCTCTTGCCCATTACCGGTAGTCGTAGCCAATCCATAGACGTTGAAATCAGCGTTAAAACCGACAATTTTTTCAGTTATCTGACGCTTAAAACCGGTGACTATACTGATTGACACCAGCATTATGACAAAAGAAAGTGCAATGCCGACCATGGCGATGCCGACTCCCGGTCCGCCGTTGCGTCCCGAGGTGCGTCCGCTCATCCGAAGGGCGACAAAACTTTCAAATATCATTTTGCGGGCGAATTATTGAAATCAGATTGTGCGTCCGGGGTAGGCTTTCAAGGCTTCTGCAAGAACTTTCAATGCAAGAGCAAGTTCCTGCTTATTGATTACGTAGGCCATTCGGACTTCATTTTTACCCATGCCCGGAGTAGTGTAGAATCCCGAGGCTGGAGCCATAAAGATGGTAGACCCTTCGTAATTAAATTCCTTCAGACACCATTCGCAGAACTTATCAGCATCATCTACAGGCAAACTGACAACCGTGTAGAAGGCGCCCATCGGAATCGGCGAATAAACACCCGGAATGCGGTTAAGGCCGTCAATAAGAAACTTGCGTCGCTCGACATACTCATTATAGGTCATAAGCATATACTCCGGCGAGGCACTGATTGAGGCTTCTGCAACAATCTGGCCGAGCAGTGGCGGACTGAGTCGTGCCTGGCAGAATTTCATCACATTTTTCTTCAATTCCTTATGCTTTGTGATGATTGCGCCGATTCGTATGCCGCACTCACTATATCGCTTCGACACCGAGTCAATAAGCACCACTTGCTCCTCGATGCCGGGGAGATGAAATGCCGAGATATAGGGAGCACCGGTGTAGGTGTATTCACGATACACCTCATCGGAGAAGAGAAACAAATCATTCTTTTTGACGATGTCACGAATCTGATTCATTTCCTTCTGCGTATAGAGATATCCGGTTGGGTTATTGGGATTGCAGATAAGGATGCCTTTTGTGCGTGGAGTGATTAGCTCCTCAAACTTTTCGACAGGAGGCAGGGCGAATCCTTCGTCGATTGACGAGGGGACAGTCACGATTTTAGCGCCTGCCGAAATCGCGAAAGCCATGTAGTTGGCATAGGCGGGTTCTGGTACAATAATCTCATCACCCGGGTCAAGACAGGCCATGAAAGCAAACAGCACTGCTTCTGAGCCGCCGGTAGTCACGATGATATCATCGGCCGTCACGTCGATATTGAAACGATGGTAATACTCGGCGAGCTTTTCGCGGAGCGAGCGCAATCCTTCCGATGGACTATATTCAAGCACCTCACGGGTCACATGCTTAAGAGCATCTAATCCTTCTGGAGGAGTGGGAAGGTCAGGCTGACCGATATTGAGATGAATCACGTTAATGCCCCGCTCTTTAGCTTCATTGGCCAGCGGCACAAGTTTTCGTATCGGGGAGGCGGGCATATCAATGCCGCGCTTTGATATTTTTGGCATAAGAATTATGTTAATCGAGTCAGAGCAACCCGAAAGAATAATGTCTACAAAGGTAAACATTAAACCACAAACATCAAAAAAAGAGTGTGTGTCATAATGGCTCGTCTGGGTCGTTGACTAAGTCAGCCGCCTAACATCCGGATATAATCAAAGCGGTGTGTCAAAATCCGATGATTCTGACACACCGCCATAAAAGAACATTACGAAAATCGGCAATATGGAGTGCCGGATTGATTCGATTAGAATTTTACGCCCATGGAGATAACGAACGAATTGTCTGACTGTGTCAGTTTGGCATCGTAGGGAGTGGCTCCTGAGAAGTTACTGGGCGTGAACGCTGAGAATGTTGAGTTACGATTCTTATGAACGTAAGCTAAATCAGCATAGAAGTTCTGAAAGCGATATCCGAGACCGCAGGTAATATATTGTGCGGAATTATCCATAGTGTAGGAGGGGATAGTGCCCGTATCGCCGGGGTTCATAGTCCAGTCAGGCATATAGGAGTCAGCTGAATTGGCGGTCGGTGTTCCTCCGGTGGGGGTTGATTCATAGGCATAACCTGCACGGACGCTGAAATTGCCGGTCACGCGATATTCAGCACCGATACGAATTATATTGGCGGCTTTGTAATAGCTTTCGATATCGTCGTTGATAGCCGTCTGATTCTGACCGTTGTCATTTTTCGTTATCATTTTCTGATAAGGACGATATTCATAGTCCACGCTGACGATTGCCTGTGAACCGATGACACCGGCTGCCGAAAGCATCAGTCGCCAGGGCGTGCGGAGCTTCCAGTCATAATCGTCGTAGGGCGTGTTGGCATAGCCGGGAGCGGCAGGCCCCGAGGTATATCCGTAGCCATAATCGACTTCTGCGACTGATGTCTGACTCAGATTATAGTAGGTCGGTGTGTGAACAGCCACACCAAGACGAAGTTCGTTGATAGGGCGGAATATCAGACCTGCTTTGAAATTGAAGCCGGAACCGGAAATGCGCTTATAGCTGTTAAGCCCGAATCCGAAACTACCATCGGTAGCAGTAACACCTGAGCCCTGATCGGAAGTAATGTAACCACCGGTTATATCCTCGGTGTAATAGACGTTCTGACGGTAATCCATATCCTGTATACCGAAGCCGATACCCCAGTAGACAACATCGGAGAAATTGCCGCCGAAGTCAATGTTGTATTCGTCTACATAGCCGCTTTCATCGACATCGTAGCCCGACACGCCGCGGCTCACGCCTTCGCGCCAAAGACCAGAATAAGCCGTTGAGGGAGTCGCGGGACTTCCGTTGGTAGGATTAATCATATAGGAGTTGAAGGCCAGAATACTCATCCACGGAGCGCCTCCTCCTTGGAAATAGTTATCTACTACATCATTGGATGTGGCACCTCCTAAAAGATCCGACGAACATCCGTCGGTATATGCGGCAATGTGATTCGTGAGCGACCCCTGCATCGAAGCGCTGCCGGTATATCTGCGTTTGAACGAGTTCGAACGGCCGTAGGAGAATCCCCAGTTGAATATCGGCATAATATCACTTCCGGTATAGGCGGAACCTACATAGCCAAAATTGTTTATAGATACGTTTGTGCGGTTGCGCGTATCATCGGGTGTTTTCATGCCGCGAGCATCAATGTCGATTGTGGCACCTATCTCACTCTTACGATAAACGCCGATACCGCCGGGATTCTGACCTAAAACCGAAAGGTCGCCACCTAAAGCGCCGAAAGCTCCGCCCATCGACATGTAGCGGGCCGTTCCACGTAAATCATAGCGGGAAATCTGATATGCATCATAAGCTGTCTGTGCTCCCAAAAAGAGGGGAAGGGGAGCAATAGCCGCAAGAAGTATGCGTTTTTTCATCTTCTGAATTATTTTTTGGATTTTGAGAAACTATCTTTGAGTTGAAACAAATGCCGGAGCGTAATAGTTCTGTTGCCTGTTACGTTCCGGCATGATGGTAAATGCTATCGAAGTAGCTGAAGCTTTAATGGCTAGTATTAGAAAATAAATCTTTAGCCTGAGAGTTTAGTGGCGTCCGCCTCTGCTTCCACCGCCACCACGATAGCCGCCTCCACCTCCGAATCCTCCGGAGTTGCCTCCGCGGAACCCACTGTTGTTATAGCTTGGTGTCGTGGTGTTCTGGTTTGTGTTGTAATTGCGGCTCGGACGATTGTTAGAGCCGTTGTTGTTATATCGGCCGGGGCGCTGTCCGCTATTCGACGGGCGAGTATTGCCAATCGAAGAACTTCCGACTCCGGGACGCGAGTTACCCTGAGCATAGCCGGGGCGAACATTGCCCATATAACCATTGTGACGGTTGTTGTAGGGCGGACGTACATTTCCTACACCGGGGCGATGAGGAGGCACCGGAGGATACCAGCCACTCCATGCCGGGCCCCATCCCCAGTTCCATCCGGGACCCCAGGCCCACGAAGGACCCCATTCCCAACCTACACTCCAGCCAAGCGACGGGCCCCACCAGTAATTGTTCCAGTAGTTGCGCCATGCCCACGACCCGGGATATCCGTAATAATAACTACCGTAATAGGGATAACCCCAATATCCCGGACCATTGACAATGATATTGACGTTGGCGGGTTCGGCATAATAATATTGAGCAAGCTCCGGATCGGAAGAGCCTTTCACCACCTCGGGATTATGATACTTCTCAATCTGACGAGTCCACTGGAAATCAATATTGCCGATTGAATCGTAGGGGATAGAGTCAGTGGCAAATATTCCACGGCGGTTATACTCATCGATATCACGCGTAGAGGTTTGTGCGGGTGCATAAGTGTCGGCAGCCGGAAAGTCAGACACTGGATAATAGATTATAGCATTAGGCGACGCCTTTGCAGGAGTTTTCTTTTTAGCGGGCGCCGATTTCTTTGCCTTGTCGGGGTTGAAATAGATATCGTCGTCATCATAGTTCTGTGCAGAGATTACGCCGATACCTCCAAGTAACAGGGCAGCGGAGATTGTCAGTAGTCGTAATTTCATATATCTATTGAGATTAAATTGTGATGTTTTCGATTATGAATGAGAGTGACGGAATCATTCTCTGTTGAATTGGACTTCCGGAAGAGCCAATGGTTTAAGCCTTCCATGCTCTCATACTACAAATTTAGTAATATAAACGTTTGTCAGGATGCTATCGGAATAAATTTCGATATTTTTAACTATTAAACAGACGTGGTTCTGCATCCGAAGATACAAAACCACGTCGTGTGATTTCTGTCTGTTGCTCTATGGCAACCGAAGATTAATCCTTTTTCTCAATGGGGCGCATATCATAGCTGAGCATTGCGATAGAGAATCCCCAGTAGATAAAGGCGAGTGAGGTGAGGAAGCTTGTCATAAGCATGTCCTGTACCCATCCGGCTTCGATGAAGAAAAATCCGATAACCATCATAAGGATGCCGTTGATAAGGTAAACCCACCAGTATTTACGCTCGCGCTGTCCGATTGCGCTGAATATTGCGCTTATACCCCAGAAGAGGAACACGATTGCAATGAAATAAGGGAATACCATTTCAGAAAGAATAATGCTTCTGACAAGCATGAATCCAATAAAGATGTCAATCACGCCTCCGACAAGCCACCAGCCCCAACCGCGGGGACGAACTTTATCAGATGCGACGATGAGCTGAACAGCACCGGCAAGAATCATCATCCAGCCGAAAATCTGTGATGCAATTGCAAATCCGGCTACCGGCCAGAACCAGTAAGCGAAACCACAGAGAACCATAAGAATACCTACGGCGAGCACAATCCACCAATTTTTGGTGCGGCCCCAATAGTTAAGATTAATCTCTTTCATAAATATAATTTTAAGTTAAAACATTTTCTTGATACTAAAACACCGCAGCTGTTGAAATAGTTTCGCACAATTACAATGTTTGGCTATTCAAGCATAATTTGGTAAATTTGCAGTGCAACTAAAGATTGGAAATTTGATATGATATTCCCCTCGAGTTTTGAGCAAAAGATAGGATTTACTGCTATAAAGAAACAGATAGCATCGCTATGTCATTCGGAAATGGCGCGTGAAAATACCGAGGCCATGAGTTTTTCGTATGATTTTGACACGGTCGACTTCAATCTGTCGGCCGTTGATGAGATGCTGGCTCTTATATCAGGCGCGGAGTCACTGCCGATGGGCAACGTGCAGGATATTTCGGCCGAACTAAAGGGAATCATGCTTGGCGGTAGTTTCATCTCACCGCAGGAACTTCTTTCAATCAGAAAGGCGCTTGAATCGATGAAAGAAATCGATACCTTTTTCAAATCTCTTAAAGATGATGAGGGGAGGAGTCGTGCAAGCCATCTCGATTCAATAGCGGCAGAGATAGTGACGTTTCCGGATTGTTGCCGCATAATCGACCGTGTCCTCGATCGCTATGGCAATGTGAAGGATTCAGCTTCAGCCGAACTGGCTGATATAAGACGGCGGATTCAAAGCATGTCGGGGTCGGTAAACGCAGCCATGCGCCGTGTGATGAGCCACGCACTCAAAGAGGGAATAATCGATGCCGACGCTTCGCCGACCATGCGCGACGGGCGTCTTGTGATTCCCGTCTCGCCGATGTATAAAAGACAGATATCTGGTATAGTGCACGACTCGTCGGCAACCGGAAAGACAGTCTTTATAGAGCCGGCAGAAGTAGTGGAGGCAAATAACCGTCTGCGTGAGCTTGAAATGGACGAACGTCGGGAGATAGCACGTATCATAGCGGCTGTATGCAGTGAAATAAAACCATACGCCGAGGAAATTGAGCGGAGCAATTTCGTGGTAGGGCAACTTGATTTCATTAATGCAAAGGCTTTGTACGGGCGGCAGACCGATGCGTGCAAACCAACACTTCACCCGCATCCGGAAATGGAGTGGTATCATGCGTGTCATCCCGTGTTGCGTTCATCGCTTGAAAAGCAGGGAAAGGAGATTGTGCCGCTTGACATCACACTAACTACCGAAAACAGAATACTGATTGTTTCCGGCCCGAATGCCGGAGGTAAATCAGCGTGTCTGAAAACCGTAGGTATGGTGCAGTATATGCTGCAGTGCGGACTTCTTCCGCCACTCTATGAAAATTCTCACTGCGGTATTTTCAAGGATATATTCATTGAAATCGGCGATAACCAATCGATAGAAGATGATTTGAGCACCTATAGCTCGCATTTGCGTGACATGAAAGAGATTCTTGCCCGAGGCGGTGCGTCGTCGCTCGTACTCGTCGACGAGTTTGGAGCAGGAACAGAGCCTCAGATTGGCGGAGCTATCGCTCAGGCCGTACTTCAGCAGTTCAACGAAAAAGGAATGTGGGGTGTCATCACCACACACTATCAGAATCTGAAGCATTTTGCCGACGACACCCCGGGTCTGATTAACGGCTCGATGCTCTACGATCGCCATCTGATGCAGCCACTATTTAAATTGTCAATCGGTAATCCCGGCAGTTCGTTTGCTCTTGAGATAGCCCGCAAAATCGGCTTATCACAACAGATTATAAGTTCGGCTGAGGAGATTGTGGGCAGTGACTATGTGAATCTTGACAAATACCTTCTCGACATAGCCCGCGACCGTCGCTACTGGGATAACAAGCGCCAGCAAATAAGAATCAAAGAAAAGAAACTCGAAGAAACCATATCGCGCTACGAGGCTGATGCAGAAAATCTGCGCACTCATCGTCGCGAGATAATAGACGATGCAAAAACGCAGGCCCGACAGATAATCGACAGTTCAAACGCTGTAATCGAGCGTACAATTCACGAAATCCGCAAAACGCAGGCCGATAAGGAAAAGACTCTCGAAGCACGAAACAAGCTAAAGAACGAAGGTAAGACAATCACCGCTTCGCGTCCTAAAGACCCCGACCTGCTTAAAAAAGCGCCCAAAAAGAAAAAAACGCAACCGACACCAACGGAAACAAAGGTTGCAATCGCTGTTGGTGATACCGTGAAACTCGACGGATCGGGCGTCCCGGGTAAAGTTCTGGAGATTAATGGTGAGAATGCCACCGTCAATTTCGGCATGCTTAAAACCACCGTCAAGCTTAAAAGACTTAAGCCTTCTGATGCCACGATAAAGTCAGGGGCAGGAGCTACGTCGTTTATCAGCGCCTCAACAACCGCCGATAGCCGCAACCGTCAGCTCAACTTCAAGCGTGAGATTGATGTGCGTGGAATGAGAGTCGACGAGGCAGTGCAGGCTGTGACCTATTTTATTGATGATGCAATCCAGTTCGGAGCAGAGCAGGTAAGAATACTCCACGGAACCGGCACCGGAGCCTTGCGTCAGTATATACGCGATTATCTGAAAGGAGTAAACGGCGTGAGGAGTTTCCACGATGAACATGTGCAGTTCGGTGGCGCCGGAATCACCGTTGTCGAATTGTCATGACAGACCGGAGTGACTCAATGACCGCAGTTTTTCCGGAATTGCGAAGGTGGCATACCCTCTTTCTTAGTAAAGGAGATTGAGAACTGCGAAACACCTTCGAAATTCAGGAGATAGGCAATCTCCGAAATGCTGATTGAGGTGGATGACAGCAATTCCTTTGCCCGTAAATGACGTAGATTCTGCTGATATAGGGCGGGGGAGACTCCGGTATACTCCTTAAACATGCGTCGGAACCAGGAATAGCTCACGCAAAGTTTCTCGGCAATCAACGTAAGCGGAAGCGGACGCTCAATATTCTGCTTCATCATCTCGCGAGCCTGAATTATTTTCTTGACGGCATCCGACTCACCATATATTATGTTTTTCTCACGGTAATATATCTCGCCTATGAGATTTAGCAATTGGCCTGCTACGAGTTGCTGGTAACCAATTCGCTCTTCGAGCGAATTATGAAGTATTCGCTCGTAAAGATCGATAATCGTGTGGCTTATGCCTATTTCGTGAAGCGGGCGTTCGGGTGAGAAAAATCCGTTGGCAATCCACTTTTGAATTATTTCGCCTTTGAAGCCAACCCAATGTTCAGCCCACCCGCTCTGGTCGGGCGCATAGGTGTGCCACTCATCCGGAAAAAGCATTATGACTGTGCCGGCACGCACTTTTCTAGGGGGAGAGGATGCTGATTGAAAGACTCCGCTACCCTCCACAATATATATAAGCTGATATTCGGACAGCACGCGCCCTTTCTGCGGTTGGAAGTAATAATCCTGACGGTCGAGAGCTTTTGAGGGATAGGCTCCGCTCGGTGATATGCGTTGGAATCCGGCCGTAGTGACATACAATCCCCACGATTCATCGGGGGAACTGATGTTGACATATCGCAAATCGCTTTGGGCCTTTGGATTCTGGGGCTTCATGGTGCGGAGTTTAAGTTTTTGCAAATATAGCGGAAAATTACTTGGCAGCTTTATTTTTGTGATAGTTTTAATCAATTTACAAAAAACAATTGTCAATTTGAAAAACCGGTGTAGCACAACGCGTGAATACTTTTGCAGTGTGATTCATTCATATAGCTAAAACGTATGCCGTACTTTGTAGCAGTAGACCTCGGGGCCACGAGCGGACGCACCATTCTTGCGTCGATTGACGATAAACACAATCTCAGTATTGAGGAAATCAACCGTTTCCCCAATAAAATGATAAACCATGACGGTCATCTCTACTGGAATATCCACTCGCTTTTCGAAAATATAAAGGAAGGTCTGACAAAAGTGGCAATCCGCGGTATCACTCCCGACTCAATAGGAATAGACACATGGGGAGTAGATTTCGCTTGCTTTGCCGTCGATGGGTCATTAATCGGGCTTCCGCGAGCCTATCGCGATTCGCTTTATAATGGAGCGGCGATACGTTTCTCGGATAAAGTAATGAGTTCTGAAGAACTGTACATGCGTACAGGAATCCAACAGATGGATTTCAATACCGTCTACCAATTTAACGAACTGCGTGACTCGCTTGCAATGCAGACAGCGGCTAAAATAGCCTTTACGCCCGACGCTCTGGCTTATCTTCTCACCGGACGCCACATCACGGAATATACCATCGCCTCAACAAGTGCGTTGCTAAATCCGACGGAGCGGAATTTTGATGCCAAAATCTTGGAGTCGGTATCACTTACAGCCGATAAATTCGGCGAGCTGGTACAGCCCGGAACCATCATCGGGAAGCTTCGTGAAAGCGTCAGCGCTGAGACGGGTATGGCGACTGTCTCGGTTGTGGCTGTAGCCGGCCACGATACGGCTTCGGCTGTGGTAGCTGTGCCGGCCGAAGATTCATGCTTCGCCTTCCTTTCAAGCGGGACGTGGTCGCTGATGGGAATTGAATCGGCCGTTCCGGTAATCAACGAATTCACTTATACCAATAATATAACAAATGAAGGTGGCGTAGACGGAACGGTTAGACTGCTCAAAAACATCACCGGAATGTGGATTATTGAGCAATGTCTGGCCGCATGGCGTACAGAGGGATATGATTACTCATACCCTGAAATGGTACGCATGGCAGAAACCGCGTCTGAATTCACGTCATTTATCGACCCGGATGACGCAGCGTTTACTTGTCCGGCCAACATGCCCGACGCTATATGTGATTATTGCCGGCGTACCGGCCAGTCGGTTCCGCGGACACATGCTGAGATAATTCGTCTTGTGTTTGAAAGCCTTGCTCTAAAATACCGATGGGTTTTAACTCTGTTTACAGAGATATCTTTTAACGATATAAAACGGCTTCACGTGATTGGTGGAGGCTCCCGCAACAACCTGCTGAATCAGTTTACTGCCGACGCTATAGGCCTACCGGTAATTGCAGGTCCGGCAGAAGCGACCGCAATAGGCAACGTCATGATGCAGGCAAAAGCATGCGGCATAGTCTCCTCGCTCGCGGAGATGCGTAGCATAATTGCCGAAAATACTGACGTGACGATATTTTATCCCGCCGACAGAGAGAAATGGCAGGAAGCGTATTATCGATATGAAAAAATAATAACCAAATAATAAATTCGACATGAACGAACGACAGATCAATCAGGCCTATGAGATAGCAAAGGACCGCTATGCAGCAATCGGTGTTGACACTGAGGACGTCCTGAAGAAAATGCAGGATTTTCATCTCAGCATTCATTGTTGGCAAGCCGACGATGTGACCGGTTTTGAAAACACAAACAGCACGCTCACCGGCGGTATTCAGGTAAACGGTAATTATCCCGGCAAAGCACGCGATATCAAGGAACTCCGCGACGACATTCTGTTTGCCATGAGTCTGATTCCCGGAAAGCATCGCTTGAATCTTCACGAAATCTACGGTGACTTCAATGGTAAGAAAGTTGACCGTGACGAATGTGATGTAACTCATTTCCAAAGCTGGATTGATTGGGGAAAGGCTCACGACGTATTGCTCGACTTCAACTCAACGTCGTTCTCACACCCTAAGAGCGGCGATTTGACGCTTTCGAATCCCGATAAATCAATCCGTGATTTCTGGATTGAACACTCTCTCCGCTGCCGCGCTATAGCCGAGGCTATAGGAAAGGCTCAAAATGATCCCTGTATACTCAACACATGGATTCACGACGGCAGCAAAGATATAACTGTAAACCGCTATCTATATCGTGAACTTCTGAAAGAATCGCTCGACAAAATCTTCGAAAAAAAATATGAATGGATGAAAGATTCTGTCGAATCGAAGGTGTTCGGCATTGGCCTTGAAAGCTACACCGTCGGCTCAAATGACTTCTATACCGCTTATGCCGCTAAAAACGATATGATGATTACGCTCGACACGGGCCATTTCCATCCGACCGAAAGCGTTGCCGACAAAGTTTCGTCGATGCTACTGTTCGTTCCCGAGCTTATGCTCCACGTATCGCGCCCCGTCAGGTGGGATTCCGACCATGTCACGATAATGGATGATCCGACACAAGAGCTCTTCAGCGAGATTGTTCGTGCCGGCGCATTGAATCGTGTGCATTACGGTCTTGACTATTTCGACGGTACACTGAACCGAATCGGTGCATATGTGATTGGATCGCGTGCGGCTCAGAAATGTATGCTCCGCGCTCTGCTCGAACCGACAGAGACACTCCGACAGTATGAACTGACCGACCGTAAATTCCAGCGCCTGGCAATGCTTGAAGAATGTAAGACACTGCCTTGGAATGCTGTCTACGACATGTTCTGTCTTCGCAACGATACGCCTGTAGGGGAGGACTTTATACCCGCCGTTGAGAAATATGAAATCGATATAACCTCAAAGCGATAAATCCTGACCTATAATGGAAACAATAATAGGATTGCTCATTATTGCTGTCGGGGCGTTCTGCCAGTCGAGTTCTTATGTCCCGATTCGGAAGATTCGCGACTGGAGCTGGGAAAGCTTTTGGCTTGTGCAGGGCA
Organism: uncultured Bacteroides sp.; assembly: GCA_964449335.1. Taxonomy (GTDB): domain Bacteria; phylum Bacteroidota; class Bacteroidia; order Bacteroidales; family Muribaculaceae; genus Paramuribaculum. Next base: position 8,761 of record CAYUYQ010000002.1, on the reverse strand, counting down.
TTTTTGCGTGGCTCTTGTTTCCGTTCTGCGGAGCGTTGCTCGCTGTGCCAGCCGGGCACTCGCTGTGGGAGCTTATAAATCCCGATAATTACTACCGAATCGGTATGACCGTCTTTTTCGGAATACTATGGGGAATAGGTGGCCTAACATTCGGCTTATCCATGCGCTACCTCGGTGTCGCTTTAGGACAGAGCATTTCGTTAGGCACATGCGCAGCGTTCGGAACCATCTTGGGACCGGTATTCCTAAACTGGTTCTTCCCCGGGGGAAGCTATCTGAGTCAACTAACCGGCTCGGTGTTGATCGGAGTAGCGGTTACGCTCGCCGGGATAGCTATAATTGGCTACGCCGGAGCAAAAAAGGCTGAAACACTTAAAAGCACCGGCAACGACGAGACTAAAATCGAATTCAATTTCACAAAAGGATTTGCTATCGCGATTCTTGCCGGTGTGATGAGCGGATGCTTTGCAGTCGGTCTCGAGTTCGGTTCAACAATATGCTTTGCCGATTCAGAGCCAATCTATGCAACCCTTCCTGCTACGCTCCTTGTGACGCTCGGTGGATTCGCGTCCAATGCAGCATACTGCCTTTGGCAGAACCGAAAGAACCATACGTTTGGTGATTACGGACAGATGGGACTATACGTCAACAATCTATCTTTTTGCGCGTTGGCCGGACTGTTGTGGTACAGTCAGTTCTTCGGCTTGAGTCTCGGGAAAGGATTCTTTGCCGATTCACCTGTGCTGCTCACATTCTCATGGTGCATACTTATGGCGCTCAATGTGACATTCTCCAATCTGTGGGGTATCGCTCTAAAAGAATGGACGGGCACAACAAAAGCAACGCGCTCAATCCTTGTCGTGGGATTGTTTGTTTTAATCGTGTCAACATTCCTTCCTCAAATAATCTAACAAAATCTTAAAAATCATGGCATCAATACTTAATAACAGACCTGCACTACAGCGACAGATAAACGAAGTTGCTGAAGTTGCCGGCTATCTATGGCAGAAAGGATGGGCAGAACGCAATGGCGGAAACATCACTATAAACATCTCAGATGTAATCGACGATGAAATCCGAAATATGCCGGCTATCTCAGAACCGGTTGCAATCGGAATGACACTTCCTAATATCCGCGAAAAGTATTTCTTCTGCAAAGGCAATAACCGACGCATGCGAGATCTGGCGCGCTATCCGATGGAGAATGGCTCGATAATCCGTATACTTGATGATGGCGCTCACTATGAAATAATAGCTGATTATCCAATAAAGCCTACCTCTGAGTTGCCGTCGCACCTGAGCGTACATAACTATCTAATCGGTAAAGGGTCGCCATATAAGGCGTCGCTTCACACTCATCCGATAGAACTCGTGGCAATGAGTCACAATCCGGAGTTTCTGAAGAAAGATGTATTGACACGACTTCTGTGGAGCATGATTCCCGAGACGAAGGCCTTCTGTCCTCGTGGACTCGGTATCGTGCCTTATATGCTTCCGTCGTCGACGGAGCTCGCCGAAGCAACCATACGGGTCATAGACGATGACTACGATGTGGTAATGTGGGAGAAGCACGGCGTTTTCGCTGTCGGTGACAATATCATTGAAGCCTTCGATATGGTAGATACTCTTACAAAAAGTGCCATCATTTATCGCGATGCCAAAGCGATGGGCTTCATTCCCGAAGGGATGAGTGCAGATCAGATGCAGGAAATATCCGATGTATTCCATCTCCCGAAATAGCGCCTAAAGCCGAACTGATTAAATTTATTTAGACAAAGACTCCGGAATGTTTCCACAAGACTTTCCGGAGCCTTTGTCTCTACTAACAGTCATGAATTTTTGTAAAAAAATGAATCGGTTATAACTTTGTGTTGTATTCAAATTTGTCTAAAACCAAACCGTATGACCAACTTTTATCGCTTAGTTTTATCCGGCTCATTATGTCTTTTGTCGCTTGCTGCGCAATCAGCCACTGACGCGAAGCTAAAATTCGGAATAATATCTGATATTCATCACGATATTATGCATGATGGACCGAAACGTTTAAATGATTTTCTGGAGGATGCTAAGAAAAATAATGTTGATTTCATCATAGATTTAGGTGATTTCTGTTTTGTCAAGGATGAAAACAGAAATATGGTTGAATTGTGGAACAGTTTTCCCGGGGAGAAGTATCATGTGCTCGGAAATCATGATATGGATAATTGCACCAAAGAGGAGTATATGAACTTCATGGGAATAGAGAAACGATATTACTCGTTTGATAAAGACGATTTTCACTTTATTGTTCTTGACGCCAACAATCTTTATGCCGATAATGTCTTTACACCATATTCTTACGGTAATTTTTACGTAGATATGTCGAAACGAGAATTTATTGATGACGAGCAGATTGACTGGTTGAAGAAAGACCTGCAGTCTACAGATAAAATATGTATTATTTTCTCACATCAGTGTCTGGAAAACACTGTGGGAAATCGTGAAGATATTCGTCGGATACTTGAAGACGAAAACCAGAAAGCCGGATTTAATAAAGTAGTGGCCGCCTTTTCCGGCCATGACCATACGAATTACGAGAAGGTGATCAACGGGATTGTCTATGTGCAGATTAATAGTGCATCAAATCAGTGGGTAGGTGACGACTATAAGTGCGATACACGTTATCCGAAAGATGTTTATGAGCGCCGTCCGTCGTTAAAGATGGTTGTGCCCTGGGAAGATAGCCTTTATGGTATAGTCTCTCTCGACAAGTCAGGGTTCGAGCTAAAGGGAAAAGAGAGTCGCTTTGTTCCTCCTACACCTCTCGAACTTAATATTCCGGCAGATTTATATCCTTTTCCGCTTGTTCCCTATATCAAAGATTTCAATTATAAGTTCTGATATTGTGGTGTAGCAGAGCGTAATCATTGCTCCGAAATATCTTCTTCTCGACTAATTTAATTGTTCGCCGGTCTCTTTTGCCTTGAAAGAATTTGTCGATGACACGCGTGAAGACATCGCCGGGCGACACGATATCAAAGAGTGTCATCGACGAAAGTAGTTTGCGGCTGTCAATTCCCCCGAAGATCATCGTAGCATCGCTCACGGGCAATTGAAGTATTGTTTCAGACACTTCTCTCAGACGATGACTTAGAATCGGATGCAGAAGGAACGCCAACGCTTCGTCGCGTCCGGATATGCCATAGAATGTAGAGAAGCTCGAACGGCCGAGATGTTTCAGTTGCGGGAAAATAAACCACATCCAGTGAGATTGTTTATACCCGTCTTTGAGCTCTTTAAGAGCAACATCATACGTATGCTCCTGAGCCGTTAAAAAACGGTCTAAATTATATCTATCTTCCTTCATTTTGCATAAGCTGGGTGAATCAGACGAACAGAAGCGCGGCCCGGTAGACGACGAAGCCTACAAGCCATGCAACCAAAGTGTTGTATATGATTGAAAATGCTCCATATTTCCAGGAGCCTGTTTCCTTGACTATGGCAGTAATGGTGGCAATGCATGGGCAGTAAAGCAAAATAAACACCATGAAACTGAGGGCTCCTGCCATGGTGAAATCGGGCTCGCCCGTTTGAGGATTCGGAGCCGTTATGCGGGCTGCGAGTGAAGCGTCGTCGATTTCTTCCTCACCGGTATACAAAACGCCCAGTGTCGATACGACGATTTCTTTTGCCGGCACACCGGCTATTGCTGCTACGGTAGCGCGCCAGTGAAATCCGATAGGCTCCATCAGGGGATTGACGGCCTTACCCATCATCTGGAGATAGGATTCGGTTGGCCTCACCTCGGTCGCTATTGTCGCCATTGGCTGTCCGGTGGAAGTGACAGCCGTGGAGGATTCATTCTGTCGAGGAAAATAATTAAGTGCCCACACAATTATGCTTGCCACCAGAATCACTCCACCCATCTTTTTCAGATATTGTGCACCTTTAGCCCACATGTGGCGCAGAGATGCTTTCATTGTCGGGATACGGTAAGGGGGCAACTCCATGACAAAAGGTGTTTCATCGGCCTTGAAGTAGAACTTACGCAGCAATTTGGCGGTAGCCATTGCAACCAAAATACCTGCAAGATAGAGACAGAGAAATACCAAAGCCGCATGTCGGGCGAAAAACGTCCCGACGAGGAGCACGTAGATTGGCAGTCGTGCCGAACATGACATGAACGGATTAATAAGAATCGTAATGATTCGGCTGCTCCGGCTTTCGATGCTCCGGCTGGCCATAATTGCCGGAACGTTGCACCCGAATCCCATAACAAGCGGTATGAACGATTTGCCGTGAAGGCCGATGCGGTGCATCAGTTTGTCCATTATAAAGGCTGCGCGTGCCATATAGCCTGAATCTTCCATAAACGATATACAGAAGTAGAGTATCAGAATATTGGGCAGAAAGACAATCACACCGCCTACACCGCCGATGATTCCGTCGGCAATCAGGTCTTTGAGCATCCCTGCTGGCATGTAGCGTCCGACCAGTCCTGCTATCATGTCAACAAGACTTTCAATCCACGCCATGGGGTAAGCGCCGAGCTCGAAGGTGGCCCAGAAAGTAACGAATAGAACCAATAGGAAAATAGGAAAACCGAATAGCCGGTTCGTGACAAGAGCGTCGATAATCTGAGTATGACTCTCAGTGATCCGCGCACTTTTAGTATATGTCTCGGCGAGCGCTCCGGCTATGAATCCGTATTTTTCAGCAGCTATAGCCGACGAAAGATCTTCGCCATGAAGCGACTCGATATTCTTCACCTCCGCATCGCGCGCATCAAGAATGGACTGATAACCGGGACTTTCGCGCACAATCCGTTCGGCCTCGGAATCGCCTTGGAGTAACTTGATAGCAAGATAGCGTGGAGAGAAATGCCGTCCGACACCGCTGTCGGTTTTCAGCATATCTTTCAAGACCGTCACCCCACGCTCTATATCCGCTCCAAGATTCACATGGATATGACGGACTGCCGTATCCTTATCTTCGTAGACATCAATAATCGTCTGGAAGAGCTTATCGAGTCCGCGACCGTCGCGCGACACGGTAGGGACAACCGGAACGCCAATCATTTCGCCAAGCAGTTTGTAATCGAGTTTATCGCCCGAAGCCTCCAGCTCATCATACATGTTGAGCGCAATTACCATCTTGCGGTCCATATCGATAAGCTCGGATGTAAGATAGAGATTGCGCTCCAGATTAGAAGCGACAACCACATTTACCATCACATCAGGCGTCTCTTCCTTAAGATAGCGGCGCACGTAAAGCTCCTCGGGTGAGTAGGCATCGAGAGAGTATGTACCGGGAAGGTCTACTATATTGAAAGTATAGTCTCGAAACCGGAATGTTCCTTTTTTGGCATCAACAGTCACGCCACTGTAGTTACCGACATGCTCGTGAGCGCCCGAAGCGACGTTGAACAGCGAGGTTTTTCCACAATTGGGATTTCCGATTAGGGCAATATTGATAGTGCGACTTTTTTCGCGATATTCGTTAGACTCAATGATTTCCGAGCTGCAACCCGAGTGAGACTGTTCAGTCGATTTATCGTTTTGATCGTCATAAGTCTCAATCGGCACAACTTCAATCAATCTCGCTTCGGATGCACGCAGAGATATATCGTAGCCCATAAGACGGTATTTTATGGGGTCGAGAAGCGGGGCGTGGAGTATTACTTCAATTTCACGCCCTTTGACGAATCCCATCTCCACGAGTCGCTTTCTAAACGCCCCGTGGCCAAGAATCTTCAGAATCACGGCTTTTTCGCCGGTCTTGAGTTCGTCCAGTCGCATTGTCGGAAATTTTTGACAAAATTGCCAAAAATGCCCGACACGACAATGAAAAATTCAAATTATTTATAACTGTTACAAATAACGAGGATTAATTTGTAACACGGCCCGGCCGTCAATGAGCATCAAAGAACCCGACTCACCGAATGATGATTTTTTTTGACCAGACTTCACATTTGACAATGTAACAGCCTTGGGGTAGTTCGATCATCTCCGAGCCTTCTGACAGTTTCAAGGTCTTTATGACCTGACCCGTAATTGAATATATACGGAAATTAAACTCTCCGCTGTCAGCATCCACTATTAGCTCCACACCATTGGGCGACACCTTCAGCCGGGGCACAGAAACGTCCGATTGCGCCCGAGAGTCGATTAGGGTACAATCGTTACCGGCCGCCATTGGCGCGGCAAGAATAAGCGTTAATATGGTTAGAATCCGTAGAAGCATAATGACAGCAACACGTCGCAAAATTATTCAATTCCCATATTTCTCCAAAATATTATGTGGATTTTCCTTAAAATAAGGCTGATATTTCTACATTTTTTTGCTTAGCCTTAAAAAATGAAACATTATTGTAATTGTCAATATTTTCGCTTCGATTATTACAATTTGCTTCCGATTTAACTACGGGAGTGGAAAAATGATAAGTTTATCCAATGAAAAAGTTATATATTGCAAGTTATATCGGCGTAAAACATCTCTTGTGACGAGGCTTAGAATAAACCCATTTTATGAAAAAACGACAACTTATAAGACTTGATATGTAGGTTGAACATGATATTTTTCGTAAATTTGCGCTCGAAAAATCAAAACCTTGCAGAATTATGAGTATATCACATGTAGGGCTTGACTTGCTTATTGAAACTTCCTGGGAAGTATGCAATAAAGTAGGAGGTATTTACACTGTATTATCCACTAAAGCGAAAACGCTTCAGTCGATGTATAAAGATAAGGTGATTTTCATTGGTCCGGATGTATGGACTTCATATAATGAATCACCCTTTTTCACGGAAACTCCTTCATTGATGAAGGCGTGGAAAGCAAAGGCAGCGTTGCCCGAAGGGGTGACGGTCAGGGTAGGGCGATGGAAAGTGCCCGGACGCCCTATAGCCATCCTTGTTAAGTTCGACAGCATGTATGCTGTGAAAGATTCTTTCTACGGTGAAATGTGGCGCCATTATGGTGTGGACTCGCTTCACGCTTACGGCGATTATGATGAAGCCTGCGCGTTTTCACATGCTGCCGGAATCGTTATCGAAAGCCTCTATAATTATATAGGAGGTGAATCAAAGAAAATAATAGCTCATTTCGATGAGTGGACCACCGGTATGGGACTTCTCTATACGAAGTTGAAAATGCCGTCGATTGCTACCATATTTACCACTCACGCCACAAGTATTGGCCGCAGCATCTGCGGAAACAATAAACCGCTCTACGACTATCTGAAAGGCTACAACGGTGATCAGATGGCCGAGGAGCTTAACATGCAGTCGAAGCACTCGCTCGAAAAGGCGGCTGCTCACAATGCCGATTGTTTCACGACAGTAAGCGATGTGACGGCAATCGAGTGCGAGCAGCTTCTCGACCGCCGCCCCGACGTTGTAACGCCCAATGGCTTTGAAAGCAACTTTGTTCCCGCTCCGGCCAAGTTCGATAAGGCACGCCAGACTGCGAGAAAGAAACTGCTTGAAGTAGCTTCGGCTCTTACGGGCAATGACTATAGCGATGAGACATTTATCGTTGGCACCTCCGGCCGCTGCGAATATCGCAACAAGGGTATCGACGTATTCCTTGATTCGCTCCATCGCCTCGAATCGTGCAACCCATGCCGCAAAGTGTTGGCATTTGTAATGGTGCCGGCTTGGTGCGCCGATGTGCGCGATGATTTGGTGTCAAACATCAAAAACGGGACCGTCAGCTGTCTCAATAATCCCGTAATCACACATAATCTCAACAATCCGTGGGATGACGCAGTGTCAAACCGCATACAGGGCCTTGGATTCCACAACGGACCCGATGCACGTGTCACGGTAATCGACGTTCCATGCTATCTCAACGGTAATGACGGGGTTTTCAACACGGCATATTATGACCTCCTCATAGGTTTTGACGCAACGGTGTTTCCCTCATATTACGAGCCTTGGGGCTATACGCCTCTCGAAAGTGTGGCATTCGGTGTCCCGACCGTCACGACTTCGCTCAGCGGTTTCGGTCAATGGGTTCTCCGTCGCTTCACAAACGATTTTGAAGAATGTGGCGTGACTGTAATCAACCGGAATGACAGCAATTATTTCGACGTTGTCGAGCAAACAGCCGAAGCACTCAGATTCCTGACCTGCGCTGACTCTTCTACGACCAAACGCACTCACTCAGCAGCCATGGCAACTGCCTCCAAAGCCGAGTGGGCCTACTTTATAAAATATTATATCGACTCATTCCAGACGGCTCTTGCTTCGGCAAAACGCCGCATGGAGACCACAAACAATTGAAAACAATTCCAAAACAGTAATTATAAATATGAAAATCCAAGTAAGCCAGGCAAATGCTCCTATCTGGCACGACACAACTGTTGTAGCGGAACTTCCCTCGAAGCTCAAACCTCTCGACGTACTCTCAAAGAACCTCTGGTGGGTATGGAACAGTGAGGCTAAAACCCTTTTCCATGACATTGATCCCGCTCTCTGGCGCTCAACCGGCGAAAATCCTGTTATGATGCTCCAGCGCATGAAGAGTGAACGTCTCGAAGAGATAATGAAAGACAGTGCGATGATGGATCGCATCAAAAACGTTTATGAAGATTTCAAGGCCTATATGAAGAAACCGATGCGCAAGGATGTCCCTTCCGTATCGTATTTCTCGATGGAATATGGTCTATGCAATTGCCTTAAAATATATTCAGGTGGTCTCGGTGTGCTTGCCGGTGACTACATCAAGGAAGCATCTGACAGTTGCGTAGACATGACCGCTGTCGGTTTCCTCTACCGCT
>CAYUYQ010000001.1:42168-50206 GCA_964449335.1 uncultured Bacteroides sp. | reverse complement strand
TCTCAGAACTTGTTGCTAAAAACATTAGAATGTTTCTCTAACCCGCTGACTAATTTGGACCTATCGAACAATGCCGAGTTGACTGATCTAAATTGCAATAACAACGCTGGAAACGGAAAGATAACAAGTATAAATGTTACCAACTGTCCAAAACTCTTTCAGCTCAATTGCGATTCAAATCAATTGACAGTGTTGGATGTATCGAATAACGGGGAGTTAAGGAATATTAGTTGCATAAACAATCAACTGACGGACATAGACGTATCTCGGTGTGTCAAGCTACAGATATTGAGTTGTACTAATAACCAACTCACCGCTCTCGACGTTACTTCCTTATCAGACTTGTGGTCATTATGGTGCAATGGAAATCAACTGACGAGTTTGGATTTATCAAAATCGTCGGGGGTTGCGATGCTTTCATGCGCAATGCCGACTCTTAAAACGTTGTATTTAAAAACCGGAGTGCAGATAAATGGTATTAACGGAGAAAACGGCCGAAACACGCAGCGAATTCTTGATACAACGGAGATTGTATTCGTAGATTAAACCTATATATATAACCTTGAAAAGTCTTGGTAGACATGGAAAAACTGTCTGCCAAGACTTTCTGATTTAAAAGATGTGGGGCCGGATTGCGGGTGGTGCGTCTTGGAGGTGTGCGTCGTCGAGCGAGCGGCGGAGGACGGCGAGGAGCGCCGTGTAGTCCTCGCGATGGCGCCCTGAGAGCGATGGGTCGGCGCCGCGGTAGGCTTCGGCGAGCGTGGCGCAGGTCAGTGCTCGCTCTATCAAGCCGCGCAACAGCGCGGCAGAGGCCATGGGTGGCAGACGAAGCGTAACGGAAAGCACGTCGCTGTCGGCGAGCTCGCAGTCGGAGGCATAGGCGGCCAGATGGAGGCATATCTCGGTGAAGGCGCTGCGTATGATTGGTGCCAGGCCCTCGCGATGGTCGGCGTGGAGCAGGGGCGGACGGTGGCTGTCGAGGATGTGGCGCATGGCTGTTGCAGCGAGGATGCGGTCGGTGATGTCGGCAACGGAGATGGCTATTGTGGCGGGTATGGTGGTGTCGGTAAGCATTGATGTGTCGGTTGAGTGTTTTTGGTAGGGTTAATAATCGCTATCGGCTTTAGGATGAATGGTGCTCTGGGTGCCCTCCTGTGCGCCCTCGGTGTCGGAGGCGCAGATAGAGTCGTGCAGCCGAGCGTGGCGCAAGGAAGAAACTGCTGGCATTGCCCTCGCGAAGCACTCGCGCCAAGGCTTCGTTGCGGCTCAGAGCACGGCGCTCCATCAGCGCCGCGACGCGCGCCTGTATCTCGGTCCAGCGCGAGCAGACCGTCTTTGAATCGAGCGTGTGGCGTCGCGCAGCGAGCGCGTTGAGCTTTCGCATGGCGTAGGAATATTCTACGTAGTATGACGGTGCCTGCATCTGTGCGGCTCGCGCCGTGACTTTGTCTATGGTGAGGCTTGTGTCGGTCGATTCGGCGATAACTTGGCGGCAGGCTCGCATAAAGTCGCGGTCGCGCGCAGCGTAGTCTTTCGATGGATGTGTGTCGGTCATAGTGAGAGGGTGTTGGTAATTGTGTTGGTAAAATTACAACTTCGAAGGTGTAAGAAAACGCCCCATCATAGTTAATAAATGTAAACTTGCGGGGCGTTGTCAGTTGCGCGTTTTGTCACGACGTGGCAATCAGCTTATTGCGGTTGCGGCGGAAGGTGTTGAAACTATCGAGGAGGTCGAGAAGCGCCACGGCTGAACGCTGCACCTGGGCGTCGAACATCGAAGCCGAGTTGACGCCCTGACGCGAATGGCCCTGCATGGCGTCGCTCACTCCTGAAATCTGTTGAAACAGCTGCATCTGCAGGCCGAGTAGCTGGCTTGCGCCCGCGTCACTGCCGTTGGATATGATCTGGCGCGGTTCGCCCTCGCAGCGGCTCGGCTCGTAGGGAATGATGCCGCTGCACGATGCCCATAGCTCGCCGATCTGCTGCCACGAGAGGCAGGCCGGTTTCTGCTCGGCCGGAAAGAGGAGCACGCCTTTGGCCGAATGGCTCATGATGTGGTCCATAAGCGTTATGAGGCGGTTGACGTGGCGCTGCTGGTCGATTATATCCTCGACAAACGAATGGACTTCGCCGTCGGTCAGCGGATAGAATTTGACGGCAAACGGATGAAGCCCGTGGGGATAGGGCGAATCGTATTCGTCGAGCACGTGGCCGTCGGGCGTGAACATGCGGCAATGCCAGCGCATGGTCGTGCGGCGCACAATGTCGACCGCTTTGCGGCCGCTGCGTGAGCGCTCGCGGTTGATGGCCTCGACGGCTTTCAGCTTATCGTCGGCGAGCATGAACGCCGACCCTTGCTCCGGGTCGTGGCATTTGATGATGTTGCGGCTCTCGAGCGTCCACACTTCAATGACGCGGCAGCGCCGTCCGGGGGCGCGGAAAAAGTCGGCAGCCACGGCATCGCCCAGCCCCACGCCGCCTTCAGGCTCCGGATCGCGCGTTGAGGCGTAGGTGCGCGCTATCATGGCGGCGCGCGACGGGTCGGAGCCGTAGCGCATCATCACCTCCCGGAAGCTGAGCGAGTGAAGCATCCCGACGAGTTCTATGTCGAGGCCGCGGGGATCGGCGAAACGGTTGATGAAAAATGCGTCGGGACTCACGTTGTCGACCCACACACCGTCGCCGGCCATGCGCTTCTCGACCGTCACGCGCTGGATGGCGCATCCCGAAATCAGAAACTCTTCGAGTGTGCGGCAGTCGAGCTCGTCGAGAGCGTTGCGGTCGGCCGTCTCGTCGGGCGGAGCCGGGGCGGGGGCCGTCATTGTGTTGCGGAAATTACCGATGACGCATTTCACCAGTTGACGGATCAGGTTGTTGGTCAGCGGATACTGGCCGTTGCGCGCGGCGAGCGAGCCTTCATCGACGGTGCGCCCGTCGGGTGCGGTCACCGGGTCGCTCCATTGGTCGCCGTAGGTATAGCGTTTATAGCGCGTGCGGCGTGCGCGCAGAGCAGCGCCGTCGCGCCAGGCCTCAAGGGCCAGCGATAGATAGTTCATAGTCGGTCGGTGAGTTTAGGGATGAGGTCGAGAAGCGACGAATCGAATGTGTAGAAGCCATCCATCGGCTCCATGACGACGGAGAGGCGCGTCAGCGTGGCGCCGGGGCGGGGAGTGTAGAGCCGCAGACGTCCCGGCTCGACAACGACCACGGGTGCGTTCGCTCCTCCGCGGCTCAACGGGTTGAGTTGCGCGTCGCAGAGCGGGTCGGCCCTGTCGGAGACTATGCGGGCAGTGCGGGCCCATCCTTCCATGTCGACGGCCACTACCCTCGCCACTCCCTCGGGCAGCTCGATGAGCCCTGCGCCGTCGGGCAGACGCCCTACGCTGACCGAGGCGCCAATGTCGACCGGAACGAGCCTATCGACCGGCGCTTCGCGAAGCTGTATGGCAAACCACGACTCCATTTCCGTGCGCTCGAGAGCCGAAAGGTCTATGCCGTCGGTGCGCACTATGCGGCAATCGTTGCGCAGGGGTTCCAGCCCCCGGCGCAGACGCCAGAGGGCCAGAAACTCTTCGGAAGTCAGGGTAAGTCTCATTTGCCGATGATGCGCAGGTGAGACTTCGGATGACGGAGCACCAGACAGCTTGCCTCGGTGATGACGAGGGCGTCGGTGTTGCGCACGCCGCTTTTCTTCAGGTCGAGATGCTCCACGCGGAAGGGCACGTGGCTGTACTTCGTCAGATATTGCGGGTCGATAATCATGCCGTCGTCGGCGTGGCCGCACTGGTCGAATATCTCGGAGTGAATCACATAGAGCGAGCCGAATTTCGAGCGGAGCTCGTTGAAGTCGATCCCCCAGCGGGTGACGGTCTCCGTGGCCGATACGACCTTGTTGTAGTCAAGTTTATTGATGGTCTGCACCAATCCGGAGCCGGCAACGAGGATTTTGCGAGGCGAGCCTGCGGCGCTCCCCGTGAATGCGGCGCGCATCATGTCTACGACCGTGTCCTGACTGAACTCGTCGAGCTTCACCTCAAAGCTGCCTCCGGCCTGATTCCAGATGCCGCCGGTGAAGAGCACTTCGTCGTTTTTCACCGGGTCGGTCAGACGGGCTTGAACGCCGAACAGGAAGTTTTTCTCCATGCCCATGCGCATGTCCATAATCGCCACCTCTTCCTGGTCGGAGAAACTCCAGCCCGTTTCTTTGGCTGATAGCTTCATGTAGGTCGAATTTTCAACTTGAGCTTTAAATATCTGACAGAAATTTCGACTCTTGACCGGTAGGGCCTCGAACTGAGCGGTCTGCACGTCGAGCTCCGATGCGGCGCGGCCCATGCGCACAACTTCCATGCCCGACTTGATTTCCGGCAGACGGTTCTCTTCGATGTCGTCGGGATTCTGGTTGAGCGCAATCACCTGCAGTCCCGGAGCGGTGTCAGTGGCGCCGCTTACAACGTAGAGCACCAGCGCGCCGGCGGCCGTTTTGCCGTTATATCCCGCTATGGCAGGGACAAGAAGCGTTTCCGTAGCGGAGAAAATGCGGTCATTGGCTGTCTTGACGGTCATTATGCGTAGTCCGTCGAAATCCTTGCCCGTCTCCGAGGGCGCACCGCTGAATGTGGTTGCGCAAGGCTTTGTGTCGACCGAATAGTAGTCTACGATCATCGACGACGCCTGACGGGCACCGACCATGCGTGAAATCTGGTCGACGGGTGTCGACATGGGGCGCACTTTGACAATGCGGCTGTCAATTTCGTTGAGCAGAAGGTCGGGCGAGGCTTCGCGGGCTGCGGGGAGGGTGAGCGGTCCGTCGACTACGTGGCTGCCGCCGTTGGTGCCGGCGATTACTTTGGGAGTGTTTTCCATAATTGAGTTAGATTAGTTGTTGATTAGTTAATGAAAAGGTTTTGTTGGAGAGGGAAAGAGAAGCGTTGTGTTCAGTCCCATACGTCGGGACGGATACGACTCAGAAACAGCGACGCCGGGTCGGGTTGCTCGAGAGCACGGGCTTCGGACAGTCGGCTGTTTTCCCACAGCGGGCGCGTTGTCATTGCCTCGCTTATGGCTTCGTTGCGTCCGCGCAGATAGCCTCGCTGTTCGGCTTCGGCCACGAGTCGATCGATGTCGATGTCGGGGACCGGTGGAGATGTTTGACCTGATTGTTCCGACTGTTCCGACTGTTCCGAACAGTCAGATTGCGGCTCCTCGGCGGGCAGCTTGATGGGTTCTTCTTCGGGTGATTCCATAGTGGGTTGATTGTGTTGTTGGTGATTGACGATGCAAAGTTAGGCGCCTGGCTCCGGCGCCAATATGTCAATCCGCATATTCTCCGGCTGTGGAAAAATGCTTAAATTCGCGTCATGATTGAAAGCGATTGTCTAATGCACGTCCATCTCGACAGTGTTGACTCAACCAACAACTGGTTGAAAGCCAATGCCGACGGCCGGCCTAACGGCTTTGCCGTCACCGCGCGCAGCCAGGTGGCCGGACGCGGTCAGCGCGGCAACTCATGGGAGAGCGCTCCGGGCCGCAATGTCACCATGTCGATGCTTCTGCGGCCCGATAGAGTTGACGCCGCCCGGCAATTTGTCATCTCCGAGGCCGTTGCGCTCGGAGTGGTCGACACATTGCGCCATTTTCTTGGCAGTGAGGCTTCCGCCGTGGCGGTAAAATGGCCCAACGATATTTATTGGAACGATAAAAAGATTTGCGGCATATTGATTGAAAACGTGCTCCGCGGACGCGAAATCACTCAATCGGTTGCCGGCATGGGGCTCAACGTCAATCAGACGGAGTTTCTGAGCGATGCTCCTAATCCGGTGTCGATGTGGCAGATTACCGGACGCGAATTCAGTGTCGGCGACGTGGCCGAGGTGTTGCGCCGCAACATCATTTCGCGCTCTAAGCTTCCCGACGAAACCTCGATGAAGCAGCTCCACTGTGAGTATTTAAACACGCTGTGGCGCCGCGACGGGTTTCATCCCTATCGCGACGCCGCATCGCAGCGCCGTTTCATGGCGCGAATCACCGGCATTTCGCCCTCAGGCATGCTTTCACTTGAGGAGCCTGACGGTTCGGCGCATGTCTACGCCTTCAAGGAAGTGCAGGCCATAGTGGAGGATATGCCGTTATAATGCCGTTTGTTCAATTGGCAGGTATAGGTCGGGCTGGCAGAGGTCACGTATGAGCTCGGCGTAGGCCGTGGCGACAGCCTCGGCGAAGCGCCCGCCCTTCTCGGCCGTGGCTTTGCGCGGATCGCCGATGCCGGTGTCCTCGCTCACGCGCAGCCAGTTGCGCGGCACCCATGCCTTGCCCGACGATAGTCCCTGCGAGCGGAAGCCTCCATGATGGCCGTCGCCGGCCTCGCTGATGTCGACGAGTTCGGGATGATAATGCATCATCACCGATGTCTCAAGTTCGTCGGCGTGGTCGTCGGGCTGCTCGAAATACTCCTTGGCGGGAGCGAGCTTAAACCATTCGCTGGTGGCCACAAGCATGTCGGGCATATCGACGGCCAGATCGCGAATCATGTTCTTAAATGAGTTGCCGCCGTGGCCGTTGATTATCAGCACGCGTTTCAGTCCCTGATGACGGAGCGACGAAAGCATGTCGGTGAGCACGGCTCGCTGCGTGTCGTAGCGGTAGTGTATGCAGAAATTCAGGTCTCTCTGCCCCGGATTCTGGGCTCCTAATGGCACAGCGGGCATAACCATGCAGCGCAGACCGAACGTGTCGAGCGCCTTTCGGGCGGCGTCGACGGCTATATCGTGACTCAGTATGGCATCGGTCAGGTAGGGCAGATGCTGATTGTGGGGCTCCGTGGCGCCCCACGGTATGAGGGCCATGTCGTAGTGCAGACGGCGTGCGGTCCCGTAGTTCGACGTTGAGAGGTCTATATCCTTGTTCAGTTCCATAGCGGTTATTCTCTTGAATGGTCGTAGGGAGAGATAATCATGAACTCGGCCGTGCGGATGCGGGGTTTCACTTCGCCGCCGTTGAGATAGATCCGGCCCTTGGAGTCAGCGGCCGCTCCGGCTCCGGCGCGTGCGGCTCCTTCCTGTCGGCCGAAGTCGTGCCACTGCGATGTTCGCGGGTCGAATATCAGCAGTCGGTCGTTGAACCGATACCACTGCGGCTCGTGGGTGAGATAGTCCGGGGCCTGATTGCGGAGCGCTTCGAGGAACACGTCCTTGTTCACGCCGCCGATAGTGGCAATGGTCCCCGATGGGAGCGCCACGGCCACGCCTCCGCCCAGACTGACGGTCTCACCGTCGGCAGTGACGGGTGCGGGCAGCGGTGTCCACTTGTTGATGGCCGGGTTGTAGCAGAGGCCGTCGAGTTCGAGTGTCGCTTCATGTCCCTGGTGCTTACCGGCGAATCCTCCCCAGAGGTAGAGTTTGTCGCCGGAGGCTGCCATTACGGGCTGCACGCGCGGATTGCCCGGCATCGCAGCCAGTTCTTTCCAACCGTTTCCGGTAGCCGAAAGGTCGAGGACAAACAGGCGCGTTGAGGGAACGCCGTTGAAATTGCCTCCGGCCACGTAGACCATCTGTCCGATGGCTGCGGCAGCCATGTTGTCGAGCGTGCCGGGTAGCGCGGGCAGTTCGCCGATTTCGGGACGCAGACCATTGAGAGTCAGCAGTCGCACGGCGTCGGTGGCGCCCTTGCCATTATCGCCGCCGATGAGCACGAGCGCCGTGTCGACCGACGCCGTGGCTCCATAGGCCATGGTTTCAGGAAGATTGCCTATCTTTTCCCAACGGTTATCGGCGGTAAGGGCGTAAATGCCGCGATAGTAGCGTTTCTCCGAATTGGGTGCCATAGGATGTTTGGGGAAGTTACAGCCACCGGCCACAATCAGTGTGCCGTCGACGAAGCCGCAGAAAGGCGCCGACACTCCGGCGTCGAGACCCGGCTCGAGCGCGAGCGCGAGGGCATTTTCAGCTTCTATTTCAAATGTGGGCGCGGGCAATCCGGCTTCGCTTACGAGGTTGGGTCGCACGAACGATTCCCAGGCATAGCGCACCACGGTAGGATT
>CAYUYQ010000001.1:0-42068 GCA_964449335.1 uncultured Bacteroides sp. | reverse complement strand
CCGACGTTGCCCACGCGGTCGCGGAGCACACGCTGCATATTGCGGAACTCACCCCACGACGGACGCGACAGCGCGCTAAGCTGCACGAAGTTGAACGGAAGGTCAGGCTGACTGAAATATTCGCGGATATTGGCCACGAACGTGGGGAAGAGCGCTTCGTGTATCTCGATGTTGTGCTCGTTGCTCTCGCCCTGATACCAGATGACGCCGCGCAGCGGGAAGTGGTCGAGCGGACCGATAGCGGTCGAGAACAGATAGCTCGGTTCGTAGGGGTGGCGCAGACGGGGATGGTCGCCTCCCATGTTGAGTATGGCGCGTCCGCGCGCCCAGGGTTGCACGTAGTCGTTGCGGCTCCAGTCGTTGAGCAGTTCGGGCATCACGCCGCGAAGCTTGTCTACGTCAATCCAAGATTCTATGCCCGAACCTCCCACGGCATTCTGGATTATGCCGACCGGCACGTTGAGACTGTCGCGCAACTGCCGGGCAAAATAGTAGGCAATGGCTGACAGACCGCCGGCATTGTCAGGCCCGACTTCTTTCCAGCCTTTGGGCTCGAAATAATCCAGACGGTTCACGCGTGCGCGTATCGAATCGGGCCACGTATAGGCCGACGTCGGAGCTATCGGTTCCATGACAAAGAAGCGCATCAGCGAGTCGGCGCTCGAGGCTATCGTTCCGGCGCCTTCGGCGTCGTCGCGCAGCAGAAAGGCCATGTTGCTCTGACCGCTGGCCATCCATACTTCTCCGGCCAGAATGTCGCTCACCGTCAGCGTGTCGCGGCCGTCGGTCACTGTCATGGTCAGTTTGCGGCCGTTGGCCACCAGAGGGAGTGTCTTCACCTTCCACCGGCCTTCGGCGTCGGCGCGTGTGCGGTATGTGTGTCCGTCAAGACGTAGAGTGATAGCCGCATCGGCGTCGGCATGCCCCCGCAGAGTCAGATACTCGTCGCGCTGAAGCACCATGCCGTCTGTCATCACCGGCGATAGCCTGAGTCCGCCGAAGTGGCCCGTAATTGCGCCGTAGACGTAGTCGGCAAGCAGTTTCGCGCCTTCCTCATTGGGGTGTATCGAGTCATGAATCAGGTTGTGGCGGTCGTGAAGCGGGGTATCGAAGTCAATCAGCGTGCACCCGCTTTCGGCTGCAATCTGACGGATTTCCTCGCGTATTTTGTCGCGCCACACGCGCGTGCCGCTCCGGAAACGCCAGTGGCTCGACAGCAGTGGCGACAGATTGGCGATATAGATTTTCACATCGGGGTTAATCTGGCGCAGGGTGTCGATGAGGCTCAGATAGTCGGTCTTGAACGCGC
Source organism: uncultured Bacteroides sp. (assembly GCA_964449335.1). GTDB lineage: Bacteria > Bacteroidota > Bacteroidia > Bacteroidales > Muribaculaceae > Paramuribaculum. The sequence goes on along the minus strand of CAYUYQ010000001.1, from coordinate 40,759 downwards.
GGTTGAAGTAGGGCCAGTTGCGCGGGTCGGTGTCGTTGACGCCCAGATGCACTATGGCCACATCGGGGCGGAACGCTTTGGCGCGCTCCCATTCCTCCGAGGCCATGTAGGGGTTATGTCCGTTGTTGAGAAGCGTCGCTCCGGGACGTCCGAAGTTTCCCACCTCATAGCCATCGCCGAGAAGCAGGGCGAGTTGGGCCGGATAGGAATCTCGGGCCGGATCGGAGAGAGTTGACCCGTAGGTTATGCTGTTGCCTATACAGGCCACCCTGACGGGCGAAGCCGAGGCTACCGTCAGAATAGCTGCAGTCAGGGCAAGCAGCATGGCTGTGAGGCGTCTCATGCCTTTTCGTTGCGGAGTTTCGCCAGAATCTCGTCGATAAGCATCACGCTGCGCACCATCATGCGCGGGATGTGGAACGGGCCTTTGAAAAGATTGCCTTTGGCGGGCTGTGCCACGGTTCCGTCGCGGTGGAGATAACCGAACCACTCCCCGTAGGCCGGATCAGGCATGTGTTCGTAGGTCCATTCGTCGACCATGCGGTGCCACTCGAGATAGCGTTTGTCGCCGGTCATGAGATAGGCGTAGAGCGTAGCGATGATTGCCTCGGTCTGCGGCCACCAGAACTTCATGTCCTGCGAGTAGTCCTGATTGGGGAAGCCCTTGCAGTCGCGGAAGTTGATGATGCCGCCGAATTCTTCGTCCCAGCCCCACTCCCAGCTCCAGTCGAGTATCCGTAAGGCAAGCTCTTCGACTGCTTTGTCGGAGCGGTGACGCGCTTCTTCGAGGAGGAACCACGACGTTTCGATGCAATGTCCCGGATTGATGGTGCGCCCGGCCAGCGTGTCGATAAGCTCACCGTCGGGGCCTACCATTTCAAGCAGAGCCTTGAATTCGGGGTGAACGAAATAGGTCGACAGACTGTGGAGCGATTCGTCAATCTGCTCCTTGAGCACTGGGTCGGTGATTCCGGCGCGGCGCAGACAGGCGGCAGTATTGATGAGAATCATCGTCACCGAGTGGCCCTGAGCGGGCTGAGTCGGTTCGTATTTGGGAGGCAGAATGCCCGGTGTGGCTATGAAGCGGCGTATTTCCTTGAACAGAGCGAGCGCTTTGTCGGCATAGGTCTTGTCGCCCGTCGCTATTGAGTATTCGCTCATGGCTATAGCGGCGAAGCACTCTGAGAACACATAGCGCCGCTTGCGCAGGGGGCGTCCGTCGGCCGTCACTTCGAAGTACATACGGCCGTCCTTGGGGTCGAAGCAGTGAGCTTCGATGAAGTCGAGGCAGCTACGGGCCATGTCGAGATATTCGGGGCGTCGCTCTATATTGTTGAAAGCGAAGGAATAGACGAAAGCGCAGCGGCCCTGAAACCACACCGATTTCGTCGAGTCCATCAGTCGGCCGGCGCGGTCAACGCAGGTGTAGACACCGCCGTTGACGCGGTCCAGACCGAAGTCGAGCCAGAAGGGAAGTATATCGCCGGTCAGACCGCTGGCATAGCGGTCACGGCATTCTTTGAGATATTCTATTGTTTGCTGTCGGGTCATGTAGATGCTGTTTGGGTTGGCGTTTTGAATCAGAATTTATTGCAGCGCTCGAAAAATCCTATTGCTTCAAGCTCTTTCTTCATTGAGGCTTCTTCCTCATCGGTCATGTTGCGGAAGGGTGTGCGGTTGGGTCCGAGGTCGAGACCAATCAGTTTCATGATGCGCTTGCCGCCGACGATGTTGCCGCGATAGTTGCAGATGACGTTGATTACATCCTGCGAGAAGTTCTGATGCTCGCGCGCTCCTTCGAGATCGCCGCGATTCCAGCAGTCGATTATTGCGGTCAGTTCGCGGCCGTTGTAGTTTGTGGTGCCGCCGATGCCGCCTTGTGCGCCGCCCATGGCGAGGCAGGGGAGTATGGTCTCGTCCTGACCGTGGAGCATATCGAATTTGCCATCCTTATAGAGGCGGCACTGGTTGTATTCGTAGAGGCTCTCGAATGTGTATTTGATGCCGGCAAAGTTTGGCACACGGCCGTCGACAGCCTTAAGCAGCTCGACCATCGGGAGGTAAGCGCCGTTGAAAGCAGGGATGTGATAGTAGTAGAAAGGAAGTTCGGGAGCGCCCGAAGCGATTTCCTCGATGTATTTCACAAGCTCTTCGACGCGGCCTATTTTCGGGAAGGGAGGAGCCATGGCACCGATGCCCCACGCACCGATTTCGGCTGCGTGGCGGGCGAGCTCGCGGCTTGCGCGCGCGCAGCAGCTTCCCACGTGGACTATTACCTTGAAGTCTTCGGGAGCAGCTTTGACCCAGGCCTCGGCCAGACGTTTGCGCTCGTCGTCGGTGAGCATATAGCCTTCGCCCGACGAGCCGTTGATAAACACGCCTTTAAGGCCATTTTTCTGAAGCATGGCGGCATAAGCCGGTATAGGTTCGAGATTCACGTCGCCGTTGGGCAGAAAAGGCGTAAACGGGGCGTCGATGAGTCCTTTGATTTTTTCCATTGTCTGTTTGGTTTTATGTTGTACGGTTTTGTTATGCTTTGATATGCGCTTATAGTGTCGCGGTTTGTTATTCTTTGTTGTCGGAAGTGGGTCGGAGAAGGGTGAGCTGGAGAACCATCGCTACAAAAATTACTCCCGCCATAAGGGCGAAACCCAATCCGAGATTACCTTCTTTAGCCCAATCGCCCAGCGCGCTGGTGATTAGTGCTCCGGCAAACACGCCGGTCATATTCATCAGACCGTAGGCCGTGGCGCGCTGGCGGGCAGCCACGAACTGGCAGAGAATAGGCATGTTGTTGGCGTCGAACATGCCGTAGCCCACGCCGAAGAACAGCGCTGCGCCGACGGCGGCAAATGCGTTGTGGCCAAGGCCGATGAGCACCAGTGCGGGCACCATCATGCCCAGTCCGATGGCGCTCGTGTAGATACGGCCGCGCAAGTTGCGTTTCACCCAGCGGTCGCTCATCGGGCCGCCAATCATCACGCCGATGAACGAAGCTACGGCGATGCTTATCGTAGCCGCGGGTCCGGCTACCTCGGGCGTAAGGCCGAGGTTGTCGGCAAACAGTGTCGGAAGCCAGTTTTTTGTAGCCCAGCCGGGGAGCGACGAAGATGCGAAGAAGAACAGTATCACCCAGAACGCAATACTTGAGAAAATCATGCCGAAACTTGCTATCACCTGACGCATTCCCGGCTCCTTCTCCACGTCGATTTTCACCGCCTCGGAGCCTTCGAGGTCCTGAGCGAGAGTCGGCACGGGTGTGCGGCGGTCGCGCAGCAGAACGGCGAGCACCACGGCGTAGATCAGACCGACTATACCGAACCAGTGGAATGTCTCCTGCCATGAGAATGCAGCGGCCACGGTTGCGCCGAAACCGCCTAATGCCTGACCCATGTAGAGACCTGTCATGTGGACGCCGATAGCCAGCGAGCGCGAGCTTCCGGTGAAGTAGTCGGCAATGAGGGATAGAGCTGCGGGTATGTAGAGAGCTTCGCTGACACCCATTAGGGCGCGGAGCCAGAAGATGCCTTCAAACGTGGTGCAGAGAGCCATGAGCGACGTCACGGCCGACCATACGCCCAGTGATCCTATGATGAGCCACTTGCGGTTGAGCCGGTCGGCTATAGCGCCTGAAATCGGGCTCATGATGCCATAGATCCAGAGGAAGATGGCCATGAGGCGGCCGAAATTGGCAGGGTCCTTGATCGGAGGGATGGTCATGCCGATAGATTGCTGCATGGTCGAGAGCATCTGGCGGTCCATATAGTTCAGAAGGGCCACCACCCATAGCAGGCCGACAACGACCCAGGGATAAAATTTGTTTTCAGTCAGTTTCATGGTCATGGACTGTTTTGATGTTTAAGGTTGCTGATTATTGGTTATTATCATTCAGCAAATTTAATCTTTTAGTCTTTTCCACGCAAAATAAAATTGGGGCGTTTTGCCCTGCTGATTATCCGCCGGATGAAAGCGGTGCGATTTTTTCACGGCTTTTCATTAAATTTGCAATGTAAGATTGCAACACTATGTCGGAAACTATCAGAAAGTTCATATCAGGTCTGCTCGGCCCCGATACGCCGGCCGGATTGACCGACCTGCTCATTATCTGCGGTATAATCCTGTCAGCAACGGCGTTTTACTACATTGCCGTGTGGGTTTTCTACGGATTACAGAAGCTCGTCAGCAAAAGTCCTACAAAATGGGACGACGATATGCTCAACCAGCGCCTGGCCCGTGGCGTCAGCCAGTTGGCTCCGGCCCTGTGGATAGCCATCACGTTGCCGCGCCTTTTTGTGACTTCGGGAAGCGAACCACTCTACTGGATCGACGTGCTGACTCGCTTTTATGTGCTTTGGGCTGTGGTGCGCATCATCACGATTTTGATTGACAATCTTTACGAAGCTTTCGTGCGTCGCGAAAATTTCAAGGCCTACGCCATCAAGGGCATTTTTCAGATGGTGAAACTCGTGGTGATAGGCATCGGCGCCATTATCGGAGTCAGTATCCTGGTCAACCGCACGCCGGTTGCGATTCTGACCGCTCTCGGAGCCTCGGCAGCGGTGCTCATGCTGGTGTTTAAGGACACGATTCTGGGACTGGTGGCGAGTGTTCAGCTGTCGGCCAACAAGATGCTTCAGAAAGGCGACTGGATAAGTATGCCTTCACACGGAGCGAACGGCACCGTCGAGGACGTGTCGCTCACTACGGTCAAGGTGCGAAACTTCGACAATACCGTGACGACTATCCCGCCCTATCTGCTCGTGAGCGATTCGTTTAGAAATCATCAGACCATGGCCCGCTACGGCGGCCGCCGCGTTTGCCGGGCTTTCTATATCGACGCCAACACCGTGGGATTCTGCTCTCCGGCCGATATCGAGCGCCTGCGCGCCGACGGCTTTATCCCCGCGGATTACCGGGCCGATAACCGCACAGTCAATCTTCACCTGCTCCGCGACTATCTCGAGCGCTACATATCGGGCCGCGCCGACGTGAACACCGACCTGACATGGATGGTACGTCAGCTCGACCCCACCCCTTCAGGATTGCCGGTCGAACTCTACTTCTTCACCCGGACTACCGTATGGAAAGTTTTTGAGCATATCCAGGCCGACGTCTTCGATCATGTCTATGCCGTCGTGCCGCGCTTCGGCCTCTCCATCTATCAGTCGCCCTCCGGCCGCGACCTCACCGCCCTCCGCTGAAGTCATCACTTTGGCAAATCCGGAGTGATACGCGATAATATGAGCTTTTCAATTTCTTTAGGGGTAACCTGATAAATTGGTTCCATCGTCATGAAACCGCTGTCGGGGATGAATCGGTCGGACCGGGTTAGCATTGCCAGCAGATTTTTGGATTTAAGTCGATGGCCCGAATATTTCAGCGCGAGATTCATCATCTCCTGTAGGTTTTCTCCGGCCATTAACAGTGAGTAAATATCGTAGTAATCACGAAATTTACTTCGCCTTAGCATTACTTCCATTTTCATTGCTCCGATTGCAGTCGTGTCAGCTAACGTAATGTGGCCGAGAAACGGGATGGGATTCCGGACCGGAGAGGTATTCGGATTGGCATAGAATGAGATTTTTACCCCATCAACGACAAACTCTATATGGCCTAAATCAAGTATGTCACATTTCTCAACCGTCCCTATTTGCTCCAGACTTTTCTTGATGGTTGGCCAGTCAACTTCACGTCGTTCGTTTTTCGACTTTCTCCACGACATGAAATCAAGATCTTCGCTAAGTCGTGTGCCTAATTGGAGCGAAAGGGCCGTCCCCCCAACAAGTAGATATGGTTTGAGACAATCGAGTTGTGCAAGTCTATCGATAATGGCTGCTGTATGTGTCGCGAGTCCTTTCATGCGTGGCCGAAGATAGTGTTTAGGCGTCGGGTCTCAAGCGATTTTAGGTATGCGTCAGGACGCTTTGCCTTGAAGTAATACCATGCGAAGAAGCGGTTAAGCGTGTAAAGGAAATCCCCTTCCGGAACGAGGATATTTATCCACGCACTTTTAATTTTCTTTTTAGAAAAAATAGAAAACAGTTTGCGTATTTCCGGCAGATCGAGGTAGCGCATGGTTAATGCAATCAGTTGCTCGTCACCCAATCTGTCGACAGAAACAGAATCAGGTGCGTATGACCAAAAAGCGTGTTCTTCTTTGAGTTTCTCGAAGAGCTCGCTTCTAACTGCATTGATTTTGTCGTCGCGTCGCGTCATAATGGTGCAAATTTAGTAACTGACCGTTTTATAGCAAATTATCATTTGCGAGGTGAGGCGAGGCAGGCGTCGAGGGCGGCGGTGATGGCCTGGCGGTCGAGGTCGCGGCCGATAAACACGAGTTTAATCATGCGGTCGCCGTAGGTCTCGTCCCAGTCGCGCATCAGGCCCGGTTCGCGTGCCATCAGTTCCATCAGTTCTTCCTCGGGGGCTGTGGCGTACCAGTAGCCGGCTTCGGTGAGCTTTTTCTGTGAGCCGGCCTGCTCGAAGAGATATGACATATCGGGGTTATGGTCAAAGTAAAGCACTCCCTTGGTGCGGATTACGTTGGTCGGCCACTGTGTGGCCATGAAGCGGTCGAGTTTGTGGATGTCAAATCCCGGGCGACGGTAGTAGACAAACGTCTGTATGCCGTATTCTTCGGCCTCGCCTTCATCATGGTGATGGTGATGATGGTGCTCATGATGGTGATGGCCTTCCTCATGTCTCTCATGCTCATCATGGTGGCCATGTTCGTGATGGTGGTGATGATGCTCATCTTCATCGTGGTCATCATCTCCGTCATCGTGGTCATCATCTTCATCGTGGTGACCTTCGATTTCGCGTACCCAGGCTGCCGAGGTGGCCGTCTTTTCAAAATCGAATATACCGGTATTGAGCAGTTTGTCGAAATCCACATCGGCATAATCGCAGTCGATTATGCGCGCTTTGGGCTGGATGGCGCGGATTATGGCGCGGATGCGCGCGGCGTCGGCTACGGTGACTTCGGAAATCTTGTTGAGCAGGATGATGTTGCAGAATTCAATCTGCTGGATGATGAGGTTTTCGATATCTTCCTCGCCTATATGCTTATTGCGGAGAGAGTCGCCGCAGGCAAACTCGTCTTTCATGCGCAGGGCGTCGACCACCGTGACAATGCAGTCCAGACGCGGAACGGTGTGGTGGGTGTAATCGTCGGCCATCGACCGCATCGAGACGATGGTCTGGGCTATCGGTTCGGGTTCGCATATACCGCTGGCTTCAATCACGATATAGTCGAATTTGCCGGTAGCGATGATGTCGCGAAGCTGCTCGACGAGGTCCATTTTCAGCGTGCAGCAGATGCAGCCGTTCTGTAGTGCCACGAGGTCGCCTTCGTCTTTCTTGCCGACCACACCTCCTTTCTGAATGAGCGATGCGTCGATGTTGACTTCGCCTATATCGTTGACGAATACTGCAAATCTGATGCCGCGGCGGTTGGTCAGTATGCGGTTGAGAAGTGTGGTTTTGCCGCTGCCGAGATAGCCGGTGAGAAGCAGCACGGGTATTTCTTTTATTTCCATTTCATTCTGATTTTTGATATACAAATATAGTATTTTTCCCCGAAAGCACGCTCAGCGGGGAGCGCGGCGAAGCCAGCCGGAGCCGCGGTAGGTGCGCAGCAGGGCGTAGGCAATGACGAAATACATTGCCGTAAGCACCCACATCATCATGTAGGGATGGGCCTGCTCATAAAGCGGACTTCCGTTGGAATTCATGCGTATGAACCCTTCTATGCCCCATGTGGCGGGAATCATGTCGCCGACAAGCACCCAGAACGGACTCATGGCGTAGCGCGGCCACGTAAGTCCGGAGAGAAACAGGAAGACGACCGAGGTGAATACGAACGTCAGCAGTGTCTCCTCGCGTTCGGTCACAAACCATCCGATGCAGAGACCCATAAATGCCGACGCAAGAAGCATGGGCATGATAAACAGCACATAATCCCAATCGCTGCCGACGTGAGGCAGCGAGAATATCATCGGCACGATTCGCAGCACGTAGATGATTATCGGGGCATAGAGAGCCATGTAGCACATCACTTTGCCAAGCAGCGTTGCGCCTGCCGGAGCGGGGACTTCCATTGGGTCGTAGCCACCGTTGCGGCGTCGCCGTTCGGCGGCGGTGGAGGCAATCAATACTACGCCGAGCACCATGCTCTGCTGGAGGATGAGCACGATTATACCCGGAATGATAAACGATGCGAAGCCTTGTGTCGGGTCGCCGAGCATGCGCGCTTCGGAGTTAATCTTCGTCATTGGCACGGCACTGCTGACGGCGCTCAGATCTCCGAGCTCGGCGGCCTGAAATTCGGCGCCTATTGCCATCTGTAGGTCAGCGAGGGCTGAAATGAACGTGCGGTAGCGCAGCAGTAGCGACATATCGCAGTAGAACGTGGTGACGGCCTGTTCGCTGCGTCCGAGGCGACGGCTGTAGTCTTCGGGAATCTCAAGGATGGCGAATGCATCGTGACTGTTGACAATGTGTCGGGCCGCCGGCAGGTCGGGAGCATAGTCATAGATTTTCGCAGCCTGCGTTGCGTCGAGCATGCGCGCGAGCTTGCGGCTTTCGGCCGTGCGCGAGTGGTCGACTACAACCACCGGAATATCCGTAGTAATCTCGGGGTTGTAGATGAGGGTGTAGATTAGAGGGTAGAGCAGTGGCAACGCGAAAAAGAAGAGCATCACTCCGGCGTCGGAAAACACCAGATAGAACTCTCGCTGCCAGACCCGGAAGAAGCCCAGAAACCACTGTTTTATATTTGATGCGACTGACATTGATTGTAAGCGTTTGTTAAGGCACGTAGACCGGATTAAGACATCTCTTCTTCAGGCGGCTGAGACCCACCATAGCCACGAGCGGGAATATGAGCAGGGCCACATAGTAGAAGCGCGAATAGTAGATGGGGATACCGTTAAGCGCCTGGTCGATATAAATCAGGAAGTAGTAGCGCAGAGGGAGGATGTAGCTGAATATCCCTACGGCTCCATACATGCTCTGCACCGGGAAGGAGAATCCTGCTATTGAGAACGACAGAATACCCACCAGGGAGATTATGACAAGCGACAGTCTCAGATTGGGCAGAATACAGCAGATTGTCACCGCGAAGGCCTGGCACGCAATAACCATCATCACCATGGCTGTCACGATGTGCATCACATGGTTGTTGAGCGGGAAATGCTCAATCCCGAACAACATTCCGATGTAGGCCATGCCGACGGCTATTTCTATCAGCGCCTGAGGCAGCAGTTTGCCGATCAGGGCTATGAACATCGAGCCTCCGGCGGTGCTGAGCCATTGTGGGGAGGTGCCATGCTTTATCTCGCTGCATATCGAGAACGCTGTCACGCCCATGACTATGAGCGCCAGCAGTCCGGCCATAAACGACGGCGATAGATAGATGTTATAGTTAATCCATGGGTTGCCGGGTGCCTGTTCCTGCACCACCACGGGCTGAATCAGCGATTTGACGTTGTCGCTGTTTATGCCGGTGCTGACGAGTGTGGTCTGCACCAGACCGCCGGTTGTGGTCACGGCGATGGTCTTGAACCCTTTGAAAGCGAGCGAGCCGGGAACGAAATAGGTGAGATTGGAGAAGTAGGTAACGGTCGGCTCGTCGGCGCCGAGAGCCTTTTTCTGAAACTGCTCCGGGATATAGAAGAATCCGAATATCTCGCCCGAACGCACCTTCTCCTGAGCTTTATGGAACGACTCCACCTTATAGCTCACGTCGACAAGTTCGGTAGCGGCAAGATTGCGTACAATCTGGCGCGAGAGTGGTGAATTGTCCATGTCGACCACCGCTATAGGCACCTTCAGCGGCAGACCCTCTTTCAGAAGATTCAGAAAAAAGAATCCGAAGAGCATCGGCACAATCACCATCATGACCATGTAGACGCGGCGTGAGGCCAGCTGTCGCCAGCCTCGGGTCAGGGAGTCGGTGAGATAATGGAATTTCACGATTGCTTGTTGTTGGGGGATTAGTCGGTAGCGGATAATGGCTCCGGCGGTTACGGGCGATAGACAACCGTCATGCCGGGGCGCAGGTCGGGCAATTTTTCTATCGGACGGGCCTTGACCTGGAATGTGCGGCTGTCCCAGTCGCCGGTCGATTTGGTGGCACGCCAGGTGGCGTAGCTGCCCATGTCGCGCACATAGTAGACCTTGAGGCGCGTTTCTTTCTTATTCATTCCGGGAATCATCACTTCGATTTCCTCACCGAGTTTGAGTTTGTCGAGATACTCCTCGCGGACGTTGAAGGTCACCCACTTGTCATCGATTTTCAGCAGGTTCATCAGTGGAGCGCCGAGCGCTACGAGTTCGCCGGCCTCGGGATATATCTGGTCGATCTGTCCGTCGCAGGGAGCGGTCAGATACTGGTCTTCGAGCAGGGCCTGCACTTCGTCGATGCCTCCCTGAGCCACGGTGACGAGGGCTGCGGCGCTTGTCTTGTCTTCTTTCTGTGCTCCCTGACGGGCAAGGCTCAGCTGGCTTTGGGCTGCTTTTTCGCCTGCCACGGCAGCTTCGTAGGCAGCTTTGGCCTCGTCGCGTTTCTGAGCGGAGATCACGTTTTCTTTGTAGAGATTCTCCATGCGCTCATAGGTCTTCTGTGCAATCTGACGGGCTGCGGCGGCCTGAGCCACGAGCTGCTCGGCCGTCTGGATAATCTGGATGCGTGTACCGGCGTCGACTTTCTTGTCCTGCGCGGTTGCGGCTTCCTTCATTGCCTCAGCCTGCATGAGTTTTGCTTCGGCGAGGCTTGAGTGGATATGAATGAGGGTGTCGCCGGCTTTCACGTTGTCGCCTTCGTGGACAAACACTTCCACAACCCGGCCCGGCAGTTTGCCGGCAATCTTCACGGAGGTTGCTTCGGCCTGACCTTCTATGGTGTCGGCGGGGGTGTTAAGGCAAAGAAATCCGATTATAGCCAGAACTATCACGGCTATTACGAGCACGGCGAGGGCTAACATCAGAGTGCGCGATTCGCGCTGCTCGGGTGTCTGGTTGTTAATGTTGGCCATAGCTTGCGTTTATTTTTTATGGTGTTTGGTGTTTATTTGTTTCGATTCACGGATGATTACTCGCCTACACGCTGATAGGGCAGCAGGCCGAGCACTTTGGTGAGATAGACGTCGCAGAGACGCACGTCGATTCCGGCGTCGATCTGCTCCGAGTGGGCTTTGAGCCAGGCGGTCTGTGCCTCCATCACATTGTCGGTGGTCATCACTCCTTCGCGGAAAGCGAGAGTGGCCTGACGCAGGTTTTCGTCGGCTTTGCGCAGATTAGTTTCTGTCATCAGGTAGGTTTTGACGGCCTCGCGGCTCTTGAATGCGCTCTGGCTTACCTGAAGGTCGACCATCTGGCGGGCATCTTCAAGCTCGATGCGGGCTATCGTGGCGAGCGAGCGGGCGGCGCGATACTTGTTGTAGTTGCCACCCCAGTGCCAGAGAGGAATGGTCAGCATTGCGCCGACCGAAAACGCACCGTTGACGTGACGGCTGAAACCGTCGTAAAGATTTGGATTGGAGAATGAGTAGGCGCCTACGAGGGCGAGTTTGGGCATCATGTCCGATTTGGCCACATTGGCTTTCTCGTGGAGCATGTCAATGCCGGCTTGAAGCGCGCGCAGGTCCTGACGGCGGTCATAGACGTCCTGCATGTTGTAGGTGGTGGCAGCCATGGAGGTCTGTGTCGTGAGATCGGCATCTTCGTCGGCGAGGGGGAATGTCGTGTCGACCGGCAGCCCGCACACCTGAGCGAGGGCCATGCGTGAGAGCACCAGTCCGTTGTCGACTTTCGTCTGGTCGACCTGAGCCGAGTTGAGCTTCACTTCTACCGAAAGGAGGTCGCTTTTCGTGGCCACGCCCTGCTCGACCATAAGGCGCACGTTGTTGGCGAGCGTGTCGAGCAGATTCACATAGCTGTCGGCCAGCTTCTTCTTGGCTTTGAGGGAGACCACCTGCCAATAGGCGGCATCGACGGCATAAATCACGTTTTCGGCCTCGGCGTTGCGCGCCGACTGAGCGAGTTTCTCGGCATAGTGGGTCAGGCGGTTCATAGCCACAATCTTTCCGCCCATGAAAATGGGTTGCGTGAGCGTCACCGCACCGCCGAACACATGGTGGACGTTGAACGTCATGGCCTCTTTCGGTATCAGTGCCACCGTTTCGGGTATGGGCTGTTTGTCGGGGCCGAGTATCGGTTCGCCTGTGGCGGGATTTTTCACCAGATTATACTGATAGCTCTGTGTGGCGGGGTCAAATGTCTTCGTCGGGAGCATCTGGTCGCTGCTCAGCAGGGAGATGTTCTTCTGATTATACATGTAGCCACCCTCGAAGTCGAGAGCGGGCAGATAGGCCGCAAACGCTTCTTTTTTCTGATAGCCGGTCATTTTTATGGCTTCTGAACGGGCGCGGATCTGCCTGTTGTTGTTCAGCGCCATTGAGCGGCACGAGTCAAGCGTCACGGCGCCGACGGCCGTTGAAGTCTGTGCGCCGGCAAGCGATGCCGATACAATCAGGAGTGAGAAAATACCTTTTCGTAAGCTCATTATCTTACATTTAATAAATAGTTAAAACCTATAACCCTTCGGGATTTGTCCTGACGCCGGTGACTGCAGCGATTCTTCGGCCGCCGGGAGCTAACGTTATAACCCGTCCGGTGCCGAAAAAGTTGGAATCGTCCCTAAAACAGTGATCGGAATGTCGTAGGGTGTTACCTGCCGTCGGGCGTATTACAAAGGTAATAATAATCGGTCAAATCCAGCGGTTTTGCGGGCGGGTGAAGCCTATTTTTTGTATATTTGTAGCCTAATAAATAAAATCTGCACAATCATCAATATGCTTAACGCCGTTACAGAGCGCGCCAAGCAGGGCATTGCCGCCACGATAGAGGAGGCGCTCGAACTCCACAAACGCTACACGACCGAACAACTGTGCGAAGCCGCCGACGCTATCCGTCGAGCCCGCTTCGGCAACCGCATCGACACATGCTCGATAGCCAACGCCCGCTCGGGCCGATGCTCCGAGAACTGCAAATGGTGTGCGCAGTCGCGCCACTGGTCTACGGGTATCGACGAATACGACATCATACCGCTCGAGCGCGCCATGGAGCTGGCCGATGCCTCGGCTGCACGCGGCGTTGGTCACTACTCGCTCGTCACGAGCGGACGCCGTGTCGCTCCGGCCGACATCGAAAAGTTCTGCTCGATTTTCCGCTCCATAAGAGCCCGTCATCCGAAGCTGCGTCTGTGTGCGTCGATGGGCCTGCTCGGCCCCGAAGCCCTCAAGGCTCTTTGGGAGGCCGGAGTCGACCGTTATCACTGCAATCTTGAGACCTCGGCCGACTATTTCCCCGAACTCTGCACGACCCACACCCACGCCGATAAACTCGCCACGATTGCAGCAGCCCGCGAGGTGGGCATGGAGGTGTGCAGCGGCGGCATAATAGGCATGGGCGAGACGATGGAGCAGCGCTTGCAGCTGGTGCGCGAGGCGTGTGCCGCCGGAGCCATGTCTGTACCGGTCAATATACTCAACCCGATTCCGGGTACGCCGCTGGGCGACGTAGAGCTGCTCGATGAAGTCGAAATCGTGCGCACCGGGGCCTTGATGCGTTTTGTGGCGCCTGACGTCTGGCTGCGGTTCGCCGGCGGACGCGCGCGCATGTCGGCGTCCTCGGTCGAGCGAATGCTCACCGGAGGTATTAACGGTGCAATGATCGGCGACCTTCTGACCACGGCCGGCAATCGTCCGCACGACGATTTCGTGACATTCGCCCGTCTCGGATTTGAAACAAATTAAGACTGTGAGGCTTAGCGGAATTTAACAGTTTTAAGTTAAAATTGCTTCGGTGTGCCTCAACATGATAAAAACCGTTAAAACTTATCAATAAATTGAATAATAGTTGATTGACATCTATCTATGATGTAACTTTGCAAAGTAGTTTTTTCATAGGATTAGATTTCAAGGTTAAAAAAATTGAGCCTGCTCTCACCGTGACGGTGTGAGCAGGTCTTTTTTCAGGGCTTGACGTAAAACAATCGGGGCGGATAAAGCATTTTAATTAAAATTATTATCCTCTCTGACAATAATCCGTTATCAACATAGACTGTTTATGAAAAAGCTTTACAGAAGATTTTACGTGAAGTCGTTATTGCGCGCTCTGCTGGCAGTTCAGGCCATTACGATTGGTGCGATTGGCGCGTCGGCCGCCGAATCGGTATATAATTATAAGGTGGAGTTTGTATTCATGGGACTGAAAAAGACCGCTGCTAATGCAAGCGTGGTTGTCAACAGTGACGGGACAAACTTTACCGGCACACTCAAAGGTCACAGTATCGAGTGGGGCGGAAAGATTTATGCCGTCTGCGACACACTGGTGGCCACTATAAATCCCTCAGGTGGTTCACTTCCTGTCCGCGAGGCGGTGAGCTATAAGAAAGGCTGGTATTTCAAAACCACTGAATCTGACGGCGCTTCGGGCCCATACGATTCATCCAATCCCGCTTTCTACCGCAACACCGACGGTCAGGGCGAACTCGACGCATCGCCCGAGACGATGGAGGCCGTAAGCATCACGGCCGATATGCTCGCTATGTTTAACATCTATGGCCAGATTCCATTCGATACGCTTGAGCAGAACCGCGAATACCTCCTGTCGGTCGAAATGCCCGACGGTAGCCGTCAGCACATGATTCTCCGCTATTTCGGTGAGTCCAAATATAAAATCAACGGCAACGAATATCCGTCCTATTCTACCGAATTCGAGTATTATTACAACGGCCGTCCTTCGGGCTATACGGTTAGCTGCGAAGTGGCGCGCGACAGCCGCGTACCGCTCGTTTTCAGCAGTAAGCTGATGATTGGTCACGTTGCCATGGTCTACGAACCGTAGGCTGAATCTGCTCCGAAGAACTTATCGTTCGGACAATTCGGACTTGTCAGATGGGTCTGAATTGTCCGAACTTTTAAATAGAGAAGTAGCGGGCGAGCGGGGAGGCGAGGTAGAAGCCGGCCACGGAGGAGGATGGTGAGAGTGCTCCGTTGGCCGTCACGGTCAGGCCTATTGCTTCGGGGTCGAGATGGCGCATGAGGGTGTGCATCAGCTGTTGGTCGGGGAGTGAGGGATAGCCCACTGCCGGACGGATTCCGCGGTAGCGTCCCTGCCGGATGGCGGTGAAGTCAAGCGGCTCGTCGGGGGCGTAGCCCCACAGACGGGTTCTGACCTCTCGGTGCAGCCATTCGCTTGTGGCCTCGGCCAGACGGTCGGCTACGGATTGCATCAGCAGACGGCGATAGGCATCGTCGGTCGATTCGATTATTTTGCGTATTTCAGTGCCGATAGTGACGGCGAAGCAGCCTATATAGTCTCCGGCAGGAGCCACGAAGTCGCTGAGCGCGAGCAGCCGGTCGCGGCCCGATGCCGGACGCTGACGGGGGGTGGCGATGGTGTCTATAGGCGTGACGATGGCTTCGGCGGTGCCTCGGGCTGGATAGAATGACGTCTGGCACCACATTGTGGCGCCTGCAGACTCAAACTCCGAGATTATGCGCTGTGCGTCGGCCCGGAGCTCATCGGCTTCAGGGCTTGCGGGGCGCACTTTCCACGTGTTGAAAAAGTAGATCCAGTTTATATATGGTTCAATTTCAGCTACGGCTACAGGGTCGAGGGTTTTCACACCGGTGAATGTCGGTGGCGTGATGGCTTCTGCATCCCATGCTTTTACGGGGCCGGCAGAAGACGCCGGGTCGTTTACAGCTCGATCGCGCTCGTAGTCGGCCGCTAACTGCTGCTGACGCTCTTTGATTGCCTGCTTTTCAGATTCGAAATCGCGGATCAATCGTGAGGCAACGACCGGATCCTGCGACGCATCGGCCACGCGCACCACCAGTCCGTCGGGTCCGTAGGCCGGAGCAAGCATCAGGGCCGTGTGGAGCTCCGATGTGGCGGCGCCGCCCACAAGCACCGGCACCGTCAGCCCCTCGCGGCGCATAGCGCCGAGCGTACGGGCCATCTCCTCGAGCGATGGCGATATGAGGCCGCTAAGCCCTACGAATAAGGGATTATGTTCTTTTACCGCCTTGATTATGGCGGCTGTCTCAACCTGCACTCCGAGGTCGATTACCTCGAAATTATTGCATTGCAACACAACGGCGGCAATGTTTTTGCCTATGTCGTGAACGTCGCCTCTGACCGTAGCGAGCACTACGGTGCCTTTCGACGAGCCGCGGCTGGCTCCGCTTTCGAGCATGGGCCGCAGGATGTCGACGGCTCGATGCATTGTGCGCGCGCTTTTCACCACCTGCGGCAGAAACATCTTACCGCTCTCAAACAGCGCGCCGACGCGTTCCATGCCTTTCATCAGCGTGTCTTCAACCACGGCGTTAGCGCTTCCGGCGCGCTCTACCGCCAGCGGAAGGTCTGCAGCAAGGCAGGAGTCATCGCCGCGTTGCAGGGCAAGGATTATGCGCTCCTCAGGCGTTGTGGGGGTTGCCTCGTCGGAGTGGGAGGTAGTGGATGGCGAAGCCGACGCATCGCCGGTGATTGTCGGAGCGGCAGCGGCGAGGCGCTCGCCAGCGTCGGGACGGCGCAGCAGGATTGCGTCTTCGATAAGTTCGAGCGGTCCGGCCGCTATGTCGGCATACTGCACTTTGGTGCCGGGGTCGACAATCGCCATTGTCAGTCCGGCCTTTACGGCGTGGTAGAGCATCACGGCGTGCATGGCTTGCCGCAGATAGTTATTGCCACGGAAAGCAAACGAAAGATTGCTCACGCCTCCGCTGGTTTTCACTCCGGGCAGATTAGTGTGAATCCACTCTACGGCGCGGATGAAATCGAGGGCGTAGGCGTCGTGTTCGGCTATGCCCGTGGCGATGGTCAGCACATTGGGGTCAATCACTATATCACGCGGCGCAAATCCGCACTCTCGGGTGAGTATGCGGCAGGCGCGTTCGGCTATAGCTATTTTCCGATCGTAGGTGGTGGCCTGCCCCTCTTCGTCGAAGAGCATCACGACCACGGCGGCGCCGAAGCGGCGGATTGTGCGTGCCTGAGCTGCAAACTCTTCCTCTCCGTGTTTGAGCGAGATTGAGTTGACCACGGCCCGGCCACCAATATTTTTCAGCGCTTCCTCGATGGTGGGGAAGTCGGAGGAATCAATCATCCAGGGGAGCGATGCCGTCAGCGGGTCGCTACCGAGTGCGCGCAGGAAGCGGGCCATTTCGGCGCGTGAGTCGAGCAGACCGTCGTCCATGTTGATGTCGAGTATCATGGCGCCGTCGGTCACCTGACGCCGGGCTATCGACAGGGCTTCGTCGATGTTACCCTCTTTAATCAGTCGCAGAAATTTGCGGCTTCCCGCCACATTGCAGCGCTCGCCTACGTTGATAAACCCGCGGTCGTCGCCGAACGCTTCAAGTCCGGCAAGCCATGGCAGGGCGGCTGCGGCCGGAATGTGTACTTGGGTTGAGGGCGAGGCTACTTCAGCGGCCAGAGCGGCTATATGGTCCGGAGTCGTACCGCAGCATCCGCCGGCAATGTTGAGCGCACCCTCAGCCAGCAGCTGATGCATGGCGGCTGCGAAATCTTCAGGTGTCAGTGAGTAATTACCCATGCGGTCGGGCAGTCCGGCGTTGGGATAAAATATGACCGGAAATGGCGATGTCGCCGCCAGTTCCCTGACCGCCTCGGCGAGCCCGTCGGGCCCGGCCGAGCAGTTGTAGCCTAAGGCCAGCGGCCCAAAAGGCGCAATCGTGGCGAGGATGGCTGCCGGGGTATGGCCGCTCAGTATGCGGCCCGACGCATCGGAGAGTGTGAACGAGAATACAAGCGGTGTATCGTTGCCGAGCTCGTCCATGGCGCGGCGCGAGCCTACGGCGGCGGCTTTGGCGTTGAGAAGGTCAAAAGCTGTCTCAATCAGCAGAAAGTCAGCTCCGCCTTCGATTAGCCCCAATGCCTGCTCGCGGTATGCGTCGGCAAGAGCGTCGAAACTGACAGCGCGTGCCGACGGGTCGTCGACATCGACCGGCAGCGAAGCCGAGAGCGCTGTAGGGCCCATGGCTCCGGCCACGAAGCGCGGCCGCTCGGGAGTCGACGCTGCGTCGGCCTCGCGTCGGGCTATCCGGGCTCCGGCGCGGTTGATTTCGCGAACGAGATGGTCGGTGGCGTATTCGCGCTGCGAGAGGGCGTTGGCGTTGAATGTGTTTGTCTCGATTATATCGGCTCCGGCTTCAAGATAGGCGCGGTGGACGGCGCTCACAAGGTCGGGGCGCGACAGACAGAGAATGTCGAAGTTGGCGGCAAGCGGGCGCGTGTGGGTCAGGAAGCGGCGCGAGCGCACGGCTCCTTCGTCGAGGCGCATGCGCTGAAACATCACGCCTGTGGAGCCGTCGAGGGTGAGCACGCGGCTTTCGAGCGCCTCGCGGAGCGTGGCGGCGCGTCGTGGCGTGGCTGACGGAGCGGCTGACGGACTGTTGTTCATCACTTGGTAAAATTTCCCCAAAGGTAGTAAAAAAATGCGGGTACGTCAGTAGATTTCGCGGGCTATGGCAGCCACGGAAGCTACGGCGTGCATGGAGTAGAAATGGATGCTCGGCACACCGGCCTGACGCAATTCGCGTCCTTGACGCGTGCCCCACTCGATACCTGCGCGGCGCACGTCCTCATCGGTCTTGCACGCAAGCAGCATCTCCGACAGTTCTTCGGGAAAATCGATGTGGAAGATGCGGGGCAGAAGCGAAATGTGGCGCAGCGAGGTCAACGGTTTCAGTCCGGGAACGATAGGGACGGTTATGCCGATTTCACGCGCGCGCTTGACGAAGTCGAAGAAGCGGGCGTTGTCGAAAAACATCTGAGTGACGATGTACTGAGCGCCGGCATCGACTTTCGCTTTAAGATTCTGCAGGTCGACCGACAGGTTCATAGCTTCCTCATGTTTTTCGGGATAACCGGCAACGCCGAATGTGAACGGCGGGAATATCGGGTTGGTCTTTGTGCCGTCGGCAAGTATGCCCTGATTGAAGTCCTCGACCTGACGGGCGAGCGAGATGGCGTGTTCGTGACCGTCGGGGCTGGCGGTAAATGTAGCGGCATTGCGCTCGCGGTCGCCGCGGAGCACCAGAAGGTCGGTGACGCCCAGATAGGAGAGGTCAATCAGCTGGTCCTCGATTTCGCCGCGGCTGTATTCGCCGCAAATCAGGTGTGGCACAGGACGCACACCGAATCGCTCGCGAATTACGGCTGCTATGGCCACGGTGCCGGGGCGCTTGGTCGATGTGACAACTTTATAGGTGCCTCCTCCCACATGGCGGTAGCTCACTTCGGTGCGATGGGTAGTGATGTTGATGTATGCCGGGTCAAACTCCATCAGGCGTTCAATGTCGGAGTAGGTGCTGTCGATGCTGCGCCCGCGCAGGGGCGGCAGAATCTCGAATGAGAACGCCGTGGGGTGGTCCGATGCCAGAAATGATGCTACGCTTTCCATGATTGCGGGTGGGTGTTAGATTTTGTCGAGAGCCTGTGCGAGGTCGGCAATAAGGTCATCGGCGTGTTCGATACCGATGCTCAGACGGATGGTCGACTGGGTTATGTGGGCTTCGGCCAGTTCGTCATCGTTCATCTGCGAGTGGGTGGTCGATGCGGGGTGAATGACCAGACTTTTTGCGTCGGCCACGTTGGCCAGCAGCGAAAAGATTTTCAGGTTGTCGATGAAGCGCCAGGCTTCTTCTTTCCCGCCGTTGATTTCGAGCGTGAATATGCTGCCCGCTCCGTTGGGGAAGTAGCGGTTGTAGAGAGCGTGGTCGGGGTGAGAGGGGAGAGCGGGATGGCTCACGCTCTTTATTTTGGGATGGGAGTTGAGAAACTCTACGACTTTAAGCGCGTTGGCCACATGGCGCTCCACGCGCAGCGAGAGCGTCTCGAGGCCCTGCAGAAGCAGGAAGGCGTTGAAGGGAGAGAGCGCTGCGCCCTCATCGCGCAGCACGACGGCACGCACGCGGGTGACGAACGGCGCCTGAGGTGCGGCCTCGGTGAATATGGCTCCATGATAGTTGGGGTCGGGCTCGGTCAGAGTGGGGAATCGGCCCTGGAAACGGCTGTAGTCAAACGTGCCTCCGTCGACTATGACTCCACCCAGAGCGGCTCCGTGTCCGCCGATAAATTTGGTGGCGCTATGTACAACCACGTCGGCGCCGTGTTCGATCGGGCGGATGAGAAACGGTGTGCCGAACGTATTGTCGACGATAAACATCGCACCGTGGCGATGAGCCGCATCGGCTACCGCTTCGAGGTTGGTGACATCGGAATTGGGATTGCCGAATGTCTCGCCGTAGACCACCTTGGTGTTCGGGCGAAATGCTTTTTCAAGGGCTTCGGCGTCGTTGAGATTGACGATTGTGTAGTCGATTCCGCGTGCGGCAAGATTATGGGTGATGAAATTGTAGGAGCCTCCGTAGAGATTGTCACCGGCCACGATGTGGTCGCCGGGCAACAGTACGTTTTCAAGAGCGTAGGTTACGGCTGCAGCTCCCGAGCCTACGGCCAGGGCGCCGGTGCCTCCTTCGAGTGCCGTCATTCGCTGCTCGAGCACTTCCTGTGTGGGATTTGTCAGACGACTGTAGATGTTGCCCGGCTCACGCAGGGCGAATCTATCGGCGGCATGCGCCGAGTTATGGAAGACGTAGGCGGCCGTCTGATAAATCGGTACGGCGCGGGCTCCGGTTGCGCTGTCGGGCGTTTCCTGACCGGCGTGTACCTGAAGTGTCTCGAAATGCAGCGGATTCTGGCTCATAATAACTCTGAAAAAAATATATAAACTGATGTGTAAATGCTCACACGTAATATCACTGCAAAGTTAGCGCTAATAGAGCGTATGTTCCAGCTTTTCGAGATATTTTAGAACGAATGGTGATATTTTATTGCTTACGGTGGGCATTTGTTTGGATTTATGGTTAATTTTGCAGTGTAAAACCGAACGAATGAATGATGAATTGCAGATATGATGATACGGATTCGGAGATTCTCCGCGCGTTGCAGGCCGACAGCCGGCTGTCGCTGCGCCAGTTGTCGGCGCGTGTCCACCGCTCGCCCACGTCGGTGTTCGAGCGGGTGCGTCGCCTCGAAGAAGAGGGAATAATCCGGGGATATACCATAGCGCTCGACCGCGAACGGCTCGGACGCGATTTCGCCGTGTTCTGCAACGTCAAGCTGCGACGTATCAACGCTTCGATTCACGAAGCTTTCGCGCGCGAAGTCGCAGCCATGGATGAGGTGACGGAGTGCTACAATATCAGCGGCATGTATGATTACATGCTCAAAGTCGAGGTGCCCGATATGAACACCTACCGTGATTTCGTGACCAACCGTCTGGGCAATCTCGACATGCTCGAGACGGTGACAAGCGTGTTTGTGATGTCGACGGTCAAACTGGAGTCACCGGCTATATTCTGACTGCGCAGTCACACACCGAGCAAGTCGCGCGTGATGTCGAGGGCCACGGCTGCATCGTCGCGGCTGACGATGGCGTCGATGCGCGGACTGCCGGGCGCTTCGAGCAGGGTGAAGTTGAGCGTGTCGGTTCCGGCTGTGTTTTTTTTGTCTGAGGCCATAAGCTCCATCAGGCGTGGATAGTCGTCGCAGTTAAACACCGGAGCGGGATAATAGTCCCTGACAAATGAGGCAACGCGCTGAAGCCACTCCGATGGAAATCCGCAAAGCATGCGCGAGAGGACGAGCGCCGTCACCAGCCCGTGGGCCACGGCTATGCCGTGAGGCACGGGGCGACCGCTGTCAAGAGCCATTTCTTCTAACGCATGACCTGCCGTGTGGCCGAGATTGAGGGCTTTGCGCAGTCCCGATTCAAGAGGGTCGCGGCGCGTGACGTCGATTTTTACCTGCATCGATTTCGCAACGATTTCACCCAGACGCCCCGGCGAGAGCTCCATGGGGTCGGCGGCAATGGCCTCGGCAAGTGTCCGTTCGCCTTCAAGCAGGGCGTGCTTGACAATCTCGCCGTAGCCGCTCAGAATCTCGCGCTCAGGCAGAGAGGCGAAGAACTCCGGCCAGACTATTACCTGCAGCGGGCTGCGGAACACTCCGACCTGATTTTTCAAGCCTCCGAAATTAATGCCTGTCTTTCCTCCTACGGCAGCATCGACGGCGCCGAGTACGGTCGTAGGCACATTGATACAACCTATCCCCCGCTTGTAGGTGGCGGCGGCGAATCCTCCCAAGTCGGTCACCATGCCTCCGCCTATGCAGACGGCCAGCGACCGACGTGAAAGACCGGCTGCGGTCAGGCCGCTCCACACCGCGGCTGCCGTGTCGAGAGTCTTGTTGACGTCGCCGGGAGCAAAGATAATCCGTCGTGCGGCGGGAAGTAGGTCGGCAGGGATAAACTTTACGACATTGCTGTCGGTGATGATGGCGCAACGGTCGGCTCCGGCTGCGGTGACAGCGTCGGCTATGGCCGCGCTGAGATTGTCGGTGAATATGATTTGAGATTCCATCGGGCGAATGTTTCCGGGGGTGAGAGTCAGTTGAGGTTGAGGGAGGTAGTGAGCAGACCGTAGACCAGGATGGGGAATTGCGCGGCAGCTTCGGTCATCGAAGGGAAAACGATTGCGGCTCCGGCATCCCACAGCTCCTGTGGAGGGAGATTGCCGGTGTTTACGGCGATTGTGAATATACCGGCACGGTCGCCCGCTTCGACTCCGAGGGGCGCGTTTTCAAGCACTATGCAGCGGTCGGGCGGTGTGGCCGCCAGTTCCATGCCTTTGATAAATGGTTCGGGATTGGGTTTGCCGCGTACAACGTCGCGCGACGTGACGCGCATTGACTGTTCGAATGCTCCGGGATAATCGTCGTTCAGACGGTTGAGGAGAGTGTTCTGGCCCGAGCCGGTGACAAGCACGCGCTTCATGCCTACACCCTGCATGAAGCGTAGAATCTCGGAGGCTCCTTTCATGGGCAGCGGGCGTCCCATCGATGCGAAAATCTCGGTTTTGCGACGGTAAAGCTCTTTTTTTTCGTCGTCGGTTGCGGGGCGACCGAGATAGCGGCGGAAAAGGAGGTCTATGGTGGCGGCGCCTGTGCGGCCTTCATGGCGCAGAAATTCGGCGCGGTCAATCTCGACCCCGACCTCACGCATCATCTGCTGCCACGCTGCGGCGTGGCCGGGCATCGAGTCGTAGAGGGTGCCGTCCATATCGATGAGGGCTGCTTCGGGTCGCACGTCCATGTAGTTGTGGCGGCGTAGAAATCGGGTGATTATGTCGTTGTACATAGTTCTGTCATTTTTTGTCGGTTGATTGTGGCGCGGACGCGTCGGAGGCGGTGAATCCGTCGGGCCGCGGTAGGATACCTTCGATTACGAGCGCTGCGGAGTCGGCCCGGCTAAGCGTGTCGGCGCTTTCGGGCATATCGTTTCCGGCATCGGGAATCGGCGTGGTGACTTTGAGCGAGGGGCGTTCGCGGCGTATGGAGCTGCGGAACAGTCGCCCTATCTCGCGGACAAGATTGACGCGCGCGGTGTCGGAGATGGAAGTGCTCGAAGCAACGGTTTTTTCGTTGATGCGGGCCTTGCCCAGACGTATTTTCATATCGTCGGGCGTGCCTTTTATGTTGATGCCGAACTTAAACGGCAGCGGCGATTTGAGCACCGAAATATGATAGTCGAGATTTAATCCAAGGTCATTGCCGCCGCGCACACCGAATCGGTAACGGTCCATGTCGAATATAAACGGGTAGAGGTTGAGGCGCGAGTCTTTGACGAGCAGTTCGACGTCCATGTGATCAATCATGTTGCGCTTCTTGTTTTTGAACCGGAGCCACTTCGAGAGGGTGGCAAATGTCTCGCTGTCGAGAAGCACAAGGCTGTCGCCCGAGAGCTTAAGCGCCATTTCAAGCGTGTTAAGCTGGAGATCGAGCAGCGGGTCGAGGCGCGTGGAGAGCGCCATGTCGGCGTTGACGATACCCTCCATTGTGTTGAGCATCGGCATTATCGAATCGAGGTCGGGAATCATTCGGAGCACATGATTTAGATCCATGCGCCTGATGTTCATGCCCGCGGCGAAATAGATGTCGGCTGTATCGGGGGCGGAAAGCAATCCCGAGAAGTTGACGTCGCCGATGGCGCTCCGCGCCTTGAGACGGTCGAGACTGATGGCTCCGTTGTTGACCGACAGTCCACCGGTCAGGTCGCGGAAATTAATGTCGGAGTAAGCCATGCGTGAAGCCCGCAACTTTATATTGGCATTAATGTCGGCAGGAATCACAAAGGGTGCTTTTTCGCCTGCGTCGGTCTGGCTCTCGATTGAGCGCTGGAGTGTAGCCGCATCATCGCTTACGGCGATGTCGGCCGCTGTGCCGCGTCGGATTCGCTGCGCAAATGCCATGCCGCGCATCACGGTTTCGTTGATTTCGTTGACGTCGATAAATTCGGAATTTGCATCGAATCTGATTTCGAGCGGGCGCCGGCGCCCTCCCAGAAGCGAACTTCTGATGTTGCGTATCGACCCATTGAGGTCGAGGGTTGATTTGCCTGCGGTCAGACGTGTGTCGGTAAGGATGATGCTGTCGGTCGTGAACCGCAGGTTGAGGCTGTCGACGCGTGTGCGCAGCGGGAACAGTGGCGAGAATATCCGCATGGACGCTGCGCGCAGACTGCCGGCGGCTGTCCAGCGGCGCAGCCATCCGGCGGTGGTGTCGTCGACCTGAAATCCGGAGTCGGACGTGCGGGCCGCTTCACGGGTGGAGCGGGCGGCGCGCGCAAGGGCCATTATCGAGTCGGGCGACGCGTCGGGGTAAATTGCGGCTATCGAGTCGTAGCGGGCCTGCAGGCGTGGTGAGATGCGGCGGTCGCGCGGATGGAGCGCGATTCCGGCATGGCCGCCTGATAGCAACGCGCGGTTGAAAGAATCGGCGTAGAGGACCGTGCGGGCGTCAACCGAGGCCCGGATCAGGGGGGCTTTGTCGCGCCCCTCATAGCGCTGTATGGAGCCTCTTACCGAAGCGTCGCGCAACCGCAGCCGGACGGCTGTGGAGTCGTGGCGGATTGTAAGCAGCCCGGCGGCGATGTTGATGCCGTGGGGGGTGATTGAAGACGTGTCGAGCGAAGAGGCTACGTTTCGGGCGGCAAAATTCAGCTTCATGTCGCGCCCGGCTATCACGGCGCCTTCGGCCACAATCCGGGCGGTGTCGACGGTGAGTGAAGCGGTCAGCATGGAGTCAACGTCGATTCCCTGATAGCTTATGACCGAGCGGGAGCCGAGGCGGAACACGGCGTGAGCGGTGTAGGCAGTCAGTGCGCTGTCGGCCGACGCAAGATTGAAATCGGTGAGCGAGAGCATTCCGTCGAGCATCACTCGGTGGAAGCGCTGAGGCGTGAGGTCGGCAACGGTGAAACCGAAGTCTGTCTCGCCCCGCAGTGTCCCGGCTATGCTGTAGGGGAGCTTGGCCAGCAGTTCGGGGGGGAGTACGGCCAGATTGACGCTGCCGTCGAAGTGGCCTTTGAGGCGGGGATTGCTCATAGGATGAGCTACGGTTGCGTTCAGGTCGACATCGATAGCCCGGCCCGAGGCTTTGAACCGCCGGATGTCAATAGTCGACAGGTCGAGACTGTCGCCGACGATTGAGGCCTTTCCTTCGAGGGCAAGTCGGCTGAGATGGAGCCGGCGGAAGTCGAGTCGCGATGCAGTGACTTCAGCGTCGACGTCGACCGACGGCAGACTATCGGTCAGCGGGCGGTATTCTTTTGTCAGATTGGCCTTGAGTCGCACTTTCAGGTCGGTTGACAGATCACGCAAAGGCGTGGTCAACGATTCGGGAACTACGGCGAGAAGCTCGCTAAGCGGTGTCGACGGCAGGTCAAATGTTAAAGAGCGGACGATAACATCGTCGGAGAAGTCAAGGCGTGTGGAGAAAGTGGCGTTTATGCCACCGACGGTCAATTTCATGTTTTCAAGTCCTATGGACTCGGGATTTGTCTGGCTCCAGTCAATCTTGCCATCGATGCCGAAAGGAATCGAGGGAATGAGCCACGGGCTGATGCGTCCTCCCGCTTCGCCCGAAACGCTCAGGCTATAGAGCGGGGCTTCGTGGCCCCGCATCTCGGAGTCGCGCAGCGTCAGGGTGAAGTCAATGGAGTCGGCCGGGGCGCAATATCTTATAGGGAAATCGCCAACTATGGCAAACCGATTGATGGATATGGGCGGGATTACGGTCGGGCCGTCGGTCGCGGCAGTGTCGGCCGTCGGGAGAATCATGAAGTTGCAGACCGAGTCGGGAGCCACGACCAGAAACAAGTCGGGGCGCTGAATCGCTACGTCGTAGAGGGCAATGTTGCCCAGCGACAATTCGGCAATGTTGATGCCGCCGCTGAATCGCTCAACGCGCAGCAGCGTGTCGGCATCGGCCGGCAGGGTGGCCCTTACGGTTTGAGGAATATCGTCGAGCGACCGGCTTACGACGCATAGCGAGTCGACCGTGACTTCGAGGCGTGGGAAGGTGTGCCAGAATGTGAGTTCGACGCGTCGGGTATCGACCGTGGCGTTGAGATACGATGAAGCCACGCGGTTGACTATAGGGGTGAGCCGAGTGGGATTGAGATACCATACCGCTACACCAATCAGACCGGTCACTATCAATGCCAGCACCGCTACGGTTATTGCCGTCCATTTTATTGCGCGCAGCCACAATGGGCGCCGGCGGCGAAGAGCAGCGTCGGCAGGTGTGGTCGGCAGGTCAGTATTGTTGTCCATTGACGTTCGGAAATGATGTGTAGGAAACTTAGTCCTCTTCCTCTATGGCGGGAGAGTAGGCGCCTTCACGCACGGTGATGTGGAAACAGGGCTGCTTCCGCTCATATTTCACGTAGCATTTTCCCTCGGCACGCATGGCCCAGAGCACTTCGCCGAGCAGATTCTTGAGGTCTTCCATCGAGCGCGGTATGCGGTCGCTGTCGGGGGCGAAACGCGAGTAGCTGATGTCGACCGTGGTGCCGAACTGATGGACTGACGAGTCAACTGCGTTGCGGTTGGCCCGACGCAGGCGTCGGATTGACGACGGGGTGCGAAGAACGCTTGTCACCTTTATGCGGTAGTCGCCTCCGCCGCGAGCCTGCAGCGAGTCGCGGAAACGGCGTCCGATTTCGTGGAGCATGGCTGCACCTTCGGGCACAAGAAACGGTCGCGAGTGTGTCGGGGGCTCTACGTAGAAATCTTCGCACGATGCCACTTTCACCAGTTCACGGTCTGGTTCCCAGTAGCTTCGCAAATCGTCGAGAGGTCGGATGCCGATTCTTTTGGCTTCGTCCCAATGGACGTAGTTGCTGTCGTTGAACACCTTGGCGAGCGGACCGATATTGTTGATGCGAATCTTGCGGGTCGGTTCGGGCAGTTCGGCGAGCGGATGGTCCCATTCAGCCACCGTATCGGCCGTGAGTTCTTCGATTGTCAGGGTATGATGCGGGTCGTTGAGTCGCCCGGAATCGTGTCCGCACCCGACGGCTATCGCACCTATAATGATTATCAAAATGCAGCGCATGGCAGTGATTGTTTCTGAAACGCTAAATTACAATATTTGCCTAAAACCCGCAACTCCGCTTCAGGAGAAGAAGGCGTAGGAGGTGCAG
This sequence comes from uncultured Bacteroides sp., assembly GCA_964449335.1. Taxonomy (GTDB): domain Bacteria; phylum Bacteroidota; class Bacteroidia; order Bacteroidales; family Muribaculaceae; genus Paramuribaculum. Next base: position 13,116 of record CAYUYQ010000001.1, on the reverse strand, counting down.
GCATCGCGGCAGTTGCCTCACCTTATTTCGTATTTTGCAATGTCGTTTACTCCGTCGCGAACTTCTCCAATTAATTCAAGGCATCTCTTTTCTGACATCCTTATCCTCTTGCCGACAGCTAAGAAGTCAGACAGGGAGGGTCTACCGGTGCCGTTCACCGACGTGGCGTGCTCTCCATTGTAGCCTTCGGTGCACAGAGTCAAGTCATAGGCCGGAGCAAGTTTCCAGAGCCATTTTCCCCCGTTGGTGCGTTCGACCATGAAACTGAAGTTTTTACAGTGATCATCTTTGTTGTCGGTGAGATAATTGAATATCATTCTCCGATACATTTCTTCTATTTCAGCCGGATTCTGAGTTAGATACCCGGTTAGAGCAAGAAGATTACGATAATCAAGCACAGGAGTTGCCAGAGAAATGCCAAGCAGACTTCCGGCAGTCGCCACGTGGATTCTCTGTCCGTCGCCATCAATATCAAATCGACGAGAGGCAAAGTAGCGGTTATTGATTAATCGAAAATCGGGAACACATATTCCGCATCTTTTTGCCGCCTCGTTGTAGCGAAATTCGGTTACTCCAATGTCAGTAGGGTCGTAGGTGTGACGAAATTTTATAAGCCAATGACCCTCATTGTCGGAAAAAACGGCTTTGGGGCGTGCTCCTCCGCTGTTGCCACTGTTTTGAAGAAGCATACAAGCATCAGCATCCTGCTTCTCACGCAGTACCTCAAGCGCTTTCTCCTGCAATAGGTCGAAATCGGTAATGTTATCGTCAAGGACTAAATCTCTTGTGGGAATATAGGTTAGAGCTCCCATGGCATTAGAGCCGACAAGGCTCAGCCTGTCAAGCACTGACAGTTGCGAATCGTCAATACCTTCTTTCATGAGAACTTTGTGGAGCAGATAGCGTCCGTAGCCGTCGGGGAGACTGTCTTCGAAGATGCCGAAGTTGCCGTAAAATGGAGTCGGTTTCGCAATGAATATACCCGGTTTAAGAGGCAGTTCCAGTGGCGAAATACTAAATCCCTCGATAAGCCATTCCTGACTGTACTCAAAAGAGCACAGCCGATTGTCGGGCGTCAATGAGAGTGTTCCGACAATTTTGTCATGGAAACCAACGGTGATTTTGTTGTTGATTGTTTTCATTCGGGGAGGGGGTGGCCGGAGGCTTTTTTCTTGCCGGTGTTGCGGCGGATCTGTTGAAGCTCGTCCATGGTCGAGTATTTGGGGGTGGCGAAAAGAGAGTTAATCTCGGAGGTGTAGCCCAATTCGATGGCCAGCTTGATGAGGTTGGTCAGGGATATAAGGCCTTTCTGCTCAAAACGTGTGAGTGTCGGACCGGCCACGCCTGATTTCTCGGCAAACTGTTTGCGGGTAAAGCCTTTCTCGATGCGACGTTTGCGGAAATCATCGGCTATGGTTTGGGCAATATCGTCGGGATTGGTTAGCGTGAAATTGTCTAAAAGAGATAATATGCTATTACTATCTGTCATTTTTCGGCGATAATGATAAAATGTTATCACTTCAAAATTATTAAATAAATTCTATTCCGCCAAGAAATGCTCCGAAAACATTGAATTGTTACGGATTTCAGTTATCGGGGTGGAGGAGGCGGTTGAGCCAGGGAAGGACGAGAGCGGATTTGAAGTAGTGTGAGGGCGGATCGACGTTGGCGAGGCGGAAGAATGTGGCTCGGTCGATGCCCGAAGGCATTGCCTGAAGGGGAACGCGGGCTGATGGGTCGGCGAATTTCGGGTAGTGGTGCCACTCGAAGTTGCCGGGCGCTCCGGCGGCGGTAAACGCGCTGTCGACAATGGCAAAGTCGCGGTCCATGCCACCCTCGGTGCAGATTACCGGGCGCGGAGCGAGGGCGGCGACAATGTCGGGGAAGTCAAAATCAAGGAGAAATTCGGGGATAAGATGCTCGATTGAGTTGGGAAACGCTCTCACACCGTTTGCGTCGGGACGGTCCATAACGAGTGCTCGCTCGCGGGTTCGGCACAGGAAGTCGTTGTAGACAAACGCGTAAATCGAGTCGTCAAGCAGCCCGAGAGCCATCATAGGCTCTGTGCCGAGGGAGAATCCGCTGGCAATTATGCGGTCGCGGTCGATGTAGGGTCGGGTTTTCATCCAGTCGAGAATCACACGATCCTGCCACGAACTCAGCCCGAGGTAGCTCCAGCCGGTTTCGAGCAGAAAGCGCGATGTTTCGAGGTAGTCGAAGCGGCCGTCGTCTGAAAGCTCGCCGCATGCCGGATTGTCGACGGCCACGGCCACGAGTCCGGCTTTCACGTAGTCAAGAGCCATTGTGTTTTTAACGGCCGAGGTGTCAGCATCGCCGTCAAGCGAGTAATTGCCTGAGCGTTCACCGGCCAGAAGCTCTTTTGTCTGTCCAAAACCGGGGATGCAGATGGCGGCGGGAGCCGGATGGGCAGCGTCGACACCGTCGGGTATGAGCACAAGAAATGGCACCACCGTCGAATCGAGCGGATAGCTCTCCCATTTCTCAAGCGTATAGCCTTTTCGGGCTACGCGTTTTATAAGTTTTGCCGGTTCTGACTCGGATTCGGGATGACGCATAAGCCGCGCCATGGCCTCTTTCATCCTGCCCTGCCAAGCGGGAAACGAATCAGGCGAAACCACAGCGGGATTGAATGTGAGTCGTGGCGGATTGCGGCGCATCAATCCCTCGACAGCTCCGCGCGTGCGCAGCGACCGTCCATCGGCGCGCACACTGTCGCGCCCCACCGACGCCCCGGCCTCGGCCGCACACCCAACCACAGCAAACATTATTATGACTAACAGTCTCGACAAATTCATGACAATCTGGTATTAATGTTTGCCAAAGATAGGAAATAATTGCAAACAAATATCAATCATTTTACTTCAAACGGCCGCTCTATTGAATGAACGGAGCCGTCAGACCCGATGTAGTCTATCGAAAGGCGATATTTTCCCGGTTTATCAGGAACGGTCATTACACCTCTTTTCAAATTCTTATTTTCGATATCCCTCGTTAATCCCAAAGGTATTACGTCAGTTCCTTTTGAAACTATGTTTTGCTTTCTATGTCCGAGACGACGTGTGGTAATAGAAATAGCTCCTGATAAACCAAACGGAACATACGCCAGAGCCTCTGCCGGACTTAATTGCTCGACCGATTCAATGTCATTACTTGGCATGTCGATGAGTATGCCAAGTGTTTGTTCATCAATAACGGTACCATCCATCAGGACTTTCATAGGAGAACCGGAGTTTAAGGAGGATGCTCCTCGGGTTGACAATATATAAACCGGGCTAGTTCCTTTGAGGACTATAAATGGCATATCCTCAAGAATATCGCGTAGAGTAAGATAGCTCTTCCTTTCTATTTCCTCTCTATTCTTAAATCGTTGTGAATAGAACTGTTTCGTGGAAACGGGCTCGGCTTTAACACGAGCCTTGACTGTAACATTTGCAAGTTCCCTTGCCGTTCTTGACTGTTTGGAATCAAAAGAAACATCTGCATTAATGTAACGACTGTTGCCTATTATTTTTTGTCGGTTAATTACCGGAGAAGGAAATACATCGTCGTCAATCGTTACTTGTGCTTTTTCGGCTTTTCCTTTTGTATTAATTGGTTGTAGAAAGAATTTTGTGCCATCGTAGAAATCATCAACATCAAGCGCAAAGAATCCATCCTGACTTATCGTTGTATCGTAGACACAGAAGTTATCCTCATTATAGGCAACTATCTGTCCCTTTTTGAATGGCTGTTTGGGACTTCGCCAGATACGACCTTTAATTTGCATTGTTAATTCAGGTAAGTAAGAGTAGGTGGCGGAATCTGACGCAGCATGCACATCGGACAAATTAAAGCGTTTAAACGATGCGGTTCCAAGCCAAGCCTGCAAGTCTTTCTCACGTGTACGTGATTCGGATCCTGCATAGTGATGTGGGAACACAAAAGGCGATGAATAATCCGATATATATAGCAGTGAACTTTCCACATTGCCGGCTAAAAAGTTATCTGATTCAAGAACTCTTATTGAAATCAACTTTACGGAATCAGATTCGATGTTTGAGTAATCAATCGTTTTACCCGATGGCATCATTGTATCCGGTATGAGAACCTTTAACTCACCCTTAACGCAGGAATTTGAAATAGTTATTTCGGTAAGAATTTCCAGGTTGGAATCTGTAAGAAATAAGGTTGCAATTTCAGGGGCATGCTCTAAAGTGATAGACCCCTGAGGGTGTGACAAACGTGCTTCTGTGACGCCGTTATGCCGGTCATAAACGATAAGTCTTTTTTTCTCTATATTTCCATCAATTGAAAAAAAAATCCTTTTGTCATTAATTTTTCCTTCTAATTGAGGAGCATCCGATCTGTCTACATTCAGGGCTACTGATTTCTCTACACCCATTTCCCGAAACACGACTCTGTAACTTTTATCCGTGTTGGGGAAGAATGTAAGAGTTGATATCCCGGAAAGAGATGTGATGGAAGTTGTGATGGTGTCACCGTAATTATCGATGATATGCAGTGCCCTATCAGTTAGTGGAAATCCTTGTCCGTTTGTGAGAAATGCGGCTATATGTTGTGATTTACCCGGTTTTAATACTCCACCGAATGGAATTGCTTGGAGGTTTGTGTTTTCATCAATGATTTCGTCGTTTGACGGCAAATCCCTTCCTATCATTATTGGCTGCAAGGCGAAACTTTCAGGATTGAAATTTCGCATGAGTTGTGTGTACGCGCGAATGTATAATACCCCACGTGAATCAAGAGGGTCGGTCGGGATACTGGTAAAAAAACGACCGTATGAATCGCAGGAAACCTTATTGCGAACAACTACAGAGTCTTCATCGTTGATTGACTCTATATAAATATAATGGCTGTATGGTCTTGACTCATCATTAGACAGGCATGTCACTATTCCATCAATATCTATTGTGTCACCCGGCATCACTGAGTATTGCCGTGGCGCAAGAAATATCTGCTCCGACCTGTAATCAGTCGGCAGCTGGGCAAACATAGATATCGTTGCAAAAAATGTGAATAAACAAACAAGCCTGTTTATATTCATAGTATATCGCTTAGTTTTTTACGACAAGTCGAACAGTATAGTAGCATTGTTGATATGATACGGGTCTTGACGCTATAATTACGACTTTCTTTTTAACTGGAAGTCCACAATCGAAAATTGCAGTGTCATCTAGCATTTCAAGTTTTAATAATACTCGTTTAAAATGTATTTCTAAATTGTTACCATTTTTTATCACGTAAGGACTTCCAGGCCCAGTGAGTGGAATATTTCCGTAATCAATCCAATCGTCATAATCGCCATTCATATCTCCATTCCCATAGCCCATCAGTCCCGCTCCTTCTGGAGGATCTGCTATTTCATACACTAACTCTCCTCTTTCATTCACGGGATCATTTGTAAGGTCAATGTCTATTATGCACCATACACCAAGAAATTCAGGTCCAATGGGATTGTCTTGAGCTTTAGCTCTAAGAACTGAAAATACAGATAGGATAAGAGTAAGGATAAAAAGAGAAAAGCGATTCATGAAAAGTGAGTTAAGGGGGTTAATATGCCACAAAGATAAATAATAAAACTAAGTAATGTCAAATCTGTCGACAAAAATAATTTGGCTTTTTGTTTCTGTAATATACTGATATATAGCGCTATATGTCGTGGAGAAAAATAAAAATCTGTCGTTGATATGATGGTGCGTTGATATAGCTGAGTATTAATGAATTATAATTTGATGTGGCAATCTGCTTTATAAGTGATTACTAGTCAATAGTTTATTCGGGTTGCGATACCGGAGGATAATAAAAGGCCCCGCGACGGGGTGGGTCGCGGGGCCGGGGAGAGGGTATTGGGGTTGGGGATTAGTTGGCGGGGACGAGGTTGTGTTTCTTCATGTAGTCTTTGAGCTGGCGGAGCTGGGTGTCGTCGGGCCCGGCGAAGAAGGAGATGCCGGCGGCGCCGTTGCTGTAGGCCTCGTCAAGGGCTTTGGTGAAGTCTTCGCCCTGAATGTCGGGGCTCATCACGCCGCAATAGAGTTTGCCGCGGCCGTTGATTGCTTTGACGCCTTCGTTGACGGAACGGCCGATCCATGCGGGACCTTCATTGTAGAAACCGTTGTAGATCATGGGGAAGTAGGCGTCGAGATTCCAGTTGCCCCAGTCCTGACGAACCATACGCTTGGCCATTGACGGTCCGGGGAAGACGGCCGATGAAAGGAATTTGCCTTCGCCGCGCACGCGGTCGGCAATGGTCTTTACGACGTTGGTGATGGCGTCGAGACGGAAGTTAATCCACGACTGGTCTTCCATCGGGAATTCGTCGTCGAGTGGATCGCGGCCGGTAAGCTCTTTGAATTTGGCACGGCAAACGTCGCAGTAGCAGTAATCGTATTCGGGGTGTTCGCTGGTCTGCTCGATACCGTAGTTTTTCCAGAGGCTTACGGGCAGAATCACGTCGGGGAGGCGCATATAATCAAGGTGCATACCGTCGACGTAGGGGAGATTGGCGCACTTGATGTAGTCCTCGGCAAGATATTCGGCCACTTCGGGACGCGAGGGGCAGAGGAAGCGGTAGTAGCCTACGTAGGCGGGTTTGTCGAACGACGATTCACCTTTGCGGTTGACGGCGTACCATTCGGGATGCTTGTCCATGAGTTCGGCGCGGTTCATGGTCCACTTCCAGTAGTGGGCCTCGAGTCCGGCTTCCTTGCAGAGACGGTAGGTGTTTTCGTCGTAGCCTTCGAAGAGCACTGCGCTGATGCCGGCGTCGTGGAGCTTCTTGAACCAAGCCGACCACTGCTCGGGAGTGCGGTCCTTGGGCAGACCGGTCCATGCCCAGTTCTTGACGACGCGTGGCTGCTCTTTCGAGATGGTGAATTTACCGTTCTGGTCGAGGTGGTAGACTTCGCCGCGGGCCGGAACTGTCACTGCGAGAGCAAACGCTGAGTTGCTGGCGTCGACCGTGATTTCGCCGCCTTTGGGGAGGAGAGCCTTGTCTTTGTCGGAGAGCATGAAGTCGTCGACGGTGCGGATGAAGTTATGATTTTTGCCACGGTTGTCGAGCTGGGCGTAGAAGAGAGCCCAGATTAGGCGGTAGGCATCCATGTCGAGAGTGAGGTCGGCAGCGGCCTGAGCCGAGCCAACAGGGGCATCGACAAAGCGGAGGAAGCCCCAGCGTTCGGGCATGTGCATGTCGACGAGGCCGGTGGGACTCCACACCCAGTTTTCCTCGGGCTGACCGGGCACGAGCCACTCTACGCGCGAGAAGTTGATGCGCCAGGTCTTAAGCGACTTGGGGTTGGTGAAGTCGCGGGTGAGGGCCTTGAAGGGGATGGCCATTTCGACGTACCATGCGCGGTCGGTGTCGCTGGGTTTGTTGAGGGTGCCGTCGACCGAGGTGGCCAGCTGCAGTCCCTCGCAGTTCCAGGGCACGAAGAAGCTGCCGCCGGAACGATACGGCTTGTCGAGCATAAGGTCGAACACCACGCCTTTTGCATTGTTTTCGATTTCGAAGTAGTGCTGTCCGTCGCCGTCGGGGTCGATGAACACTTCAAAGTCGTTGTCGTGGTAGATTATTGTATCGCGCTGCGAGAGCTTGGCAATCACATTGTCTTCAATCAGGCGGGCGCCGATGTAGAGGTTTTCGTCGTCCCACATCATTTTTGCCCATGTGGCTTTGACGGGTTCGGGATAGCCTTTGCCGCGTATGTCGACAAACGGGTCGGTAGGCACGGCTTTCGACCAGTCGGCTTCGCTGAGCTTGCCGTCGATTTTTATTTTGCCCGTGGTGCGGAATGCATCGTAGAGGCGAGGTTGGGTCAGACGGGCCTCATAGCGGTCTACCAGAGGAGTGGCTGCCCACGCTCCGGCCATGATTGCGGCCGAAAGCGCTGTCATTAGGATACGTTTCATTACTTTTGGTTGTGAGATGTTTTATGGCTTGGTTGTGTCGGTCGCTCTTCGGCAGACGCTTATTTGTTTTCTTTCTTGGCGGCGTCGCCTTCCATGTCGTTGAATGTCATTACCTGACCTGCACCGGCATATAGCTTCACGGGTTCCTCGAGTTCGAGTGCGAGCACGGTCATATCGGGGTCGCACACTTCGGCGGGAACGTTGATATAGTAGCAACCGGCAGCTACACCCCACGAAACGTCGTTGTAGAGGTTCCAGTCGAGTTCCTTGTCGGTGCCGACCACACGGGCTTTCTTGATGTAGCTCTTGAGGCCTTTGAATTCGAGCGCTTCGTTGGGCACGTAGGGGAGGAACACGTAGATTATGTCGCCGGTCTTATTGAGGGCGGTGTAGGCCTGAACGTGTCCGGCGGGAATACCGGCGCGTGTACCGTAGATGGCTTCGGCGTGTTTCGAAGTCCAGCGTCCGAGGTCTTTAAGTATCTGCACCTGCTCTTCGGGAATGGTGCCGTCGGCTTTCGGGCCGATGTCGAGAAGAAGGTTACCGCCGAGGTTGATGCAGTCGGCAAGCATCTTGATGATGGTCTTTGATGACTTGAAGTTGGTGTCGGCAACGCGGTAGCCCCAGGAGTCGTTGGAGGTCATGCAGGTCTCCCACCACTGCGAGTTGGGACGGGTGACGGGCACGCCGAGTTCGGGTGTCTCATAGTCGCCGTTGCCCTGGATGCGGGAGTTGACAATCACTCCGGGTCGGTAGCTGTGGAGCTGGGCCACGATGCCGGGGGCGTCCCACTGCTCGGAGGAGTGTTCCCAGTCGCCATCGAACCAATAGAGGTCGGGGTTCCACTTCGATGAAAGTTCGGCAAGCTGAGCCTTGTTGAAATCTACGAATCCCTGCCAGCGCTCGGGCTCGGCGTTGAGGTCGTATTTCGGAGCTTTGTCGCGATATGTCTCGGGATAATCGGGGTGAGGCCAGTCGATGAGCGAGTAGTAGAAGCCGAGTTTGAGGCCTTGATCGCGGACGGCTTTAGCAAATGGGTCGATGACATCGCGCTTGGCGGGCGACGATTTGACAGCGCTCACTTTGCCGGCTTTGGTGTCCCAGAGAGCGAAGCCGTCGTGGTGTTTGGTGGTGATTACGGTGTATTTGGCGCCGCTTTCTTTGATGAGTTTGGCCCAGTATTCGGGGTCGTAGTTTGCAGCGGTGAATGCCTCGGCCTGTTTCATGTAGTCAGGGAGAGAGATATGGCCGTTGTGGAATGCCCAGCTTTCGGAGGTCTCACCCTTGGAGTAGACACCCCAGTGGATGAAAATGCCCAGTTTTGCGTCGGCAAACCATTGCATACGTTCGGCTTTCTGTTCGGGAGTCTCGGTGAAACGTTTGGGCGTTTCACCGGCTGCAGCCACCGCTGACGATGCAAGGGCAGCAGACAGGAGGATGGTTTTGAGATTCATAGGTAAATGGTATGATTGGTTATTAGAATTTTTCGGCGTTTGTAAGCTGAAAAGCGCCGCGGGCCGCCCGCGGCGCATACTACCTTGCAAATCTACGAAAAATTTTTAGAAATTCAATGGCTATCCGCCAAGTGGGCCGGGTCTGTGCGGGGCTTCCGTCAATCGGGTTGCGATGTCCGAAAAAATAGCTATCTTTGCGGTGAGGGTGTGTCGTTTGAAGCACCGCTTTTAAGCACAAACCGAAAACTATCGATGCAACCGATTTTTCTCATAGGCTTTATGGGCAGTGGCAAGAGCACGCTGGCCAAGGCGCTGGGCCGGGCTACGGGCCTGGACTATATCGATCTGGACACGTATATAGAGCGACGGTTCCACGCTAATGTGTCGGAGATCTTCGCGCGCGAAGGTCAGGCCCGTTTCCGCGAGCTCGAGCGCCGGATGCTCCATGAGGTCGCGGATTTCGAGAATGTAATCGTGGCCTGCGGCGGAGGGACGCCCTGCTTTTTCGACAATATGGAGTTTATGAACTCGAAGGGGCTCACCGTGAGGCTCGACGCCTCGCTCGGACGCCTTCTCGAGCGACTGTCGAAGGGCCGGAGGCGGCGCCCGCTGATTAAGGATATGACCGATGCGGAGCTGGAGGCCTATATAGCGGCCGAGCTTGAACGCCGCATGGAGTTTTACGGTCGGGCTCACGAAACTTTTGGCGCAGACCGCCTCGACGATAGCAGCCAGATTGAGGAATCGATTAAAGAATTTACAACCCGTTTCAATATACCTATCAAACCATGATTGCCCCAACATCTTCGGCCTCAGGAGCCGAAATCCATGTGGCGCAGGAAGAGCCTGCGCCGGTGAAGACGCGCCGCAGGGCGCTGTCGGTCGGCTTGCCCCGCTGCGTCCATCCGTCGGAACGGCGGTTCCCGTTCACACCGGAGGGCGCACGTCTGCTCATAGAGCTGGGTTTCAGCGTCAGAATCGAAGAAGGCGCTGCGCTGCCCATCCACTATCCCGATTCGGCTTTTACGCGGGCCGGGGTGCGGGTGACCTCGCGCCGAGAGGCTCTGGAGGCTGATATTGTGGTGAGTCTGGCGCCGCTCGAACCGGTCGATATCAGAATGATGCGTCGCGGAGGAATGTTGCTTACACTCAGTAATTTCTGCCGTATGTCGCAGGCGGGTGCGCGGGCGCTGATTGACTGCCATATACTGACGATAGCCATTGACCTGATAGAGGACGAGCGAGGTAACCGGCCGTTTGCCGACGTGCTGGCCGAACTGGCCGGACGCGCAGCGATAGCGCGGGCTTCGTCGCTGCTGGCCGATTCGGTTCACGGCAAGGGCATTCTGCTTGGAGGCGTGGCGGGAGTGGTGCCGTGTGAGGTGACGGTTATCGGCTCGGGTATCGCAGGATGCTCGGCGGCTCGCTCGGCGGCCGGTGCCGGCGCGCTGGTGCGCCTGTTTGACCACGATGTCTACCGACTGCGCGATGCCTGGCGCGAACTCGGTCAGGGGGTGGTGACGTCGGCACTGCATCCGCGCGTGCTGATGAATGCGCTCCGGTCGGCCGACGTGGTCATCTACACCGAGGTGGTCCCCGCGCCGGTGTTTGATGCCGAAACTGTCGGCGAAATGAAGCGAGGCGTGGTGATATTCGACCTTTCGGACGATTGCGGCAAGGCGTTTCCATCGCTGCCGACGATTGACCTGGCGGAGGTGCGTCAGTGCGACGTGGCGCCGTCGGAGCCCACGCGCGCATGCTACGTCAACGCCGGAAGCTACGTGCCACGCACGGCGGCCATGGCTTTGAGCAATACGTTTATCACCATGCTCCGTCCGGTAATCGACACTGAGGGCACGCTCAATGCGCTGAAACTTCAGCCGGGATTGCAGCGCGCCGCCCTGACGTTTATGGGCAAGGCCGTGAACCGCGAAGTGGCGTCGAAGGCCGGCGTGAGATACTTCGATATCAACCTGTTTCTTACGCTTTCGTAAGGGGGGAGGAGGTAGATATGGCACGGAGAAAGTTTTACGTGGTGTGGGCCGGTCACGAAACCGGAATCTATGACAACTGGGACGACTGCAAACTGCAGGTTGAGAATTTCCCGGGAGCGCGCTATAAGAGTTTCGATTCGCAGACGGAGGCTGTGGAGGCCTACCGCGGTGACCCCGACCAGTATCTCAATCTTTTCCGGGCAATGGCTAAGCGCGAACCGCAGGTGGTCAACTATGCCGCGATACCGGAGATTGTGCCCGGATCGTTGGCGGTCGACGCAGCCTGCAGCGGCAATCCGGGTCCGGTGGAGTATCAGGGCGTCGACATCAATACGGGCAGACGGATTTTCCACGTCGGGCCGCTGCCGGGAGGCACGAATAATATCGGTGAATTTCTGGCTCTGGTCCACGCTCTGGCTCTGCTTGAGAAGCAGGGACGTCCCGGAGTGACAATCTATTCAGACAGCCGCACGGCTATCGCATGGGTGCGTAACCGGCATGCAAAAACGGCGCTGACGCCCAACGCTAAAAATGGTGAGATTATGGAGATGGTGCGCCGCGCCGAGACGTGGCTACAGACCCATCATCCGGTAAACCGCATATTGAAATGGGACACGGAGAAATGGGGCGAGATTCCGGCCGATTTCGGACGGAAGTAGCTGCCGGGTGACTTACATAAGATTTGCGCGGCGCCCTGACCTTCGGTAGGTCGGGACGCCGCGCCGGTATTTGAAGCGTAGTTATATCTCGCGGATGTTATTTTTTGGCTTCGGCCTGCTGCTGGAGAAGGTCGCGAATCTGGGTAAGGAGTTCCTGGTCTTTGGTGGGAGCCTCGACTGCAGCGTCGGCTGCGGCTGCTTCGGCTTCGGCCTCGATGTCTTTGCGCTTGCGCATGCGGTTCATGAATTTAATCATGACGAAGATACAGAAGGCTACGATGAGGAAGTTGACGATGGTCTGAATCCATGTGCCCCAGTTGAGGGTCACCTCGGGTTTGAGCACTTCGGTGCCGTCCATTACGGCCTGCTGGAGCACAATCTTATAGTCGGTGAAGTTGATGCCGCCAGTGGCTACGCCTACAAGGGGCATGATGAGATCGTCGACGAGTGAGCTGACGATTTTACCGAAAGCGGCGCCGATTACTACGCCCACGGCCATGTCGACGACATTGCCTTTCATTGCGAATTCCTTGAACTCAGTGAGGAAGTTTGCCATAGTGATGTTTGCTTGAGATTTTGATTATGAATGTGATCGGATGAAGAGCTGTAAAAATATTAAGGAGATGAAACGGCCTCCAACGATATTACAATGCCGCTAACCGGAAAATTGTTCAGTCGGGATGCCAATTTTTTTTCATTCGCCACTCTGTCGTTCTCCTAATCATTCTGACGCCTCCCGCGTCGTCAGGAGATAAAAAAGACGATGAGTCGAAACCGGAGTTTGACTCATCGTCATGTGTGGGGGTTATTGGCGTCGGGCGCCGGCTTGGATAGGCTGTGGGGCTCTATTGCCGCCTGGCGTCCGGTCGGTCAGAAATCAGAGGTGAGGACCGGCAGCAACGAGAGCCTTACCGGCTTCGTTGTTTTCATACTTCTTGAAGTTCTTGATGAAGCGGGCTGCGAGGTCTTTAGCCTTAACTTCCCATTCCTCGGGATTAGCGTAGGTGTCGCGGGGATCGAGGATTTTGGGATCAACGCCGGGAAGCTCGGTGGGAATCTCGAAGTCGAAGATGGGGAGCT